>JAAYKJ010000215.1 GCA_012522505.1 Clostridiaceae bacterium
GATTACTGAAAACCGCAAGTATCTGCGTTGGCCTCGTATCCTTTGAACCCAACCCGTATCGGCCACCAACTATGATTGGCTTATGAGACTTCTGGTAAAACAGATTCACAATATCCAGATATAATGGTTCTCCCCTCGCACCAGGTTCTTTCGTCCTGTCAAGCACTGCAATTTTCCTGGTTGTTTCGGGCAGCACCTTTAAAAAGTATTCATGGGAGAACGGCCTGTACAAATGCACCCGGATGGCTCCAACCTTTTCTCCCTTTGATAACAGGTAATCCACGACCTCATCGACACAATCACATACAGAGCCCATTGCCACGATAACACGTTCTGCATCGGGTGCACCATGATAGTTAAAAGGTTTATAATCTCTACCCGTCAGCTTGTTCATCTGTTGCATGTACTCGTTAACGATTTCGGGAACCGTTGCATAAAATGGATTTGATACTTCACGGTTTTGGAAATAGATATCCGGATTCTGGGCAGTCCCTTTTACCACAGGATGTTCAGGGTTCAGCGCTCTGGCCCTGAATTCCTGGATCGCCTGATAATCCACCAGCTTCTTCAGTTCTTCATAGTCCAGGATTTCAATTTTTTGCTGCTCGTGTGATGTCCTGAACCCATCAAAGAAATGCAGAAATGGAACCCTGGATTTGATCGCACACAGATGTGCAGTTGCACCCAGATCCATCACTTCCTGTACATTGGAAGAAGCCAGCATGGCAAACCCAGTCTGGCGACAGGCCATCACATCCTGGTGATCTCCAAATATGGACAACGCATGCGCGGCTATGGCACGTGCCGATACGTGAAAGACACCCGGCAGCAACTCACCTGAAATCTTATACATATTCGGAATCATCAAAAGCAACCCCTGAGACGCAGTATAGGTTGTGGTGAGCGCTCCTGCAGCTAATGAACCATGTACTACACCTGCAGCTCCAGCTTCTGATTGCATTTCGATCACCTTAACAGTTTGATCAAACATGTTCTCCTCTCCATTGGCTGACCATTCATCAACCTGCTCCGCCATCGGAGACGAAGGGGTTATTGGATAGATTCCTGCAACCTCTGTGAAAAGATAGGAAGCATATGCTGCTGCAGCATTACCATCCATTGTTTTCATCTGTTTCGCCATTCTCATCCTCCTCTTTTTTCTTCAGGCACCAATCGTAACATCATTTATTTCTTGCGAGCCTTATTTCCATCAAGCCGTTCATGACAACTCAAACCCTGATACCGCTGGAATCAGTGAAACATGCCCTTAATATACTCATCCATGGTATATATTGCACTTGTATCTCCTGTTTTAGTCATCATTTTTCCTGGCAAACAGCCTTTGAATTAAGAGAATGAAGAAAGGATAGATTATGGAAATCGACTTTTTCGCAGAAAGCCCTTGTGATTTTTTGAAATATGCTTTATAATACTTAATGTCACATCCGGGGTGTAGCGCAGTTTGGTAGCGCACTTGACTGGGGGTCAAGTGGTCGCAGGTTCAAATCCTGTCACTCCGACCAGCTATGTTGCGAGGACTTGCATTCAATAATGCAGGTCCTTTTTTTGGCCGGAACAGTGGGTCTTTTTGAACCGAAAGCCTGGGCCAAACTGCATCGGAATAACCAGTGTTTTCTTTATGAGTTTAATGATAATAGGAAGCTATCATATGGTAGATGCAAAAACCAAATATTGTACAACGTCTTTGAAAAGTTAAAAAGACTTGAATAGGAGTTAATTGAGGAAAGCTACTACTATGAAGCATGGGGATAATCATGGAAAAGTGTTTAGCTTGTGATTTGATGAATGGAATCCCAAATTGGATACTTCAGTGGGGGCTGTAACCCCCACTGAAGTATCGTTTATCCCCTGCTAGTGTTTTTTGCCCTCGTGGCTAAAATGTACTTTGTCAGTTCGTGGCCTTTAGGGCACGAGGGCTTGGGAGCATTTAACAAAAGGATTATTCTTTTGATTCAAATTTAATACTATCTGAAGATGCTGCAAACGGGCCCGGAATAACATGAACGCCACGATGATTTCCAAAATAGTCTGTATCAAAACGTATTGGTGTTCCATCAGCATTTTCATAGTATGCTTCTGGTTCGAAGGCTTTTCCGAGAACTTCGGTGTTAATCATTCGAACACTAAAATCTTTCATGTAATCATATATATTTGTGCTCAGATAATAGTGACCGTCTTTTTCCACCAGTTCAACTTTCGTGTCCTGATCATTGTTTTTTACAAACAAACCGTTCACTTCATTTTTCCATGGTTTGGCACCGTTCAGGTATACATTCCCTTCGCTCCAGATCGGCAGACGACCAGCATGAGCAGGCTCTAAAGCCATCATGTTTGGACGCTGGGTAAAATCAAACTGCGCAATCCATTCTTCATAGGTTGGATAATCATCGAAAACGTGTGTGCCGACAAGTCTGTTTTCCCGTCTGCTTACAACTTCTGCATCGCCATAGACCTCATAGTCTTCAGAAGGCCATTTCTGGACGAAAATATTGTTGTAGAAACGGTTGTCACCATGAAGAATGGTCATAAAGCCCATCACTTCGGTACGATGTGGAATGTGATATGGTGTATAGCGTGAGCCTGTTCCTTCACCAACACTGGTTAGCGAACCACAGATAAGGTTGTGAACCAAAGCCACGCCCTGTGTTGCAAAACGAATGCTGGCATCTGAGAGAAGAATGTTGTTATCGATCAGCGTCGGACCATGACTGACTTCTACAAATATATCCTGAGACATCATACTCCCCGGAAGGTTTTTAGCATAGGGCGGTCTCTGGTTGTCATGCAGCAGGTTCTGGGTAAGGCGTGTACCCTGTGCTTCCCAGTCACACCATATACCCATCGTGCAGTGATGGATATGGTTACGGCGTATGAGCACATCAATAGCAGCATGCATTTTGATGCCTGCAACTTCTGCTCCACCAAGCTCCATCATGTTATTGATATGGTGGATATGGTTGTCCTCGATGATACTAAACACACCGCCCATACGGCCGATGATGCCACCCTGTTCACAGTGGTGAATGTTACAGCGGCGAACGATATGGCTTCCGATTTTTTCTTTAAGCCATCCGTGATACTGTCCACGACAAATCGCATCCCGTTCCATCTGGGTAGGGCTCTTTACATGCTTATTTGTAAAATAATGCTCGTTGTCAGGATCAAGATACTTGCCCAGAGAAATGCCGGCACACTTGCTGTTTGAAATCTCACACTCTTCAATGATCCAGCCTTTGCTCCAGTGAGGGCCTATCATGCCATCCTGAAAAGCTGCAGGTGGTGCCCAAGTTGTGGCAGCTTTATCAATTTTAAATCCTCTGACTGTATGATAACCAATGCCGGTTTTAGAAGGCATAAAGCACCTGCGGCGGACGTTAATCTCTACATTTTCCTCATTTGGGTCAAGGCCCTGAAAATTGGCATAAATGATTGTTTCATCAGCATCTGTATCCTGTTCGGTATACCATTTATAAATTGATTCTTCCGGCACCCAGCTGCATTCATAAACATCGCCTTTGACACACTCTTCTAGAGTAATGGCTTCATACATCGCTTTGTCATTTAAGTAAACACAGCCGGTATGCTTATTCGGTACTGCGAAATACCAATCTCCATATACCAAAGTTGTATATGGATTGTAATCGCCAAAAAAACTGTTTGCGATTCGGCATATCCAGACATTTTCTTTGTAATGCTGCCAGGTTTTTATCTGTTCCGCGCCTGTGATCACAGCACCAAGAGGTGTAGTACTGGAATAAGTGATACGGGCATCTTCACTGCCAGCATGAACCGGATCTACATATTCCCGGTAAATCCCTGGTGATACCAGTACTTCATCCCCGGGAAGCGCCAGCTTCGCAGCTTCATTGATCCGTCGGAATGGTCTCTTAATGGAACCATCTCCATCTTTCGTAGCATTTGCATCTACATAGTATTTCATAATAAACCCCCAATTACTTAAATATTTCATTCAGGACAACTCCTGATAGGTTTCACTAATAACATCATGTTCTATAATCATCATTTTTATCAAATGCTCGTAAGTTCCCATGCCCTAAGGGACACGAATAGGTTACGAAAAACATCCACCGCTTGAATATAGCTTTCCAAAAATGTTAACGAAGTCCTTATTTTTTTGTCAATTACGTTCCAAGTTCTAAAATTGCTTCTGACAGAGGGTTCCAAAAATACAAATTCTCCAACACGTAAGTTCATCGTAAAAACAAACTGCACTGCTACAGGTTCACCTTGTATAGCCTGCGTTTATCCAGAGACCAAACCGGCTCTGAAAAATGACCCTTTTCTACATTCTTCAGTGAGTTTTCATAATCGTATACCCGCGCATCTATCATATCGATGTGGTGTAGCAATTCGGCTTCAAGAAACATGGGTTTTTTCGGGCTTCCGTATTCCGGCTCATAATGATGGCTGGCGATCATATGCTGGAGAACCAGGATGACTTCATCCGATATTCCCAGTTCTCTTCCGATTATTTCGATTTCCTTAACACCCATGAGAAGGTGGCCCAATAACTGCCCTTCTGTGGAATATTCAGAAAAGCCTAAAACATCTGATTCCAGCTCCCCGATTTTGGCAAGATCGTGAAGCAGTGCCCCGGCATACAACAAATCGGTATTGATGTCGGTATAGACGTCCTTAAGCTTCTCTGCTGTTCGCAACATTCGAACCAGGTGGTAGAGAAGCCCGCTTCGGATGGAATGGTGCAGGGACCGGGCAGCCGGGTAATACATCAGCTTCTCTTGCTTTCGTTCCAGCACAGTCAAAACAAGCTTCTTGATTTCTGTATGCTGAATCCTATTCGCATATCTGTAGAGCTCATCCATCATATCCTGTGCTTGAAGTGGAGCCGAAGGTACAAATCTGCCTATTTTCTTTTGATCGTCGGGGTCTGCCAGACGCATTCTGTTGATGTTCAGCTGAAGCTTGTCTTTCCAGCTATCCACCTTCGCATTAATATAATACAGCTGGTTTAATGTGAGTGTCTGAAAGAACTCTTCCTCCATGTCCCATATCTTTCCATTTATTTCGCCTGTCTGATCGATAAAGAACAGGTCAGCAAAAAGCTTTTTCCCAGAGGTTTCCTTGAGTTCCTTCTTCCGAAGAATATATATGCCATTGATTACATTTCCTTGCTCCAAATCTGCGATAGCTGTTCCGATAAACCGCATAGTCTCCTCCATATCATATAATCCGTTCGAACACCTGGAATTAACCCTTACATGGGCAAACACTATATATCCCACACCTTCACAATCCAGTATTTCGGATTCTCGCTTAAATCGATTTCCTTATGCTTGGAAAGCATTTTCCCGTTTTCCCCCGTGACGACCCTGACAACAGGGCAGGTTGGGACATGTTTATTGTATTTTGAAACAAGCCCTTTCTCACCGTTATTCAAAATCACTGCGGCTCCCACTGGATAATATGCCACATACCGGATAAAGGTGTCGACGATATCCGGGTCAAAATAATGCAAGGCCCGAGAAGTGATATAGTCGATCACTTCATGAGGTGCCATTTTTTTCCGGTATACCCTGTTGGATGTCAGCGCATCATATACATCAGAAACAGCCACAATTTTGGCTGCCTTATGAATGCTGTTCTTTTTCAGCTGATATGGATACCCGCTTCCGTCAATGCGCTCATGGTGTTCCAATGCGATATACGCGGCTGTCATGTTAAGCCCATTTGTATTTTTCAGGATTTCATAACCATAATAGGCATGTCTTTTTATCTCATCAAACTCATCCGGAGTAAGTTTACCTGGTTTTTTCAGAATGCTTTGCGGAATCCTTACCTTACCGATATCATGAAGCAGAGAGCCTACTCCAAGTTCACGGAGTCTATCGCTACTGTACTCAAGGCCTATTCCAATAACCAGAGAATAAATGCAGACATTTACACTGTGGGAAAAGGTATAATCATCAACCGAGCGAATGTCGGATAAATTAGCGATAATATCACCGTTTGCCAGAATACTCTCTAAAATTTTGTCGACAATTTCCATGACCTTTCTACCATCAATGCTAGTCCTGATGGAAGTATTGGTCATCATTTTTTTTACCAGGAGTTTGGCTTCTGTGGTAATTTCATCTCTGATGAAATCAGGTACATGGATGTCCTTTGAAATTTCATCTTCAATGTATATTTCTGTGATACCGTTCGTCTGAAGCCTTTTTATGTGCTCTGCGTTCAATGTCACCCCGGAAGAGAGCAGTATTTTCCCTTCCAATGTCATGATCGTTTTCGCAAGCATTGTACCTTCCTGAATTTGATCCAGTTTTATCCTCCGCACCCGCACTTGCCCCCTATAGCAAAATAAGCAAAGCTGGACAGCCGTTATCTCTTTTGTATCATAAAAATCTATGTTGGTAAATGATACAAGAATGCTCGTCTTTTTTAGAATATCGGCTTATTTTGACTGCAATATTACCGAATGTCAATAAGTTTATCTTCTGCTTTTAATATGATTGTAACATATTTTAAACTTCCGAAATAGCCTTTTTTCATGAATGCAAATAAATGATTGTTTTAGGCCACTTTTGGCTCTGTTTTGATGTGCGTCGAAACCCCGCAGTCTGCTTCTGCGGGGTGGTTAATGCTAAAAAATATATTTTGCGACCTGGATAGGGCGTTCACTCTTGGACTTGTTTGGAAGGCCTACGGTACATCCATTAATTCATGAAATCCAACTGCTCTTTTCGATGCTCCTGTTTCTCCAGTGTCCTTTCCAAGGTTTCCTTATCCATATGGTCTGCGTTATGGTTAATATATCCATCGGTATACTCAAGCCGTTTACGCAGATTCTCTTTTTGGTCCTCCTGCTCATGTTTTCCATATGCTACGATGTTTTTCAAATTATCCATCTGTTGTTGCCGCTCCTGCTGGATCCTTTCACTGTGTTCCAGGTTATCGGGATCGGAGATGTCTGAATTCTGCTCCAGATGTCTTTCGGTACGAACATATCGGTTATTAATTTTCATCAACTCTTCAATACGCCTGTCATTGGCCATTTGCAGCTCTTCCTTGCCGTCAATTGCTTTATCCTTAGACGAATTGCTCATTTTTTCCCTCCTTAATGGATATTTGGACCTGAAACCTGACATTCCGTCATGCTTCTTTCAGATCATATTATCCCCATCAGCAGGAAAACAGACCCGAAAAAAAACTCCCATAAATGGGAGCGATGGCCTTTGCAGATGAAATTTGCACGGCTAAATTTGTTTTCAATTTGCCTGAACTATGCCAATAAGGGTTTAATTCTGGACAATACTTTGCTTTTGAGCTGTTCAAGAGCGTTTTGGGATTCCTGTTCAGAACTAGCTGTTACGCCATAATATATTTTAATTTTCGGTTCTGTTCCCGAAGGCCTTACGCAGAACCAAAATCCTTTCTCGGTTTCATAGTACAGAACATTGGATTCGGGAAGCCGGATGGCTTCTTCCTTGCCCGTCTTAATGACGGTACGCAGGCCAGACTGGTAATCACGAACAGCGTGAATGCCAATGTTATCAAACAAATCGGCTTTTTGTTCTCTCAAAACATCCATTGCCTTTTGGATCGTTTCAAGCCCCTCTTTGCCTTTGAGGGTAAATGAATCCAGACCTTCCCGTTCATATCCGTATCTCTGATACAGTTCAACAACACCTTCATATAATGTCATGCCCCGGGACTTATACCATGCGAACATTTCAGCAATCAGCATGGAAGCTACCACCGCATCCTTGTCCCTTGCATACGTTCCTGCCAGATATCCATAGCTCTCTTCAAAGCCAAATATAAATTTCTCACTGCCCCGCTCATCCCGTAGCAGGATTTGCTCTCCGATAAACTTAAACCCGGTTAACACCTCCACAAGCTTGACTTTATATGCTTCTGCTATTTTTCTGGCAAGCTCGGTAGTGACAATGGTTTTCATAACAAACCCATTTGGGGGCAGTTTACCCTGTTCGTGCAATCCGTTAAGAACGTAATCCAAAAGAAGACATCCCGTCTGGTTTCCTGTTAATGTTACATACTCGCCCCTCTCATCCCGTACAACAATCCCAACCCGATCGCAATCGGGATCTGTCCCGATGATCAGCTCCACATCCTGCTGCTTCGCCATGGCAATCGCCAGTTCAAAAACAGCTCTTTCTTCAGGATTTGGGTACTTAACTGTAGAAAAGTTTGGATCGGGTAATTCCTGCTCTGGCACAACAGTGACACAGTTAAAACCGGTTTCTTTGAGGATGCGTCTAACAGGCTTGTTTCCCGCCCCGTGGATTGGTGTAAAAATGATCCGGCAATTATCAATAACATGTTGATCCACCCGGTTTACAACCAAGGCTTTCATTGCGGACATATATGCATCATCAACATCCGCCCCGATGATCGTAATCAAACCTTGTTTAACCGCCATATCAAAATCCATCACCTGGATGGTGGTGATATCCTGAATTGCGTTTACCTCTTCCAGAACGGCATTGGACAATTCCAGCGGTAGTTGGCCACCATCCTCACCATATACCTTATACCCATTGTATTCCTTAGGATTGTGGCTTGCAGTAATCACAATACCCGCATTGCAGCGCAAATGCCTCACAGCAAACGATAGCTCAGGGGTTGGTCTTAAATCATCAAATAAATAACTTTTGATACCGTTCCGAGCAAGAACCCTTGCACTCTCTTCAGCGAATTCACGTGATTTATGTCTGGAATCATATGCAATCGCAATGGAAAGGGGTGTTTCTCTCTGACGAATAAGAAAATTAGCAAGACCCTGTGCGGCTTTACGTACCACATACCGGTTGATACGGTTCGTACCTGCACCGATCACGCCCCGCATTCCTCCGGTTCCAAATTCCAGATCCTTATAGAACCGATCCTCAATTTCCTTTTCATTATTTTTTATCGACGCAAGCTCAGCTTTGGTCTCGGTGTCAAAGTATGAACTTTCAATCCATTTTTTATATTGTTCCAGATATCCCATTTTATCATCTCCGATACACGATTTCATTTTTCCCGTTCTGCTGCTTTTTAGCCTACGGCAGGGTCTTTTCAAAAAAACCGTTTGTCTGCCGGTTTACTCTTAATATTTCAAGTGCTTTCCCTGTTTTATCGTCAATTGTCAAAAGAACAGCATTCAAAGCTGTGTTGCCTTCCGCTGGTTCAAAACGGCAGGGAAGACCAGTAACGAATTTCTGAATGATTTGAGTTTTGTCAACACCGATGACCCCCTCAGATGGTCCGGTCATACCTACATCCGTGATGTATGCAGTTCCGTTTAATAAAATTCGTTCATCGGCTGTTTGCACATGAGTATGGGTTCCAAGAACAGCGCTGACGCGCCCGTCTACATAGTAGGCCAGCGCCAGTTTTTCGCTGGTGGCTTCGGCATGTAAATCGATGATAATGATATCACATTGCTGCTTCAATATGGCAATTTCCCTATCTGCGGCCTGAAACGGGCAATCGCTGGGTTGATCCATGTATACACGCCCCATCAGGTTCAACAGTCCGACTTTTGTACCGTTTTTTTCGATAACCAGTCTCCCTTTACCGGGTACACCCTTTGGAAAATTCGCTGGCCGAACGATCCTTGTACTGGAGCAAATGAAATTGAAAATTTCTTTCCTCGACCAGGTATGATTTCCCAGGGTAATCGCATCAACACCGCTGTTGAACAATTCATCCGCCGTATTGTAATTGATGCCTTTTCCGCCAGCGATGTTTTCCCCGTTCGCAATACAGACATCCCAATTATACTGGCTTTTCAGCTTTTCAAGCTGGTTTTTCAGCAACTGCCTTCCTGGTTTAGCAAATATGTCACCAATAAAAAAAACTTTCAAAAAATTCCGCCCTTTCCGAGACGCTTTCTGAGGAAGGCGCCAATCATTGTAAATCGAGGGGATTCCAGTTCTGCAGAATACCCATTATATTTGGGGCAACCCCCTAAAAAAACGTTAAGAAGCGTAGTCTACGCTTCTTAACGGTAAAAAACTGTAACAAGTTTTCAGTACTCATTTTGCATACTCAACCGTACGGGTCTCCCTGATCACATTGACCTTGATCTGTCCCGGATAATCAAGTTCGCTTTCAATTCGTTTCACAATATCTCTGGCCACCATGACCATTCCTTCGTCATTGACGTCATCAGGCTTAACCATGATACGTACTTCTCTGCCTGCCTGTATCGCAAATGACTTGTCTACACCCGTGAAGGAATTCGCTATTTCCTCAAGCTTCTGTAACCGCTTGATATAGGATTCCAGCGTTTCTCTTCTTGCACCGGGGCGAGCTGCGGATATGGAATCGGCAGCCTGAATTAATACAGCGATAATGGATTTTGGTTCTTCATCACCGTGGTGGGACATGATGGCATCAATAATGGTTTCGCCCTCATTGTATTTTCTACACAAATCCGCACCAATCGTTACATGGGAACCTTCCATCTCGTGATCTACTGCTTTTCCAATGTCATGAAGAAGGCCTGCACGCTTTGCCAGTGTGACGTCTTCTCCCAGTTCACCTGCCATCAGGCCAGTAAGATGCGCGACCTCGATGGAATGGTTCAATACATTTTGCCCATAGCTGGTCCTGTACTTCAGTTTACCCAAAAGTCTGACCAATTCTGGATGCAAACCATATACACCCGTCTCAAATGTGGCGTGATCTCCTTCTTCACGGATGGTATTTTCAACCTCTTTTTTTGCTTTTTCCACCATCTCTTCAATACGAGCTGGATGGATTCTTCCGTCAAGAATCAATTTCTCAAGAGTAATGCGGGCTACTTCCCTTCGGATCGGATCAAAGCCAGATAAAATAACAGCTTCAGGAGTATCATCAATAATCAGGTCAATGCCTGTTAATGTCTCAAGCGTACGGATATTACGTCCTTCACGTCCGATAATGCGTCCTTTCATTTCATCATTCGGCAGTGATACAACAGAAACGGTAATTTCCGAAGCATGATCCGCAGCACATTTCTGGATTGCAGTTGACAGAACCTCCTTCGCCTTTCGGGTAGATTCTTCCTTTGCCCTTTCATAGACATCCTTCACCAGTATAGCTGCTTCATGCTTAACCTCATCCTCAATATTTTTCAACAGATATACTTTTGCCTCTTCTACCGACAAACCGGATATACTCTCCAGCTTTTCAAGCTCTTGCCGGTAAAGACTTACGATTTCCTCCTGTCGTTGCTCAATTTCTTTAATCTGCCTGCTTAACCCTTCTTCTTTCCTTTCCAGGGTATCCATCTTCTTTTCCAAAGTTTCATCTTTCTGTTGAAGTCTTCTCTCGGTCCGTTGGATTTCTATCCTTCTTTCCTTCACTTCCTTTTCCAGATCCACTCTACTTTTGTGTATTTCCTCCCTGGCTTCAAAAAGTGCCTCTCTTTTCTTTCTTTCAGCAATTTTTTCAGCTTCACTAACGATACGTTGGCCCTCTTTTTCAGCGCTGCCTATTTCGGCCTCCGCCATACGTTTTCTATGTTCAATTCCTTTACGGAACATAATAAGTGAACTGATAACAGCAATGATTAGACCTGCTCCCAGGCCAATCAAAAAATAGATCCCGATCTCCCTCACCTCCTTGTCTACTGTAACTTGCACCCTTATCTCATGTAACAACGTAAGTATTCAATTAAGTATATTTCGCTGTCGTATGAATTTATGCAAGATACCTTTTTTCTTTGCATGAATTTCATTCTTAATACAAGCAAACAACGCAAAATCAAATGAAGCATATGACACAAGATGTGCATACTATCAACATTGTAAACTTTTTTAAATTTTGTGTCAAGAAACATACGTTTGTTTTTTGAAGAATCTAGAAATGATACTGGTTTAGTTTACCAGCTTCCTTGTGATCTTTTCTGCGGTCATAGGCCTGTATAAATAGAACCCCTGAACAAAGAAGCAATTGGCATTTCGTAGAAATTCCATCTGCGGAAGTGTCTCAACCCCTTCCGCGATTACATCGATACCAAGATCCTTAGCCAGGGCAATAATACCGTTTATGATAATCTCATCTTTCTGGTTGATTGTGATCCCTTGAACAAAACTCATGTCTATTTTCAGCCTGTGGATGGGTAGCTTCTTTAAATAAGCCAGGGAAGAGTATTTCATTCCAAAATCGTCAATGGAAATTCTAACTCCCATCTTGTCAAGCTGTTTCAGAATTTCACTTATACCGTTTGAATCGTCCATCAGGATACTCTCTGTAAGCTCCAGTTCAAGGAAACAGGGGGCCAGACCTGTCTCAAGAAGGGTTCGTGTAACAAGGCCAACAAGGTCATAGTCCACAAACTGTCGGGCAGACAGGTTCACAGACAACTTAACTGGTCCCAACCCTTGATCATGCCATTGCTTCATTTGCCTGCAGGCCGTGCCTAATACCCACTCCCCAATTTGAAGAATCAGGCCGGTTTTCTCTGCAACTGGAATAAATTGGCTGGGCATAATAACGCCCCGTTCAGGGTGATTCCATCGGATAAGTGCCTCAAACCCGGTAATGGTACCTGTATTGATATCAACTTGTGGCTGGTAATTCAGTTCAAATTCATTTCGCTGCACAGCCTTGTACAAATTGTTGGTTAGCTGCATATTCATCAGCAGAGTGGTTTTCATCGCCAAATTACACAGTTCGTATTTGTTCTTTCCCTTCTCTTTTGCTTTGTACATGGCAATATCCGCGTTCTTGATCAAGGTTTCAGCGTCATCTCCATCGACCGGATAAACGGCAACACCGATGCTCACAGTAACATATACTTCTTGGCCGTCCAGATCAAAGTGAGTGCAGAAGGCTTCGTTCAGCCTTGAGGCAATAGAACTGACCGATTCCTCACCCGTGTGCCCCTGCGCCAAAACCAAAAATTCATCCCCCGCAACCCTTGCTATCGGATCGCTCATTCTCATCGTTGAAACAAGACGGTCGGATACCAGTTTCAATAGCTTGTCTCCTTTTGCATGCCCCATCGTATCGTTAATCATCTTAAAGGAATCCAGATCAAGATACAGGACTGCCATGGGATATTCGCCTTTTTGATTTTGTATGATTTTATTGACATAATCTATAAACTTTTTTTTGTTAAGAAGCCCTGTTAAATGGTCGTAATAAGCCAGCTTTCTGATTTCATTCTCCATGATGGTGCGGGATTCAATCTCACTCCTCAGCTCCCGGGTTCGTTCCGTCACTTTCTGTTCCAGCTCAGCACGGGAAGCTTCCAATTCATTCTGGATTTTTTTGATTTCAGTCAGATCCTGAAATATGAATACCGAACCATAGGGTTCATCCCACTCATCGAGCAGTGTGGAGGAAGAAAGCAACACCCTCAGGCTTTCGCCATTCTTTTGCCTGAGCGATACCTCTTTTTTACTGTTCCGACTATTTTCCGTGCAACCAATGCCTTCCAAAATTAAGGCATCAAACGTCTTTCCCACCAGCTCTTCTTTGCTGAAACCAAGCATCATTTTGGTACCTTCATTGATATCCCTGATCCGATGATTCCGGTCAGTGATGACCATGCCTTCATGCATGGTTTTCAATACGTCAGCGACAACATTCTGCGGGTTTAGATTCATCAGCCGAAATCGCTTTATGGAATACCATACGCCATAAACCGGGATGACAATAAATGAAACCGTCAGTGCCGGAAACATTGGTATGCCAAGGGCGGGCAGGATGAGATCGGTCAGCGAGCCCAGAAAAAAAACAGCGATAATCGTACCGACAATTATTCCAGCCTGCTTCTTCTCCCTTTTCAGGGAAGTTTGCCTGCCCCACTTTAAAATTATCCAGACACAAAACAGTGTATAGGCACAACAATATATAGGCAGGTAATAATCCCATACAAAACTATTTCCCATCTTGTTGACGTATGCCCATCCGCCGACAATACGTACGATGTTTTCCTGGGAGTTGGAATTGTTAAAATAATATAGATAAATAGACAGCACGGCTGGCAGGTAAAATACAACCAGGCTCCATGGTTTGCCCAGGAACTTGTCCTTTTTCACCAGAACCAGCAAAAAATGCAGTAGCAGGCAGAACATAAGGCTCCAAAAAAGCGTAGCTGTTGTTCTGAAAATCGTTGCCGTTTCCGGGTCTGATGCAGCATTCATCAGCATTAGCATCATTGCCCACAGGGCCAGATCCACACAGAGTGCAAAAAAGACACGGTTCAGTGTGTTTTTTATGTCATACATCAGGGAAGATACCCCGATATACAGATAGAATATACCCGTGAGCAAATAAACCAAAACCATAAAACCCATAAGCAAAATAAACTCCGTTTAAAATAGGTTACTTAGTATTATTCCCCCACTACAGGGAACTGTAAACACAATTATATATAATTCAGCAAGAAATGGCAGGATAGTATAAAAAACTACATTGCCCCCTATCTTCCCATAACCGCAGTTCTAAATTGCTATGTGCGCCTTATTCGCACCAACACGAATTTACCTTGACAAGTGGTTAATATTTAAAAGATAAAATATAATGGTACATCATGAAACCATCAGGGACTGAAACCCTGGATGGTTCTTCAAAGCTTTAAAATCAAGATCCCTGCTCAAACGCTTCAGATAGATTGGATCCAGCTCCAACACCCTCTTAAGCAGATCTACCGCCACATCCTTTTCTCCCATAAGGGAATATACCTTTGACAGGCCGTAAATCAACTCGGCGTCATCCGGATAATTGTTCAACCCCTGTTTGCAGATGCGGATCGCTTTTACGTAATCCCGGATTTTCAGCAGTGTCCCGGTATAATAGTATAACAAAACCGGGTCATGGCGGTTCAGCGCGTATGCCTTTTCAAATGAAGCTGCCGCATCTTCCTGCCGCCTTGCCATTTCCAGAACGACACCCCGATTAAACCAGAGGGTATAGGATCGGTCGAATTGTGCTATGCCCTTGTCAAAAACCTGAACCGCTTCCCGATACCGTTTCATTTGGCCCAACAAAACACCCAACGTATTAATCGCATCTTCCAGAACCTCATCCCCCTGAAGGGATTTGTATAATACCTCTACTGCCTTTTCCTTTCGGCCCATTTCATCCAACAACGTACCCGCATGATACAGCAGCAAACTACTGGTAGGATGTTCTGAGATTCCTTTTTCATAGGTGGCCAGTGCATTGGTCAATTCTCTGCGGGATCTCTGCGCCAGTGCGAGATGATAATAATGGGTAGGATCCATGGGGTCTATCTGTACCAGATCAGAAAAGCACTCCACTGCCTTATCGTACATCTTCTCCTTTATGGCTGCCTTACCTTTCCATTTCAAAGCCTCTATCTGCTTATCATCGGCCTTAACCACCTCATCCAGAACTTCCAGTGCCTTTTTCGTATCACCATTCTGATAGTAGATGCTTCCCAGCACAATCCGCATCGCGTTGTCGTGCAGATCCATCCTGCCTTTTTCAAGATGCTCCATGGCCTTTTCATTCAACCCAAGGGACAAAAAGGCGCGGGCGATATTTTTGTAAACAACTATCAAATCCGGTTTTGTTTCCAGTACCTTTTGAAAATGACGGATTGCGTGTTCAAACTTGCCCATATGATAGAGAGCATATCCCGTATAAAAGCGAACCATCGCGCCCAGGTCGGCAGGAAGGCTGTGTTTAACCTGTTCCTCCTGGTCCGGACCGTCACTTTTACTTTGTTTTTCTTTTCTCAGCAGTTGCTGTGCCCTTCTTAGAATTTTATACGCCTCGCGGTATTTGCCAATGAAACAGTGCAGATATCCCGTATTATATGCGATAGCTGCCGACTCGGGAAGAAGCGCATACAGCATACGGTACTGCTCGGCAGCTGTTTCATACCTGTCAAGGTTTATCAGCCGTTGGGTACGGATTAGTATTTTTTTCACACTCTGTTGTAACTGAGGATCGGTAATCGTTAGCAGCCGGTTAACATCGGTGGCCTGAATTTCCTTTTTCCAAAGTTCGGCCTTGTCGGTAAAATAGCCCACATTCCATTCCTTAGGCTTGTTTTTCTCTTTTTTCGCAATAAACGGTATGTGGGCTCCTGATTTTTTAAGTTTTCGCAAATAAGAAATATGATCATATCCGATCAACGGTAAAGGAACAATTACCCCTGCAACCAAGATTGCAAGCTCGACCGGAGGGGTTGTCAAAACATCTTCAAACAGGGAAAACACGGTGACTGTTGCCGCTAAAAACTGCAGGATTAATAAGAGAATTGACACAATACCAGGCCTTTTAATAAAACGATTCATGGTATAGAGTGCCATCAAGCAAATGAGCACAGCGATAAAGACCATTGGAATACTCATTTTATATCCTCCATTTGTTTTTTTGCTTTAACAGGTGCTATTCGTCGGTGTTCATCTTCATTTCTTCCCATTGTTCCCTGCTAATGAGAACTTTGCGCGGTTTACTTCCTTCAAACCCGCTGATAATACCTCTTTCGGCTATCTGATCGATAATTCGTCCTGCACGCGCGTAGCCCACTTTGAAACGCCTCTGGATAAGTGAAACCGATGCCTGGCCGCAGTCAATAATTACGTCAACGGCCTGAGAAAAAAGCTCATCAACTTCCATTTCAGAGCCGTTTGAATCACTGCCGGTCGAAGCAATCTTATCAATGATTTCCTCATCATATTGTACTAAAACCTGGCTTTTAACATGCTCTACAACCTGTTCAACTTCATGATCCGAAACAAAGCTCCCCTTAACACGAATGGGCTTTTGCAGGCCTACAGGATAGTACAGCATATCGCCCTTCCCCAAAAGCTTTTCAGCCCCTGCCATATCCAAAATGGTTCTTGAATCGACCTGAGAGGAAACAGCGAAGGCAATTCTCGACGGGATATTCGCTTTTATTACACCCGTGATGACATTTACCGACGGCCGTTGTGTTGCGATAACAAGATGCATTCCCGCTGCCCTCGCCATCTGGGCCAGACGGCATATTGAATCCTCAACATCATGGGGAGCGACCATCATTAAGTCAGCCAATTCATCTATGATGATAATAATTTGAGGCAATTTAAACCCTTGCCCCTGAACTTCAATATAGCTATTATAGCCCTTCAGATCCCGAACTCCTGCATCCGCAAAAAGCTTGTACCGTGTAACCATTTCCTGAACAGCCCACTGAAGTGCACCTGCGGCCTTGGAAGGATCGGTTACAACCGGGATCAGAAGGTGCGGTATGCCATTGTAAACGCCCAATTCCACAACTTTCGGATCGATCAGCAGAAGTTTTACCTCTTCTGGTGTAGCCTTATACAGGATACTAACAATAATGGAGTTTATGCAGACACTTTTTCCAGAACCCGTGGCTCCGGCAATTAGCACATGAGGCATCTTAGCAAGATCGATGATGACATTGTCTCCTGAAATATCTTTGCCAAGACCAACCGCCATTCGTGATTTGTATTTGACGAAATCAGGTGTTTCCAGCACTTCGCGCAACATAATTGGAGCCACTTCCCGATTTGGTACTTCAATTCCGACGGCAGCCTTTCCGGGGATCGGAGCTTCAATCCGTATTCCCTGGGTGGCGAGAGATAATGCGATATCGTCTACAAGACCGACAATCTTGCTGACCCTTGTCCCAGGACTGGGCTGAAGCTCGTACCGGGTGAATGCAGGACCTATGGATACATTAACGATTTGAGCGCTGATACCGAAGCTCGACAGGGTATCTTCCAGTTTTTTAACATTCTCAACTGCAGCTGCCTTGATTTTTCTCGTATTCATACTCACATCCGGAGCATTCATACAGGAAAAGGGAGGAAACTGATATTCCCGATCCATCATCGGCTTTACACGAATGTTGCTCAATGGAATATCTTCATCGGGAATGCTTCTCTTCTTTTGTGTTTTCTTTTCATTCATTTGAATGGGAATCTGTTCTTCAGGTGCTTTCAACGATTGCCTGCCAGCAGGTTGTTCATCGACAGGTAGCTTCTCTAAAGGAAAATCAATGACCTTCCCGCGCTCGGATTGGACCGGTTCTTGCGCTCTTATAACCGGCTCATCAAGTTCTTTCAGGAAAACCGGAACGTCTGCTTCCATACTTTCTTCATCGATGTCCCGACCCCGGGGAACCTGCAGGGTTTTCACATGTCCGATTGTTGCAAGCACCATTTTTTTCAAAGAAACCTCAGTAATCATTAGAGCCAGGACAATGCCAACGGCACCAAGAACGATGATCGTTCCCGTTCTTTGAAGGATCAGGCACAAGGGTACACTGATCAGACCTCCCAGTACCCCCCCGTTTATATCATACGGAATATTGATTACGCTGCGCCCCTCCCTGAAAAAGGCTTTCAGGTATTGGATCAGTGACATGTTCACATAATTCTGTTTATCAAATGAACCCGCGTGGAATATAGCTCCAATCACCAGCAGCAGCAAAAAAAGAAGCCATGTTTTATTCTTAACCTGCGGCCTATTCGGGTAAAAGATCATAAGGATACCATAAGCAAAAAGAATCGGTGGAAGTAAATATGCAATAAAACCAAACATGCCAGTTGATATGTACAGAATAATTTCCCCGACGAGGCCTGTCAGATCCCTCACGTATATGCTGAGGCCCGCCAGGATACTAAATGCAATCATCAAAACCCCGGCAAACTCCAAATGCTGCCTTTTCTTTTTTATACTCTTAACTTTCGACTGCCTGTTTTGTGATTGATTCCGGCTTTTGTTATTCTTCGGAGAACGGCTTTGTTTTGCTCGAGTTCCCGAAGCTGAGGGGCGACTATGTGTGTTTGTTGTACGACTTGTTGGTTTTTTCTTTTGTGTTCTGCCGCTCAAATCTTTCCCTCCAAACATTCCATCTCTTCCATGCAATGGTTATCGCAAAAACTACCTTTACTATACCATATTTCAGCGCATGGTCGCAAGGTTGACCGATTTTGCACAGCCTGCATCAAACGACATTGCCAAAAGAACCTTAACCTTTGATACTGACTGTATATCCCTTTTCTTTCAATATGCCAAGGCTCATTGTCTGGCTGTCATGGTCGTAGAAACAGATCTCCATGGCACCGCCTTCCATTTCCCTGCTGTTGTTAATACCAATATTTTTGATGCTGATGTTGTTTTCCCCCAAAATCGAGGCAATCGCTGCAATGACCCCGGGTTTATCCTCCACATCCACAACAATATCATACGTTTTAACAATGGCACCGACACGGTTGTCGAGAAAGGAATCCCGATACTGCTTAGCTTCGTAAAAAAAGCGCTTCATTTCGCCTCCAGCACAGCTAAGGGTGTTTTTGAATGATTGAATGCTCATCACCAGTTCATCAAGAACCTCGATAATGTTGCCTTTATTGGTGCGGCATATGCTTTCCCATATATCGGGTGAGGAAGATGCAATCCTGGTAATATCTTTAAACCCTCCCGCAGCGAGGGTATGCATGATTTTATCCTCTCCATCCAGCCGATGGATTGTATTGACCAATGCAGAAGCCAGCACATGGGGCACATGACTGATGGCAGCAGTGGCATAGTCATGCCTGTCCGGTTTCATGACAATGGGCAGCGCGCCAAAGGATCGGACAAAACAGGAAAGCTTATTCACATGCTTTTCATCCGTCTCTTGCAGAGGTGTAAGGATATAATAGGCATTTTCAAACAGATTGGCACGGGCTGCCTTGTAACCGGTAGCCTCGGAACCGGCCATCGGATGCCCACCGATAAAAGGACAATCCAACGACATTCTGTGAACCGCCCCGATAACATCATCTTTGGTGCTCCCCACATCGGTCAGAATACAATCCTTATGGACTATTCCGCCCAACTTATACGTGATTGCAGGAATTTTATCAACCGGGACACAAATGAATATAATCTCGCAGCCTACAAAGGAATCATCAATTTCAAGGGCCACCTGTTGTATCGTTCCTTCACGGAGTGCTGTTTCGGTGACATGGCAATCCCGGTTATATGCCACTATCCAGTCTGCAAGCCCTTTTTTATGTATTGCCTTTACCAAGGAGCCACCGATAATGCCCAGCCCGATCACGCCGATTTTTTTCATTACCTACAGCTCCTTTCCACAAATTTCCGCAAGAGGCTTTAATACATTCAACAAGCTTTCAAACTGCTCAAAATTCAAAGATTGGGCACCATCCGAGAAAGCTTTTGCAGGCTGTGGGTGAACTTCTACCATAATACCATCGGCTCCAACCGAAACAGCGGCCCGGCATAGAGCAGGGACATATTCCCTTACGCCAGAGGCATGGCTTGGATCAATTAATATGGGCAGATGTGACTTTTGCTGGATAACAGGAACCGCACTGATATCAAGGGTGTTTCGTGTTGCGGTTTCAAAAGTTCGGATACCTCTTTCGCATAAAATCACCTGGCTGTTTCCGCCGGTCATGATATATTCAGCTGCATTCAGCCACTCATCGATCGTTGCAGACAAACCCCTTTTAAGTACAACAGGCTTTCCAGTTTTACCAACCTCCTTCAATAATTCGAAGCTATGCATGTTCCGTGCTCCAATCTGGAATACATCCACATGATCCAATGCGATTTCCAGTGTTCTCAGGCTGGTAACTTCGGTAATGATGGCCATTCCTGTCTCATCCGCTGCTTCCTTCAAATATTGAAGCCCTTCCAGACCAAGGCCCTGAAATGCATAAGGAGATGTTCTTGGCTTGAAGGTGCCTCCTCTTAGAAAATGCACACCACAGCTTTTTAGAAACCTGGCCGTTTCAAGGATTTGCTCCCTTCCCTCGACTGAGCAGGGGCCTGCCACAATGGAAAAGTTCCCGCCGCCGATGGTGAAATCCTTGACTTTGATGACGGACGGAGCAGGATTGAACTTTCTGTTGCTAAGCTTATAGGTCTCGGTGATCGGAACGAGCTTGTCAACACCGTCCATCACCTCCAGGTTGGCATCCGTCAACACGGATTTGTCACCAATGACGCCAATAATTGTAACCTGTTTACCTGTGGACAGATGCGCCTGAAGCCGGTATTCCTCCAGAACCCTTACAACCCGCTGAATATTCTCTTGGCTTGCCTCCCGTTTCATAACAATGATCATCGTTTTTTCCTCCTATACCGTTCTTCCATACTACCTAATTCTAATCATTTTAAACGATACGCATACCAGCGTCAAGGTTGCTGGCCCGGGACATTGAACTTTCTTCTGCGAAGAAAACTACAATCCCTTGACAACACAAAAGAAAAATCCCTCAATGCGAACACTTTCTGCCATAGGCGCTGAAGTGCACAGACATCAGGGAATTGGTGCTTGGGCTTTTATATCTTTGTATGAATCTTGTTTTAATTATCGCAAGGTCTTTCACCAGCACGACTTCTGCCTAAAAAGGGTATTACATAAGAATCCTATTATGCATCGCCATTGGCGATCTGCAGATATACCTGTGTAGAGGAAATATCGGAGTGGCCGAGCATCATCTGAACATCCTTAAGGTTTTTGCCTTTTTGCACCAGATGGGCTGCAAATGAATGCCGCAGGGTGTGGGGAGTAATATCTTTCTGGATATTTGCTTTTGATGTGTAATACTTGACAATTTTCCAAAAACCCTGTCTTGTGAGCCGGTTCCCGTTGGTGTTGACAAAAAGAACCTGTTCTGTTTTTTCTCTGATCATAAATGGCCGTACCCTCTCCAGGTATTCCTTCATCAGATCGATGCACCTTCTGTTTACAGGAATTTTCCGTTCGCGGTTGCTGTGCCTGCAGGTTAATGTCATCTCTGAAAGATCCAGATCGGAAACATTCAGGGTGATGAGCTCGGATACTCTAATCCCTGTAGAATAAAGCAGTTCCAGCATGGTCTTGTCCCGTACCCCTTTAAGCCCCATCTTATTGGGCTGATCCAAAAGAATTTTCACTTCTTCCACCGACAGAATCTGGGGAAGCTTCTTTTCTACCTTGGGCGACTCTACACCGATTGTCGGGTTGCCAATAATAAAATCATGGGATATTAAAAACCTGTAAAAAGCCCGTATTGACGCAAGGCTTCTGGATATGGTGGTGATGGCCCTTCCTTGGCTATTCTGCCACGCCATATACGTTGCAATGGTTGCTTTGTTGCTTTGCTGAATATTCTCTACGTTCTTCCCATGTAAAAAACCAATATACTGCTCAATATCTCTTTGATAAGACATCAAAGTATTTTGAGAAAGCTTCTTCTCCTCCTTTAGATATTGAATAAAGTCTGTAACCAGATTATCCATTTGTTCTCACCCCTATATCCACCCTTATCACTGATCCTTTTAACGCCTGAGGCTGAGATGCCGAATACTAAGCCGAATATAAACCATTATGGTAAAATTAGTATCCCCTTGCATTTAAAAGATTACTTCCCGAGGTTGGGGTCCTAATCAATGGACGTAGTCTTTGATATCACGTAACGGTATGAATGGGACAGAAGCTTTTACAACCTACATCCGCGGTTATATTTTTTCTGATAAAGCTAGACTTAACCGTTAACATGAACCTAAACCACAATAAATAGAACACAATTCTTATTATTATTAATTTACCACATAATTCATTTTTATGCAAACTTAACTTATTTTATACTCGCCTTTTTGGATTTTGTCAGCCAAATAGATGCCGATGATCGTTTTCGCATCTGTAATTTGTCCGTCGCATATCATTTGAAGGCATTGTTCAACCGTATATTTTCTGCAGGAAATAAACTCGTCCTCATCAGGGCAGAATGAACCTTCGGATAAGTTCATTGCAACAAAAATATGTAGAACTTCATCAGAAAAACCAGGTGTGGAATGGACTGACATCGCCCTATAAATATTTCCGGCAATATATCCAGTTTCCTCCTCCAGCTCCCGCACAGCACAGGTTTCCGGTGATTCTCCCTCGTCAAGCTTCCCGGCGGGAAGTTCCAGGGATATCATTTCGCAGGGCTTTCTGTATTGCTTAACCAGCAAAAGCTCCCCGTTGTCTGTAATGGGAACAACCACCGAAGCACCAGGATGCCTTACAATATCACGTGTAGCTTGCTTGCCATTCGGAAGTATAACAGTGGCTCTGTTAACATTAATAATATTTCCTGAATATTTCCGCTCTTCCCGGACCGTCTTCTCTTCATATTCCATGCATATTCTCCTTATTTTCCAAGTTTTGCTATATCGTATGATTCAGGTTTGATTCATTTCTGTTGCGGGTGTTGGATCGCTTTTCTTCCTTTTTGCGATCTCTCCGGTCGCAAGTTTATCACACAAAGTGTTGTATTCGTTGTCAGAATGACCTTTCACCTTAATCCACTCCACCGAATGCTTTTGAACAAGACTGTCAATCATCTTCCACAGGTCGATATTCTTCAACTCTTCCTTCTTCTTTCCACGAGCCCATCCGTTGTCTTTCCAGCCCTGTAACCAGCCTTTCTGCATGGCATTCACCAGATAGGCACTGTCACTGTATAGTTTCACCCTGCAAGGTTCCTTCAGCGCTTTTAAGCCTTCGATCGCTGCATTCAATTCCATCCTGTTGTTTGTTGTATTCTCTTCATAACCTGACAAAACCTTTTCATGGCCTTTGTACAGAAGGATCGTGCCCCATCCGCCCATGCCCGGATTCCCAGAGCAGGCACCGTCGGTATAGATCTCCACCTCTTTCATGGATCTGTCCCCCTACCGATCTCCCTGGCCTTTTCCGTGCATTCATTCATGGCTGTGATGATGCAGTCACGGAAGCCCTTCCGCTCCAGTGCTGCTACCGCATCAATGGTTGTTCCTGCAGGAGAGCAGACCATATCCTTCAGCTCTGCCGGGTGTTTTCCCGTTTCCAAAACCATTTTGGCAGACCCCAGAACAGCCTGTGATGCCATTCTGTAGCAGATGCTTCTTGGAAGCCCCGCCCAAACAGCCGCATCTGCCATGGCCTCAATCAGCATATAGACATAGGCTGGGCTGCTTCCTGTAAGGGCAATCACCTCATTCATCATCTTTTCATCCAGAACCTCAACCCTACCAACACATTTGAAAATATCTTCTGCCAACTGCCTTTCTTCAGGGTTAACATGCTCCCCATATGAAATAATGGTCATACCTTCACCAACCAAAGCAGGCATATTGGGCATTGTTCTTACAATTTTCTTATCTTCCCCAAGGTTTTTCAGATAAAACCGAATGGGAAGCCCTGCCGCAACAGTAATAAAGAGCTTGGAAGCATCCATAACCTGCCCGCATTCCTTCAAAACACCTTTCATGTATTGAGGCTTCACAGCTGCAATGATCACATCGCATTGCTTAACAAGCTCCGCAAGCGATTCGGAGCATCTGACAGGGTACTTCTTGCTCAGCCCCTTCGTTAATGGGGAATTGATATCATAAATATGAATCTCAAACCGTTCTGTATAGGCTGCAAGACCTTTGACGATTGCACCGCCCATATTTCCAGTTCCGATAAATCCAATAGTAACTGCCATAATATGCTCCTTTTCGGGTTAATGATTGCCTTTTACAAATTTTAGCCCCTGCCATACAGGTGATCTGTTAAGTAAACTGCCATGGCTTGCAGATCATAAACGATCATCGTGTCTGTTTATCCATGGGTTGAAAACATCGCGAGAGTTTATAAAACGAGCTAACTGGATAGTTTTTCAAATTATTCTATCACCTTTTTCATCCATTTTCAAAAGAATTTTGGGAACTAATATAACTTCGAAGTTTAGTCGATAATACTGATCTGAGCATCCTGCTCGGGTTCTATTTTCAGGTGCTGGTACGCAAGACGGGTTACTTTCCGCCCTCTGGGTGTTTTCTGAAGAAAACCCAGTTGCATCAAAAAAGGTTCATATACATCCTCGATGGTATCTGATTCCTCACCTGTGGAAGCGGCCAAGGTATCCAGACCGACAGGGCCACCGCCAAACTTTTGAATAATGCAATACAGCAGGTTTCTATCTACACGATCAAGCCCCTTCTCATCAACTTCCAGCGCTTCAAGCCCATACTGCGTAGTACTCAAATCTATCACGCCATTGGAACGTACCTGTGCGAAATCCCTGATTCTTCTAAGTAATCTGTTGGCGATACGCGGGGTTCCTCTTGCCCGTGATGCGATTTCATAAGCTGCTTCATCCTCAATCTGGATATTCAATATTTGAGCAGAACGGGTGATTATTTTCTTCAACTCTTCATGGGTATATAATTCAAGACGGTTGATTATCCCGAAGCGATCACGAAGCGGTGAAGTTAGCAGTCCTGCCCGGGTGGTTGCACCGATCAGCGTGAACGTGGAGAGGTCCAGCCGGATGGATCGGGCACTGGGGCCTTTACCGATAATGATGTCCAGGGCAAAATCCTCCATGGCAGGGTATAGGATTTCTTCCACCGCCCGGTTCAGGCGGTGAATCTCATCGATGAACAGTACATCAAGAGGGCCAAGGTTTGTAAGAATCGCTGCCAGATCTCCCGGTTTTTCAATGGCAGGACCTGATGTCACCTTTAAGTTAACCCCCATCGCGGAGGCGATAATTCCCGAAAGAGTTGTTTTGCCCAGACCGGGGGGACCATAAAGCAGAACATGATCCAGTGCTTCCTTGCGTTGTTTTGCAGCTTCAATAAAAACCATCAGGTTTTCCTTTACTTTTTCCTGACCAACATACTCGTCAAAACTTCTTGGCCTAAGACCCACTTCTTCATAATCTTCCTGGCGAAAACTACTGTCGATCAGTCTTTCCTCCAAATGAAACGCCTCCATTCCGGTAACATATTACAAGCTTCTGTTAATTCATCCAGTCTGAAACATCCTCAGCCACTGCAGGTGAGGATGTTTTACCGAAAAAGAACCTGTTACCCGGTTCAAACAACCAGCCCTTTTAAAGCATCACGTATGATTTCTTCCAAACTTTTTTCCTCGCTATATACAGAAGATACCGCCCGGTTTGCTTCCTGACTGGAATAACCCAGCATCATCAGTGCGCTGACAGCCTCCTGTATGGTACCACCAGGTCTTTCATACCTGCCTTCACCTGCAGTAAGCACTTTCAGCTCTTCCCCTTGCTCTTTCTTCAGTTTATCCTTCAACTCGAGGATAATGCGCTGGGCTGTTTTTTTACCAACCCCTGGTGCTTTTACAAAAGTGCTGACGTCGTCAGTTAAAACTGCCAGACCAAACTGTGATGGTGGAATATTGGACACAAGTGACATCGCCACTTTTGGACCAACTCCAGAAACCTTCAAAAGCTGCTCAAACATTTTCTGCTCTTCTTCACACATAAATCCAAACAGCAACCAGGCATCCTCCCGGACATGTAAATATGTAAACACCTTGATTTCTGTTCCGGGTTGCTTTAATACCTCCAGAGCAGTCAACGGTACCATCACTTTGTAACCGATTCCTCCTGTTTCAACAACGATGAAGTCTTTTCCCTTATAAGTCAGATTTCCTTTTATGTAAGCAAACATTTTTTCTCCTTTTCCAATTACCGGTGCCTGCGTGACCAGGACACCAAGACCCATCTTCGTAATTTGCACAGCCTTGCCAACGTATGATTATTAGTTTATCCCTCTGGCAGAAAGACCAGGCCTGTATGTATGTGCATGACATATTGCAACCGCCAGCGCATCGGCAGCATCGTCGGGTTTCGGAATGATGGACAGGCTTAATAACACCTTAACCATTTGCTGCACCTGTTTTTTATCGGCACGACCATACCCGGTAACACCCTGCTTTACTTGCAGGGGTGTATATTCAAAAATCGGAATATTGAAGCGGGCTGCACAAAGTAACGCCACGCCTCTTCCCTGTCCTACCTTCAGCGCTGTTTTTGCGTTATTGTTGAAAAATAGATCCTCTACGGCAACCACTTCAGGCCTGTATTGCTGAAGAAGTCCTGTCAGCCCTTCTTCCAGCAACAGAAGCCTTCTGGCCAGAGGCAAGTCTGCAGTGGTGGTAACCGCCCCGTAGTCCAATACTTCAAAGTGGTTTCCACAATAATCGATAATGCCATATCCCATAATGGCAAAACCGGGGTCAACTCCCATAATGATCAAATCAATTTCCCCTTTTCCCGATTCCCGTAAAAAACTGAAACCGGCTCTTTTGTGATTTCTTTTGTATTTTAACCAACATCAATGCTAACCCTCATTCTTCAGCTTTCAAACATCAGCATTGATCAAAACCTTGTGATAAGTGATGTAATCGTGCGAAAGATATCGATGCTATCTGAAAATAGGTGTTGCATAATTATGCATGCCAATGTATAATTATAACAATGATGCGGTTAACTTTTATATTGGCTGCTTTCGCACGCTTCCGCCATATGTTCAGCAGGTGTGATAAAGTTCATGTTAACCGAACATGTTAATATTCTAACATAGAATGGAGAGATTTTGTATGGGGAAAAAGGAAAAAGTTGTACTGGCCTACTCCGGCGGGCTGGATACTTCCATCATTATTCCATGGCTGAAAGAAAACTATGACTACGATGTCATTGCGATGGCCGCTGATGTAGGCCAGGGCGAAGAACTGGAACCGTTGCATGAAAAAGCAATTAAAACCGGCGCTGAGAAGTTATATATTGAGGATTTGAAGGAAGAGTTCATCACCGGTTATATCTACCCTACCCTGAAGGCCGGCGCGAAATACGAAGGGAAATATCTGCTTGGAACCTCGTTTGCACGCCCGATCATTGCAAAGCGGATGGTTGAAATCGCCAGAAAGGAGGGCGCGGTAGCTATCGCTCATGGTGCTACAGGAAAAGGGAACGATCAGGTCCGGTTTGAACTAACCGTTAAAGCTTTGGCACCTGAAATGAAGATCATCGCACCCTGGAGGATCTGGGACATCCGCTCCCGTGAGGATGCAATCGATTATGCCACTGCCAGGAATATTCCGATTCCTGTTACAAAAAAGGACAACTACAGCCGTGATCTAAACCTGTGGCATTTAAGCCATGAAGGTTCCGAGCTGGAGAACCCCGCAAACGAACCCATATATGACAGGCTGTTAAAGCTTTCGGTCACCCCGGAAAAGGCCCCGGATAAGCCTACCTATGTTGAAATTACATTCGAGAAGGGAATTCCGGTGGAGGTGAACGGTAAAGCGCTTAATCCGGTTGAAATATTAACTGAATTGAACAGACTGGGCGGAGAAAACGGTATCGGTATCATCGATATCGTAGAGAATCGTCTTGTTGGTATGAAATCACGTGGTGTATATGAAACACCTGGCGGAACCATCCTGTATGCTGCCCACCGTGAGCTGGAGCTGCTATGTCTTGACAGGGACACCCTGCACTATAAAGACATGATATCACAACGTTTTGCAGAGCTTGTCTATTACGGACAATGGTTTACAACGCTTCGCGAGGCCCTTTCGGCCTTTGTCGATGTTACCCAGCAAACGGTCACCGGTAAGGTTAAACTGAAACTATACAAGGGAAATATCATCCCGGCAGGCAGTGAATCTCCCTATTCCCTTTTCAGCGAAGAGCTTTGCACGTTTGAGAGGGATGAAGTTTACAACCAAAAGGATGCTGAAGGCTTCATTAATCTGTTTGGACTTCCTATGAAGGTTCAGGCTATGATGAAGAAAAATATGGGTGAGTAAAGCAAGGAGGCACAACATGAAATTATGGGACGGTCGTTTTTCGAAATCCACCGACCCGATGGTTGATGATTTTCATTCATCGATTCGTTTTGACAGCTGCATGTATAAACAGGATATTCTGGGCAGCATGGCTCATGTGAAAATGCTTGGCAAATGCGGTGTCATTTCCGAAGAAGATGCCAGCTTAATTTATAAAACTCTGCAAGAGATTTTGTCAGACATTGAAAATGGTCGGGTAACATTTGAGATCGGTTGCGAAGATATTCACATGAATATTGAAAAAATACTCATCTCACGAATCGGAGATGTGGGGAAGCAGCTGCACACCGGAAGAAGCCGCAATGATCAGGTAGCTTTGGATATCCGCATGTATCTGAAAGAAGAAACCACACAAATTAAAGCGTTGCTTACCGACCTTCTTCAGGTCTTAATTGATATGGCAGAAAACAACCTGGATGTGATTATGCCCGGGTATACCCATCTGCAGCGTGCTCAGCCTGTTACATTTGCCCATCATCTAATGGCTTATGTCCAGATGTTTTTAAGGGATCAGGAAAGGTTAACGGATTGTTATCAGCGAATGGACATCATGCCCTTGGGCTCGGGTGCTTTGGCAGGAACCACCTATCCCCTGGACCGGCATGCCGTTGCTCAAGAGCTTGGTTTTGAACGCATCACAGAAAACAGCCTGGATGGTGTTAGTGACAGGGATTTCGTTCTGGAGCTTGCATCAGCACTCTCCATCGTGATGATGCATTTAAGCCGATTTTGTGAAGAAATAATTTTATGGTGCTCTCACGAATTCTCCTTTATCGAGCTGGATGATGCCTATAGCACCGGAAGCAGTATCATGCCTCAGAAAAAGAACCCGGATGTTGCCGAGCTCGTTCGCGGAAAGGCCGGAAGAGTCTATGGAAATCTGATGGCTCTGCTGACAGTGATGAAGGGTCTGCCATTGGCCTACAATAAAGATATGCAGGAAGATAAGGAAGCCATATTCGACTCGGTGGACACTGTAAAAATGTGCCTTCCTGTATTCACGAAGATGGTAGCTACAATGAGCATCCGAAGGGATAACATGCTTTCCGCAGCCAGAGGTGGGTTTACAAATGCAACAGATATTGCAGATTACCTCGTTAAAAAAGGTGTTCCTTTCCGTGACGCCCATGCTATTGTGGGAAGGATGGTGGCCTGTTGCATTGAACAGGAAAAGAACATCGAAGAACTTGGCATCGGGGAGCTGAAAGCTTTTTCTGAAAAAATTGAAATGGATGTTTATGAAGCAATTTCATTGGAAACCTGCGTTAATGAAAGAAATCTTCCAGGCGGGCCTGCCATTGTCAGTGTCAAAGCATCCATCGAGAATGCAAGAGAACGGTTACAGCAGGAAGAAGGAAATTGAAAGGGCAGGAAGACAAATCCCACCCATTAACATGTAATAAACACAAAACCTCCGGTGATTACTCCGGAGGTTTTAATATGGTTTTGCTTTTTTATCAAGCGCTTTCCCCATACTGTACCAGGAATCTCTTAGCTTTTTCCGCATCTCTGCGTCCAGAGTACTTTCAATCACATCATTAAACTGTCTTCGCATTCTGTGGTATTCACGAATATCAAACTCTTCCTTCGCCAGCAATGCTTCCATCTCATCCACCCAATCGTAAAGGTAATCCAGCCTCGTGGACTCATTACCGGATACTTTTTTCTTCAGGTGAGCCAGAACAAGCTTTACAGCTTTTCTTTTCACATCTGCATCCGTTATTTGCTTTTTCGTGCTCTTTTTTTCTGCTTTAATCTCCAACTTTTGTACTCCTTTCTTAAATTTTATAATCAGTAATAGAATAATTCATAAAAAACTGCCCCAAAATCTGGGACGAAGTATGCTCGATATAATGCTATTTCAACCCTCAAGTTTAATAAATAACAAACTATGAAGGTATAATCCATTTATAACAGCAATCCTATAATTTTGTATGCATGGTTTTTATGCAACACTGTTATAATGCTCTTGGAAGCGTGATTTTTTTAGGTAACAAGTCTTGAATGGTTATCCATATCATAAATAACCTACCGATAACGATATTATACCTCATATTACCTGGGAATGCAAACGTGCGTTCATATAATTTGTAATAATTATCAGTGATATACAAAGTTTCCGGCCTATTTCATGCAGTTTTTACCTTCTTATAACCTGAACCTGCGAACGCTCATCTCATTCACTAATAGGTTACAAGGCTTTTTCCATTCAGTTTATCAGGGGCAACGCTTTTTTCCATGCCCGTTGGAACAACCACGGTTCCAGGGTTTCCATCACTAATATACATCCTGTCCCTGGTCATTAATGGCAGCCAATACGCCAGATCAAACTTCACATCAATTTTACCCTTCGATCGTATACGCCTGACATAGGTCGGATCATAGTCAATATGAATGGAAGGTACGCTAGGCAGGTAACCCACAGCCATGATGGTTTCATTCTCATAGGCAACCCCATCGTAATCACCTTTGTTCACAGCATCTGCAAGCTCCTGCGGGGCCTTTCCACCAAAAGGCAGGGCTAACGAATAAAAACGCACTCCTGGCATTATTTCCCGAAGACGTTTTTCGTTTTTACCCAACGTCTCCTGGATCTGCAGCGTGTCTTTTGCAGTTTCCAAATTGAAATGGCCCCAGGTATGGTTTCCAATCTCAAAGCCATGACTTAACAGAAAACTCAGCCTTTCATCAAGTGTCCCAGCACCTTCAAAGGTTTTCAGTTCCTTATCCATATTCAGGTAAAAGATGCCCTTCAGCCCGAAGTCAGGATGCTTCTGATGAAAGCGAATCATGATACCCACGGCTGACCTGGGGTTTGCGACCAATTTCCCATTCTCCTCAATAAGATTAAATTGACCGGAGGAGCCATCATCAAAGGTGAATACCATGGGGATTTTTCCCGCTGGAACGGTTATGTTATGTTCGATGAAATCTCGCATACTGATAAGCCGGAAACCCTGGTTATACAGCGTTTCCAACAGTTCCTCGAATTCCTGGAAGGATGTTGTAAACTCATCGTCGGTGGTTTCATCCAGGTTCTCAATAAAATTATGGAACATTACAATCGGGATCTCCCCAATTTCATTGGGCTGTACGACAGAATAATCCACAGGCTCGGGGGTTGGTCCCTCCGGCGCCCGGGTAACCTCAGGTGTTGTGGTTGGCTCTGGCGCAGGAGTATGCGGTCCAGCCGGAGCTGTTGTTGGGGCATCTGTTGGCTTCGCATCAGCGCTCCTTCTCTTTTCCGGTTTGCATGACACAATTATTAACAAGGCAACAGCCAATATCAGTATAATGAGTAACCGAATCCATTTTCTTTTCATCTTTTGTTCCACTTCCGATCAAATTAATATTCTATCCCACGTCTTGCTTTTATTCCTTCATCATATGGATGCTTAACAGCATTGATTACAGATATATAATCGGCGATATTATAAAAAGCTTGAGATGCATTTCTGCCCGTACAAACTACTTCAACCTTTTCTGGCCTTTCTTTTATCGTTTTAAGAATATCCTCTTCCTCAAGCAGTTGGCACTGAATGCAGTCCAGAATTTCGTCCAAAACAATCAAATCCCACAACCCTGTTTGCATCTGTTGTCTCAGGTGCTCCCATCCGCGTCTGATGTCCTCTTTGGTTTGGGCGAGCTCTTGTTCTGTCATATTCCACAGAAATTTGGTATGATGCTGTACCGGCCTGAAAAAACATAGCTTATCAGTGAAACCCTCAAGAATTATATTTTCACCGGTTTCTAAGTTTTTAAGGAATTGCGCAAACAAAACCTTCATATCATGCCCGAGTGCGCGAATTGTTAACCCTGCAGCAGCAGTCGTTTTCCCTTTCCCGGATCCGATATAGAGGTGCAATCTTCCTTGTCTTTCCATTCTTCTCCCTTCAAGAAAGAACCCCGGGTACAACCCGGGTTCACCTTTCAAATAACGGGCAGCGGCGGTTGTTTCATCCGCTTTTTACTAAACCTTATATTCTGAAGTACAAGACTATTTTCTTTACCTGAACCTATTATAATATAAAATCTTTTTCAGTTCAACAAACTCAAAAACCCAAATGGAATTGTTACTGGTGTTTTCACTTCAAACAAAACGAGCTTGGAAAACAGGGCGTTGCTTTCCAAACTCGGCAGCAAGGTGATGAAGGGCTTGGCACTCTATTTAATGTATTTTTTATATGAAGCCGTTCTGTTCCCGAAACTGCTTAATCGGTTCAGTGGCTTTATTTTCCTGTTCGTTCCAATTAATCCACCAATAGCACCGGCAATAAGGCCCGTGATGATCATGATGATACCCCTCTGGTTCAGTGAAAAATCCTTAAGCAGGATACTACCTGCCAGAAACAGTAACGCCATATACGCAAACCCGGTTAAGCCACCCCTTACCATACCATTCTTTTCATTGTCTGTACCTGCTTTGAACCCTGTAATAAACAGTCCCGTAAGGGTTGCCATGAACACCGCTATGGTTGTATATTTGTCTGGAAAATCAGTAAAGGTTAGTATTGCCGCTAAAACCAGCATAACAGGTATTGTGATGCAAAATGCCATGATCAACGCTGACCCGATTCCAAAACCAGTCTTTACTGCTGCACTTTTTCCACTCGCTTTTTCCTGCATACTCTGTCCTCCAAAAATAAGCTATAGTAAAATGTATGCAGAAAAACAATGATTAGAACAGACAACCGTACGATTTGGCAAGAAGCTTTATTCACTTGAGGGCCGATTGAGCCACTTCGCCGACCAGCACGCGAGCATTTCGTTCTGCGTCACCAATTCTCATTGAAAGCTGTAACATCATTACGTTAACTTGAATAAGATGGTAATGAAATAAACTCAGGGAGGGTAAAAACATGGGAGATAGAAAAGGATTCTTCGGTGAAAACAGTGAAGTATTATTTTTCATCATCCTATTCCTGCTCCTGTTCTGGGACAATGGTTGTGGATGTTGTAACTAGTGTCTGTGGTTTATCCTTCTTCGTATATGGTGTTTCCCGTCATAATGACTAAAATGGCATAATGAGGAGGGAGAACTGGAGCAGTTAACGCATCATGATGTGAGTCAATGACAGAGTATGGAATATGTGAGCTTGATGCAAAGGAGGGAATACTAATGTCAGATGGCATGTTCGGTAATTGGGACAATAGCGAAGTACTGTTTTTCATTTTGATTTTCCTGTGCTTGTTCTATAATAATCGCAGCTTTGGATTCGGCTTTAGGGACAAATGCTAGTGAATGCTTGGGTGGGTATGCACCGTTGAGCTTTGTTTGGCGGAGTTAATCCCCACCGAATTTTTATGATGAGTTTTACTTCGTAAAACACGTTTAATCTTCGACTTTGGCTGAAGAATTTCATTATTTAATAAAAGAAGCGGAAAGCCCGCTTCTTTTCCTGTTTGTTTGTTGTGACTTCAGCTGAAATGGTGCCTCTCAACCTAATGTAGGACATTTGTTATGGCTTACTGGAGACATTTAATTTTTTCAGCTGCATGATATATCCTTTTAAATACACAACCGCCGCTGCCAGAGAAATGGCCACGCCTGCCCACAAAACCGGAACAGCTGCAACAACATCTAGAAAAGCCAGTACAATTCCAGCGAAAAGAACCGAAGCGGCGGCTTTCCCAACCCAATTTGAGGAAACCACAATCTCCTTTTTCAAAAAGAACAGTGAACCTAAAATCATCGCAAGTTCCTTTGCGCATAGAATATAGAAAAATATCACAGGAAGCCTTCCGCCTTTGGATAACATAAAAAGAGCGGTCATTTGAATTAACTTATCTGCAAGTGGATCTGCCAACTTACCGAAATTAGTTATAAATTGGAACCGGCGTGCAATATATCCATCCAGAATATCTGTAAATTCAGCCAACACAAAAAGAACCAAGCTTTGGACCCATTTCCCATCTGCCATCCATACTGCCATGACGGGTACTGCCAAAAGCCGGGCTATTGTTAATATGTTGGGGATATGTCGCCATTTACTCTTGCTACTCTTCATTGTTTTCTTCTCCGGTATAAAGCTTACATAGAAAATGATACAGATCGGGCTTGTATTTTTTTAAATTTACAGGCTTCAGGCTGCCATTTGCCCACACATGCTCTGTTTCGCCCTGAACAATCGGCTTATGGATCCCTTTTCTTAAAATGTCATAACGAAATGTTATCCGGGTTGGAGTTAATGCTTTGATTCCCGTTTTTACAGTGATCTCATCTTCATAATAGGATGGATAGAGATACCGGCACTTCATGCTTAAAAGCGGCAACCTTATACCATCCTTTTCCATCTGCCCATATGTCATCCCAGCATTTCTTATATAATCGGTTCTTCCGCATTCAAACCAAATCGGGTAAACTGAATGATGGACAATACCCATTTGATCCGTTTCCTGATAACGCACGGTGAGCTTCGTTTCCGAGATCATTTCGTCCTCCTTGCTCCTGATGAAGCCAGGTTACATTGCCAAAATTTTGCTCAGCTCTATCATATCCTTATCAATGGTCTTCTTCATTGCCAAGGCTTCTTGAACATCAAAATTGACAAGAGCCCCTTTCTGCAGAGCAATAATTCGGTTTGTCACGCCTTCATGTAGTAGCTTAACAGCATAAGCTCCCATTCTGCTTGCCATGACACGATCATATACCGTCGGGCTTCCACCGCGCTGTATATGTCCAAGAATGGTTGCCCTTGATTTAATGTCCGTTTTTTCTTCGATATATTGAGCCACCTCACCTGCGCCGCCGACACCCTCAGCAATGACAACGAGATAATGCTTTTTCCCGCGGTTTCTGCCTTCCATAATCGGTTTAATGATATCCTTGTCAATGTCAAATTCCTTTTCAGGTAGGATAACGGCTTCAGCGCCGCCGGAGATGCCCACATTCAATGCGATATAGCCCGCTTTTCTGCCCATGACCTCAAGAACACTGCATCTGTCATGGGAGTAGGCGGTGTCCCTGATTTTATCGATCGCATCCTGCACCGTATTCAAGGCCGTATCAAAGCCAATGGTATATTCTGTACAGGCGATATCGTTGTCAATCGTTCCTGGAATCCCCATAGTAGCAAGCCCATATTTGCTTAGATCCAAGAGCCCGCGAAATGATCCATCTCCACCAATAACGATCAGCGCATCCATTCCGAAAACTTTAGCGATGGAAATCGCCTTTTTAACCCCTTCCGCAGTGGCAAATTCAGCGGACCTTGCTGTTTGCAGGGATGTCCCACCTCTGTGTATGATATCACCTACCGACCGTAGAGACATTTCAACAATATCACCACGCAAAAGCCCTTCATACCCCTTGCGCACCCCTAAAATACTAAAGCCGTAGTGAATACCCGCCCTTACAACGGCGCGAACTGCGGCGTTCATCCCCGGTGCATCACCACCGCTGGTTACCACACCAATTGTTTTGATTTTACTCATATTTCTCTCCGTATTTAATATTTATCCAATGAATAGCCCGTGTTATTACACGGGCCCACTTCGCATTAATAGATAGCATAAAGCAAGTACGCATCAGAAGCCCTTTTCTATAATAATACTGTGTGCTTCTTCGACTTCCCCCTCTGGGACCGAAACTTCAAAATAGTTATCGTTCTTCTCTTTTTGGCTGACAGGATTCAATTTTACAAGAATACCTTCAGCTTCCAGAATTGCCTTCAGTTTTTCCGCCATTTCCTTGTTCTGTGCCATATAAACAACAGTCCACATTTTTATACCCCCCTGCTTACAGGTTCTTACAGCCACCGGAATAAACCATCATATGTGTTTTTCACCTCATAAATGAAAAGCAAAACCGCCGTACATCATTACTATTGTCAAACAGTCGCATTTTCATTATCCAAAAAATTCATCCTGCCCAAATTGCCCTCTGTTATCATACGCTTCGTACAAAATGGTTATCAAATACTCCCCAGTTCCCGTGCCCTAAGGCCAAGAATAGAGGAAGTGTATTTTTTAGCCTTCAGGGCCAAAAAATACGAATGGGTTGGAGATAAACCCGACCCGTAAAACAAGGCGCTTTCAGCCCGCGTTTTGGCGCACAATTTGTGCAAGCGCTCATTCAATGCCCAATGGGACAGGCAAAAACTTTTTCTCGACTTTACTATATATTATTTTCTAAAAAAACGCAAGATAAATGACTGCAAGCATATGGATCTTTCAGTATTGATAACACTCTTCTTCAGCTATGCTGACAATGCATTTTCACCTTTATCCTGTCAACCTTCACATTGATTTCCCCAAGCAAGCTCTCCAATTCCATGTGCAGGGTCTGGTTGTAAAAAACCCTGAAACCTTTTTGAATGCTTCCTTTGTAATACAGAAAAACAGGCTGAGTTCCTTCAAAATATTTCAGCAGTGAAGTAACCGCTCTCAGAATCTCTTGGTTGACATCATCCGTAAGCCGAACCTTTAGACAGTCAACCAGCACAGAACTTGATTTTTCCTCTGCCTTGCTTTCTTCATTTCGATTTTCCGGTCGGGTTTCGGCCACAGGTTTACGGTTCATATATCTACCAGACCCCGGTTCGGTTACAAAAGACGTATTTCCACTCCGCTCCTGACCAGAGCCATACCCGCTGGAATAAGCTCTGCCTTTCTTTCCATTGGGTGTCCCATCGCCTTTGACAAGCGGTTTTACCATTTCCACAAGGATCTTTGGGGGCTCATCCTCGCGCACGCTGATTTTGCCTTCGACCCAAATGGGAAATTCGGGCTTTAGAAGTTCCCCGTACTTATCCAGTATATTGGGAAATACGATAACTTCCATCTGCCCAGCCAGATCCTCAAGGGTAACAAACGCCATCAGTTGGTTGCTTCTGGTCGTAATGGTTTTCATATCAACTACGATACCAGCCACGCGGGCAAAATCACCGTCGGATACCTGATGCTGAACGGGTTCCCCGTCCTTCTCCTCCATCATCAGATCGATGGAATACACGGTTACACCCCTTTGAATGTCTTCTTCAAACTCACTCAGCGGATGTCCTGAAAGGTATAGCCCCAGCATATCCTTTTCCATTGCCAGAAGGAGCCTGGAATCATATTCATCCAGTTCGGGCCATTCAATCTCTACACAGGCGTTATCTCCTGTATCAAAAAAGGAACATTGCCCCTCCATCCGCATTTTTCTATTATGAGATATGTTATCCATGATTTTTTCATAGGCGTTCATCAGCCTGGAACGGTATACCTTTAAAGAATCAAACGCACCACTTTTGATAAGGCTTTCTACACAACGCTTGTTTAAATCCTTTCCCCCCAGCCGTTCACACAGCTCCGGAAAGCTTTTGAAAGGACCATTCTTCGTACGTTCCGAAATGATTTGTTTCACCACATTGTTTCCGACATTTTTAACAGCAGCCAAACCAAACCGGATCTTCCTGCCTGAAACGGCAAAAGCCTCTCTGCTTTCATTGATATCCGGAGGTAGCACATCGATACCATTCTTTTTGCATTCCATCACGTATTGGCTGATTTTACCGGGCGAACCCAAAAAACTGTTCAGTAATGCTGCCATGAATTCAACAGGGTAATAGTGTTTCAACCATGCCGTCTGATACCCGATAACCGCGTAAGCAGCCGCATGGGACTTGTTGAATGCATAACTGGCGAAGTCTATCATTTCATCAAAGATTGCATTGGCTGTTTTCTCATCCACGCCATTTCGAATCGCTCCCTGAATAAGAACCTTTCCATCCGAGTCTGTCTGTCCATATACGAATTTCTGCCGTTCTTCCTCCATTACCTCCTTTTTCTTTTTTGACATGGCACGGCGCACCAGGTCGGAACGGCCAAGAGAGTAACCACCAAGATCCCGTACAATCCGCATTACCTGCTCCTGATAAACCATGCATCCATAGGTTACATTTAAGATGGGTTCCAGTAGTGGATGGGCATAACGGATGCTTTCGGGATGATTCTTGTTTCGGATATATCTGGGGATTTGATCCATCGGGCCTGGCCTGTACAGGGAAATCCCTGCAATGATATCCTCGATGGAAGAGGGCTTCAATTCGGTCATAAACTGGGTCATTCCTGCGCTTTCAAGCTGGAAGACACCTGCAGTTTCTCCCCGGCCTATCATGTGATACACCTCGGGATCATTCATGTCGATGGCATCCATATCAAGCACTACCCCATGATTATCTTCCACCATCTGAACGGCATCCCGGATGACCGTCAGCGTTCTAAGGCCAAGGAAATCCATCTTTAGCATGCCCAGCTCTTCAAGGGTTGTCATCGGAAACTGGGTAGAAAGATTCCCTTCATTTTGATACAGCGGAACATGTTCGGTAATCGGCTGACTGGAAATCACAACACCAGCCGCATGGGTTGATGCATGCCGTGGCATTCCCTCAAGAAGAATGGCGGTGCTGATCAGTTCATGAATGCGGGAATCATTCTCATAGACCTGTTTCAGTTCCGAACTGAGCTTTAGTGCCTTCTCCAGATTCATACCAAGCTGCATGGGGATCATTTTGGCAACCTTGTCCACTTCATTATATGGAATAGCAAGCGCTCGTCCTACATCTCGTATAGCTGCACGCGCTGCCATCGTACCGAAGGTGATGATCTGCGCGACCCTGTCCTTGCCGTATTTTTGAACAACATAGTCAATCACCTCACCGCGGCGCTCAAAGCAGAAATCGATATCAATATCGGGCATACTAATCCGTTCCGGGTTCAGAAAACGTTCAAAGATGAGCTGATACCTGATAGGATCTACATTGGTTATACCCAGACAATAAGCGACGATACTGCCCGCTGCCGATCCTCTGCCAGGGCCGACCATGATTCCGTTTTCCTTTGCATACCGGATAAAATCCCATACGATCAAAAAGTAATCAACATACCCCATTTGCCGAATGACTGTAAGTTCATACTCCAGCCGTTCGAGGTTCGGATCGGATACAACAGAACCGGAGCCTGTAGTATCTTCCAGTGTCATCTGAGAAAAATTACAGTTTGAGTCTTGGCCGATAAGATAGCCCTGGCTGCTGGGATAACGCCTGCGGAACCCCTCCATGCAAAGGTCTTTTAAGTATTCATAAGCGTCTTTGTCATCCGGCACATCAAACTTCGGCAGATGCAGCTTTCCAAATTCAAGTTGAACATCACACATTTGTGCTATCTTCACTGTATTTTCAAGTGCCTGCGGACAGTAATGAAATTGCTCCCACATGGTTTTCGGAGACTTCAGGTATAATTGATCGGTTGAGAACTGCATCCGGTCTTCATCCTCAATGGTTTTTGCAGTTTGGATGCACATCAGGATTTCCTGGGCCTTCGCATCATCCCTTTTTAAATAATGAACATCATTGGTGGCTACCAGTGGAATTCCTGTTTCTACAGACAGCTGCATCAATTTCTGGTTTACCAGCATTTGCTCTTCGATGCCATTGTGTTGCAGTTCCAGATAAAAGTTCTCTTTACCGAAGATTCCCTGATATCGAAGCGCAATCTCTTTCGCGCTGTCATGGCGGTTTTCAAGCAATGCCCTTGGAATATCCCCCGCAAGGCACGCACTTAAAGCGATCAACCCTTCGTGAAATTCCTCCAGAAGCTGAAAATCCACTCTCGGCTTATAGTAGAAGCCATCAATAAAAGAGGCAGAAACAATCCGCATCAGGTTTTTGTAGCCCTCATTGTTCCGGGCAAGAAGCACAAGATGCCCTTGATCACTATCCAGCCGGGCATCCTTATCAAACCGGGAACGGGCTGCAGTGTAAACCTCACAACCCAATATGGGCTTTATGCCTGCTTTTTTGCAGGCTTTATAAAAATCAACCACGCCATACATCGCACCGTGATCGGTGATGGCAATGGCATCCATTCCCTTTTCCTTCACTCGTTCCACCAGAGGCGCAATCCTTGCGGCTCCGTCGAGAAGGCTGTATTCTGTATGTACATGCAGATGAACGAAAGACCCCATGATTCCCTTTCAAAACTGCTAATTTCACCCTGATGAAACCAGCCCTTTAATCATCGATATGTTTAAGCCTGTTGCTTGAAATTTCCTTTCCAGGATTTTCGTTAATCAGCTTAGCAACAGGTTAAGCCCAATACTTTTATATTATACCAAAACTATCTGCTTCATTCAATGAGCGCTTGTGCGAATGTGCGCCAAACGCAGGTTATGAAAGTTAGTGTTTTTTGGCCCTCGCGGCTAAAAATATACTTCCTGTATTCGTGGCCAGGAGCATTTGATAAAGGTATTTCGTATCCTCATGGGAGACAAATGGATGTGACGAACATGATACAGATGATTAAATACGTACCATAGAAGAAGCACACCGGCCAATGCAAAAGAATTGATAACGTAGGGGGATCGGACTGAGGCAACCTTTTTGGAACCTTTTTTTCGGTAAGGGCTTTAAAGGAATTCAACAGAATTAGCAGAACAATCCCCAAAAAGCAAGCAAAAGCAAACATCTGCCTCATCGTATCCCAGGTCAGTCTCATGAATTCACTGGCCAGGTCCCTGCTAAACCAACCGGCCAATACGGCGGTGAGATTGTTTACAAAGTGAGCAATGACACCGGCAAAGATAGTTCCGGTGCGGTAGCAGCACCATGCGATCAGCATCCCTAAAAACAATGGTCCCAGGAGGTTGCGAATATCAAAATGGAACAACGCAAAATAGAATGCCGAAATGCCAATCGCCTTCCACGATCCCATACTCTCAAACACGCGGTAAATTATACCTCGGAAAAAGAATTCCTCGCATATGGAAGGCAGCAAAGCGATCACAAGTATTTGTATCCATAAATCAGAAATGTTTGCAGGTACCGGTATCCCATTCACCTTTACCGACCCGGCCAGCTCAAGCAGAAAGACAACAAAGGTGTTCAGAAATGAAGCGATGAAATTGGCTGTAACAATCATCAGTAGTATTAGAAAAGCCTCGGGGACAGTTATTTTGCGAATTCTAAGAAATACAACCGGATCCAGTTTCAAGCGTTTCACAAAGAAAACCGCCGGCATAAAGATGATAAATATTTGAATGGCTGCAAGAAAAAGATACAGATTCTGCTTTATCCAGCTGTCTCCAAAGACAAATTGAGCACCCAACTGCGATATCAGGTAAATGGCTACAATTGCCAGAATCAAATAATTGGTTTTTATCGCAAGCGATTTTGACCTCAACCGTATCACCCTATCTTCAATGAGCGCTCGCGCGAATTGTGCGCCAAAATGCGGGCGCTGGAAGCGCCATAGGGGATTGAAACCCGCCACTGAAGTATCGGTTTATCCCCCGCTTATTCATGTTTTTTAGCCCTCGTGGCCAAAAACACACCTCCACTATTCGTAGCCTTCAGACCACGGGGCCTTGGGAGCATTTTATTAATCCTCGGTAATCACATGCATAACCTTCTGATCATAGGCCTCGCGAGGAAGCAGGTCAACAATCTGTGTGCGAAAAGCCAGGCCAATGGTTCTGCCAGATGCGGGCAATCGTTGCAGGTATTTGTCGTAATATCCCCCACCATAGCCAATCCGGTAACCATCCCGATCGAACAACAGCCCCGGAACAATAACCAGATCAACCAGCTTTTCGGATACAGGCTGTAGTTCCTTCCGGGGTTTCGGAATATTATAGAAGCCCATTTTCAAATCGACAGCAATACTCCTGATCGGAACGGCGACCATATCTTCTCCCGGGTTGACCCTTGGTACGCAAACCCGTTTTCCGGCACTAAATGCTGATTCTATCAGCGCATGGGTTCCAACCTCATTCCCAATTGACACATAGGTGAACAACGTATTGCAGCCCAAATACCATGGGTGGTTGAGGAGTTTTTTCAAGATTGCTTCTGTGTATTCAACAACCTGTTCCCGGGTGAGCTGATCTCTTCTTTCTTTTGCAATTTTTCGAAGTTCTTTTTTATTCATCGTCATCCTGTAATCCAAATTTCGCTGCGTGTTCTGTTGAATCACCGATTTTGTGTTACACCGGACCAGTGGCAATGATGTCAGATAGGACTGGGAATGTGTTCATGATTTCGTGGCCTATAGGCCACGGGGTTTTAGGAACATTTGATAAAACTGGCGGTTACCATGAACCGCCAGCCACTAGTGCAAACCCGAACTGAAATCTCCGGTTTTCGCATCATATCTTCTATCGATATTCTTATTATGCTTCTACCTGTCATCGATTAGGCAGAAATGTATACTGCTGTGCTACTTAATCTTTGTTCCACATTGCGCACAAAAGACTGTCTCTGCACTGACTTCGGTGCCACACTGCGGGCACTTTACTGCATTTTTAATTTCCAATATCTTATTTTGATATTCTTCAATCTTGGCCTCAAATTCTGCAATTTGACTGCATTGTTCGCTCATGCCCAAATCATTGCCCATCTTGTATTGTTCATAAACAGCAGCACCCATTTCATTATACAGCCGATTGATCTTTTCCTTTTCCTGAGAAATGCTCATATTGAGTTTGGTTGTTTCGACCACATCGCTGGATTTTTGAGCAACATTCTTTCCGAATTTTTTTAAGTCATCAATGAACGCCATAACATGTACCCTCCATTTCCAAATTGCATTCTATACTTACTATAAGCATATTATTTATTCCAAATAAAATCAAGAGCTAATCCTGACTATGCTATATTTATTCTATTTCCCGGAATTTTAGAACCCCATACTATTCCAATTCAATCGCATTGTTCTCCTTCACCGATATCCACAGTGTCAAGCTTGATGACAGGGCTACCTTATCTACAATCAGCTGGTATTGGTACTTATCTGTTCTGAACAATCTTTTGTCTATAACCTGTATGACCAAATCCAGATCGATTTCTTTCGTTCTCTTTCCAAGGAGAACATCATATTTCTGTTTCACGGTTTTCTCCAGGATCATCCTCTCAAGCTCGTTGTCCAGTTCAATGTAGACGACGACATCCTTTAGGGTCTGCTCCTTTTCCGGCTGTGAATCCATTAGTTTTTCAAGCTTTGTTCTGCATTCTTCCAGAGAGGTTTCCAAAAACATATTTCTTTTATGAAGTGCATCGATTTTTCCAGCCACCAGAATGTTCCATAACAAAACACCCAGGACCATACCAAACAAGAGGCCGGTAAAGGATATGAGGAGCCCGGCTCTTTTCTTCATGGAATCCTGTTCCCGAAGTCAGGGATAAGCTTTAGCATATATGCGGCGAAATTTGCACCCACCATAGCAATGACAATGAAGATAACTTCTTTTACCATGCCCCGGATTTCTCCCTTCAAAATACCTTTCTCAAACATCTTAAGGGAATCAAATGATCCACCCAGAGCAATTGCTATCGCCCAGACTTTTACAAATACAGTCATATCGGTCATTGCTTTCAACGGCGGATGGTTATTTATCACAGCGGCTATTCCTGAAAAGCATCCCGCTCCGAAAACAACACCGAAGGCAACGAGGAAATGATATATCAGCATCTCCCAAAATGATGACACGCTTCAATACCCCATTTGGATAATTCAATTCAATTTTACGCAATGAACCATAAAAACAGAACTTGTTGTGACGTACTCCCACCACCCAAAGAGGTGGGAGACTACTTGTTATCTAAGCTCATGCCTTATTCAAATTTTTCCGGATCATTGAATATGGCTGAACCTTTTTTGAAATCATCATCTTCAATCTCATTTGAGGGTGAGGAGCACTGGTGATCAGACAACCTTCCATGTCCCACATATCTTCTACAATCAGGGGAATATTGGTACCATCTGGTTGCATGATCTCTATTTCATCCCCCTTTAGAATCCTGTTACGCTGTTCTATCAGAAGGGTTCCGGTTGATTCATCATATTCGTGCACGACACCAACAAATTCCCATGTTTTGATATACCCTCCTGAGCTGTATTTTTGGCTTTCAGGACCTGGTTTGTTAAGGAAAAAACCGGTTGTAAAGCTGCGGTGGCTGACCTTTGACACCTCTTCCAGCCACTTGTGATCGAAAACATAATTGTCAGGATCTTGCAAGTAAGCATCCAAGGCCATACGATAAGCCCTTACAATGGTTGCCACATAAAATGCACTTTTCATCCGTCCTTCTATTTTGAAGCTGGTAACCCCCGAACGAATAAGATCGGGAATATGCTCTATCATACACAGATCCTTCGAATTGAAAAGAAAGGTTCCCGAACCATCTTCGACAACCGGGAAATATTCGCCGGGACGCTTTTCCTCCATCAAGTAATATTTCCAGCGACACGGGTGAGCGCAATCGCCCCGGTTTGCATCCCTGCCACATAAAAAATTGCTTAGCAGGCACCTTCCGGAATAGGAAATACACATGGCGCCATGAACAAATGCTTCTATTTCAAGGGATGGCAACTGCTGGTGAATGAAAGCAAGCTCATCCAACGATAATTCCCTGGCGGCAATCATTCTTGATGCCCCCTGTTGCTGCCAGAACCGAGCACTGTGATGATTGGTTATGTTGGCCTGCGTACTGATATGCACCGGTAGATCCGGGCTTATCTCTCTGACCAAAGAAAAAACTCCGGGATCAGAAACGATGACAGCATCAACACCCAGCTGAGTGATGTATTGAATATATTCCCCCATCCCGGTAAAATCCTGATTATGGGGCAATGTGTTCATCGTCACATATACTTTCTTGTTTCTGTGGTGTGCATATTCCAGCGCTGCCTCCAATTCTTCATCGGAAAAGTTTCCCGCTCCCGCACGCAGGCCAAAGCGTTGTCCGGCTAGATAAACCGCATCGGCTCCATACAAAATAGCCATTTGAAGTTTTTCCATATTGCCCGCGGGGGCAAGCAGCTCGATGGGCATCTTTCTTCCTCCAGTCACTTTTTTATACTCACAGCCATCCCATCACCAATCGGGATAATACTTGTTAACAGATTGTCATCCGACATGAGTGCATCGATATATGCTTTAAGCCTTGTAGCGATTGTACGGTGTTTATGTTCGATAAATCCTTCTTTTGCGACCATTCCACGGTATAGAATATTATCTGACACCAAAACTCCGCCTGGATTCAGCAGGCGGAGACAATGCGGCAGAAACTCCATATACTGCCCCTTCGCGGCATCCAAAAAAATCATATCGTAGGGGGTGGTCAGACATTGCAATACTTCAGCAGCGTCGCCGTGTATTACCCTTATCGTCGTCTTTATACCAGATCTTTCTATATACCTGTTTGCCTCTTGAACCCTGTCTTCGTCAATTTCAATCGTATCAACCACACCCTGCGTTCCCATTTCACTGGCAAGAATGATTGCTGAGTATCCAATTGCTGTCCCGACCTCCAATATCCTGCGCGGCCTTGCCAACGTGCATAAAACCCGTAACAAACGCGAGGATTCCCTTTGTATAACAGGAATATGGTTGTTGATGGCGTATTCTTCCATTTCGACTAAAAGTGGTTCCCTATGCTTGGTCACATCAAACAGGTAATCCCGGATATGCGGATAATTGATTTCATTTTCCAAAGCTTCACACCTCCACAACAACCCTGCCAGAGAAACCATTTGAAAGAAGAACCAGGTGGCATTGCTCCTGGCTCTTAATTCTTCATTCCGTATGCATGCAGATCCCTGTCATGTCCGGTGATGGTTTCATTATAGATAACTGTTCCATCGGGTGGCGAGAAGAAGAAAAAGTAATTGGTGTCTTCCGGGTAAAGCGCCGCTTCTATGGCATCCGCTCTGGGAGAGCAAATTGGCCCTGGCGGAAGGCCATCGTGAATATAAGTGTTATATGGGCTGTCGATTTGCAAATCTTTAAACGTGACAAGCTGTATTCTGCCCAACCCGGCCATAATTCTGGCATATTGGATGGTCGCATCGGTTTCCAAGCGCGGAAAGCCACGGCTGTTCAGTCGGTTGTGAAAAACACTGGATATCTTTTTATAATCGCTTAAATACTTTGCTTCCATTTCAATAATGGACGCCAGTGTGATCACTTCATCGACTGTCATACCAAGCTCATCGGCCCGGGTATACCATTCGGGCTTAAAAATGGAATCAAACTCTCTCAACAGCCTGTCAACGATTTCCTCTTCTTTCCAATCCATGTCTATCTTGTAGGTGTCTGGATACAGATAGCCCTCAAGAGGATACAAACGTTCAGGCACATCCTCTAAAAAACTGTACTTTTTAATATGGGTTTTGCACAAAGACTCGAACCTTTCTCTGTCGACGATATCCCTCTCGGAAAGATAATCGAGCAGTTCAACGACCGTGAACCCCTCGGGTATGCGTATGTCTTTTGATGGGTTGGCCAGTGGATTGTTGGTAAGCACCAGCAGCAGCCCCTCATAATTTAATTCTCTGCTGATAATATGCTTCCCGGCTTTGTATTCCCCATCGTAACCGTTCAGCAGTGATAGAAATTTAAAGATACGGGGATACTCCACTAGCTTCATTTCATACAGCAGATTCGCAATGTCCGTGGTGGTATAGCCCTCTGGAATCTCAATTTCAATCTGCTGTTCCTTCGGGATCTCTATCTTACCGGTCTGTACATATTCAAGCCCAAATTCTGTGAGATAGCTGTAAGATATATAGGCCGCAGAAAAAAACAAAGCCATGCATATAACGACAAATATCAAGAAGCGTAAAAACCATCTTTTCTTTTTTTTCCCCGGTTTAGCCATAGCGCCACCTTCCTATAAACGCAATCGAAACTGGTTCTACCCCAGCGCCAGCGTCGCCATACATCAGCTGTTTTTCTTTTTACCCTTGGCCCTGAGATTTGCATCCAGTATTTTTTTTCTAAGCCTTATATTCTTCGGTGTAATCTCTACAAGCTCATCATCCGCAATAAATTCAAGGCAGGCCTCAAGGCTCATATTCCTGGGCGGAACAAGCCTTAATGCTTCGTCGGAACCCGCGGCCCGTATGTTGGAGACATGCTTTTTCTTGCATACATTTATGACCAGATCATCCGTTCTGGCACTTTCACCAACAATCATACCCTCATACACCTGCTGCCCGGGACCAATAAACAAAGTGCCCCGTTCCTGTGCATTATATAGCCCATAGGAAATAGCTTCCCCGGTTTCCCATGCTATCAGTGACCCGCGGGTTCTGCCGCGGACTTCCCCTTTGAACGGTTCATAGCCATGAAAAACATGATTCATTATACCATTTCCCCTTGTATCAGTCAAAAATTCGGAGCGGAATCCAATCAGCCCTCTGGCAGGAATTTTGTACTCCAATCTGGTTAATCCCTGACTGGGAGTGTGCATATTCGCAATTTCGCCTCTTCGTGCTCCCAGTTTTTCCATAACAGAGCCCATATATTCCTCAGGAACGTCAATGATCAAATATTCAATCGGTTCATACAACTCACCATCGATCATTTTGGTGATAACCTCAGGTTTGGAAACCTGAAATTCATATCCCTCCCTGCGCATGGTTTCAATCAGAATGGCCAGATGAAGTTCTCCTCTGCCCGAAACTTTGAAGTTATCCGGGGAATCCGTTTGTTCCACCTTCAGACTCAAATTTGTTTCCTTTTCCTTGAAAAGCCTGCTGCGAAGATGCCTTGAGGTTACATACACTCCTTCCTTCCCTGCGAAAGGACTGTTGTTCACCACAAATTGCATGGAAATCGTGGGCTCATCCAAATCGATAAATGGCAATGGTTCCGGATACTCCAGGTCACATATGGTTTCTCCGATAGTGATATCCTCTGCCCCTGTCAGGCAGACGATTTCTCCTGCCTGGGCTTGTTCCACATCGGTGCGCTTCAACCCGGTGAAGATCTGTAGTGTTCCCACTTTTACTTGCTCGGTAGACCCGTCCTTTCTGCACACTACCACTTTTTGGCCTTTGGTGATTTTGCCTCTTTCGATACGGCCGATGGCAATTGTCCCAACATACTCATCAAAATCCAGCGATGAGATCAACAGCTGAAGAGGTTCTTCCACCTCCCCTTTGGGTGCAGGAACATACTTTATGATTGTATCGAAAAGTACAGACAGATCATGGGGTTCATCTGCGGAATCCAAATAAGCAAGCCCATCCCTGCCAGAAGCATAAACAACCGGAAATTCAAGCTGATCTTCGTTGGCTTCCAGCTCAATGAAAAGATCCAGTATTTCGTCGATCACCTCTTGAGAGCGTGCCTCCCTGCGATCGACTTTATTGATCACAACAATGGGCTTCAAGTCTAAATTTAAAGCTTTCTGCAGAACAAACCTGGTTTGGGGCATTGGTCCTTCAAAGGCATCAACCAGCAATAGAACCCCGTCAACCATTTTTAAAATTCGTTCCACTTCACCGCCAAAATCAGCATGTCCGGGGGTATCCACTATATTGATACGGATTCCTTTATATTGAACGGCTGTGTTTTTTGACATGATCGTAATTCCCTTCTCCCGTTCAAGATCGTTGGAATCCATCACTCGTTCCAAAACCTTTTCATTTTCCCTGAATATACCGCTCTGTTTTAACATGGCATCAACCAGTGTTGTTTTCCCATGGTCGACATGAGCAATGATTGCAATATTTCTTATGTCATTACGAAACGCCGGCATTCTTTCACTCCCTTACATCACTTTTCCCATTCTAATCTTATGGATAAGGGATTGTCAATAAATTTTTCATGAAAAATCTCATCAGTACCGTATCAGACACCGGGATTAACACTGGATTTCAAAACACCCAAAGACATGTTTGAGACTTAAAAAACCAAGGGTAACAGAAGTGGGCAAGCCTTGGCTTGCCCCACTAATGAACCGATATTGATTTGAAAGGATTCGACAAGATGCTGCCTGAGCTAACCGCGAAATAGCAGGCCACGGAGCAGAATCCTACGGAAAAAGTACATCGTACGTCCCGTTTTGATCCTTGCTTCCCCTGCAAAATCGAAAATCTTCTTCTTCTGCTTATTTTTGTCAGGAGCATGCGCTCCAAAGCGGACGCTGTAAAAAACATCAACCATCTCGGCCATAGTCATATGAGTAAACTGAAACCGTTCATCAACCCGCTTGGCATAATCCTTTGGCGTCTCACCAAGGCGTACTTCACACCCGGCCTGACACAGAAGGGTGACAAGGTGCCTGTAAAGCCAGATAACACTTTTTTGTGGTGACATCATGTTCAGGATCAGACGCCGAATCAGCACAAACAACAGGTTGAGAAGCATGACAAACAGAATAGCCACAACAAAACAGATGAAAATCGTTACTGTGGTAACTTCCCTGCCCTCATCGTTCTGCAAATCAATATTGATGTTCGGATTATAGGATAATTGCGATGACGGTTCCTCGAATTCCATTGGTATCCTCTCATAGTTTCCTTCACCGGAGCTCTCTGTTAGGCTGACCAAATAATTCATAGCACCGGCAAAGGTGCTGGTGGGCTCGAAAGTTACCCATCCTACGCCTTCCAGATAAACCTCTGTCCATGCATGGGCATTTTGATTGGTAACATGGTAATAACCGTTTTCATCAGGTTTCTCGGGCATGGCAAATCCTTCAACATACCTGGCTGGTATCCCCAGTGCTCTGGTCAGGATACATAGTGCACTGGCATAATAAGAACAATACCCTTCTTTCCCTTCGAAAAGGAAATAATCTACAAAATCTTGATCTTCCGGAGGGGTTTGTGGCGTAAGTGTATATGTATAGTTATTCTGTAGATATTCCTCCAATGCCTTCACTTTGGAATATGTCGTTGAATGGTCTTGAGTCAGCATCATTGCAAAGTCCAGTACCCGTTGCGGGGTTTCTTCAGGGATCTGCGTATACAGCTGATATACTTCATTCCGGTGTCGTTCCAGGTCCCGATAAACCTGCAACAAATTCTTAAGATCTATTTGCATGGTCCCCACATTGGTAATATCACTTTGTTCCAACTGTTCGAAGAACTTTTGGTTGTTTTCGTTAAATCGTCGGTATATCCCTGGTTTGCTCATGTTAAAATAATTTTCCATAACCTTCATGCCATAAGCAGGCTGAATATAATCATATTTATATTGGCTATCCCCAGCCAACCTTCTGTCAGCTTGAAAAATGCCATCAAAACTCTCTTTAATAATATATTTTTCGTCTCTTAACCCGAGTATCGGCTGGTATAATTTTAATGGAGTAAACAATGATTTCGTTCGTACATTAAGATGTCTTATTGTGAGTTCTTTCTGAGGATGTATGGTTGACAGAAGGCCGGGCATATGATCCTCCCGCACAAAATCCAGATATTGATCGGGGGTAATGGTTTCAAGCTTTCTTAATGAAGTCGTTTCATCACTGCCTACAGAAAAAGCAGCATTACCCTCTTCCTCTGCAAAACCGTCTCTGCTGTGTTCTGGTAAAGTGGGGCCATTCTTCAGTATTTGCTCGATCGTTTCCACACCCCAGATTTCCATATCGATTGCCGTGGCTTTCCAACCATAGCGAAGCTCACGATGGTCCAACGTTCTGTCGCTCAGATAGTCCTGCCCTGATTTATCACTTGCTTCCCAGCCAAGCCCGGTATACTGATCATAAACCGCTCCCCTCAAATAAACCCTTGCCGGCGCCTTAACAACCATGACAGGGGTATAATCTGGCCTTACAGGCCCTCCTAGCTTGGAGGGATCCCCAAACCCGGTATTGGCCAGAGAAAAATGGTCATATCGGTCAATGTCGAATTTCATGGAAATATCCCAGTACCAATCATTGATTTTTTCATCAAGCCAGGGCCATTGGATGGGTAATTCACTGAACGAAAAGGTGGCTGTGATCAACAAAACCACGAGGGCAACCGGTATAAAATAGACCAGTGCGCTTGTATCGGAAGGGATCCCTTTTCGAACAGAGGCCTTTTCTCTGTGAAGGATGTATTTGTGATAGATGAAGCATACGATTGCCACGGTGATGAAAACATAAAAGGACATCTTATCCACATGACGAAACATTCCCCAAAGGCACATAAAAAGAACAAATCCAGGAGTAATCAGCCAATAAAACCGAAATCGTGGCACAAGAGAATAATAAACTGGGATGGCCACCACAAGCGAAAAAAGCCCAACAGACAGCATTAGGGAACCCGTAGAAATCGTTTCGTTGTAATACCCTGTTCCTACCTGATACATAACCTGACCCAATGAAATCACAGAACCAAAGGTTTGTTGAAGATTGGCAGTTCCATCCCGCAATAGAAGGTATGCTGCAAAGCCAATGCCCAGACCAACAGTGCAATAGAAAACAATACGCCCGGGGCGCGTATTAACAAGAAAGTAAAACAGAATGGCTGCCAGGGCAAAAAGAAACAACTGCCATCCGTTTACAGGAATATGCATCGGCACCGTTGCCGCTTTCAGAATGGCATAGAGATAGAACACACCTGTTAACCCCAGAAAAAATTGATTTCTGTAGTCCTTTTTCATCAGATTTCTCTCCTTCATCCTGCTGTCTGCTTATTAACATCGCCAACCTTCAGGTTTTTAAACAAATGTATTACCCTGATCCCCAGTTCGGGCATTTCTTCTTCGAGCGCTTTTTCAACCTCGTGCTTCATATCCCCATCGAAAACTTCACAATAAAACAGTGAAACATCATGTCCGTTGGCATGCATTTTTTGAAGGCCGTCCAGGTGATTTTCGTCAACGACAGGCGTAAAAACCATCACGCTTTGCTTTTCTGGTATGCTGTCAATAAAGGTTCTCATCATCTCCTCAAAGGAAACCTTCTGATCAAATGGCATAAAGGACAGCAATTCGTATAGCTGTTCAAACCCATTCATATTGGAAAATTCAAGCGTAACCTGATCACTTCTGAAAAAGCAAAGCTTTAGAGCAATTCCCGTACTTAAGAATACCCTTGCCAGTGACACAAGAACCTCTATCGTTCTGTCTTCTATTTTCAAAACCTCTTCTGCCTCCCCGACAATTTCTTCGAGGTTCAGCATCACCCAAAATTCCTTTTCGGAGGAAGCATTGGTTTCCTTTATCATCCATTTGTGAAATTTCGACGAAAGCTTCCAATGGATTTTTTTCAGGCTATCACCGAATATATACTCCCGGATGTCGCGGATTTCGGTATGACCGATATTTTTTCTCTGGGATAAATACTCATTATCGGATAGCCTGATATAGGGAATTTCCAGTTCCTCCAGCGGTAAAATGCGAGGGTAAACTCTGATCAGTTTTGTTTCCTCGGGTAAATACCGTAAGCAGAACAGATTAAGAAAGTCCCGTACTTCAATTTTGGATATGCCGATTTTATATTTCCCTCTGTACAGGATTGGAACATTGAAATGAAATGCCTGCTGGGAAAATGGCTTTAGTGTAAGTTGCTCATTTCTCATGTCTTTGATCAGCATCTGACCTTCCATATGCATATAAACAGTAAAATAAAGAATATGCAGCGGTGTTCCGTTATGGATGGTCATGGTATAATCCAGAACCTCACCCTTCTGGTATTCACGCTTGTTGATTTTCTCACCGTATCGGAAAGCATTGTAGACGATGACCAAGTATATGAAAGAAATGATTGGAAGCATCAGGACAATGTAAAAAAGCGTATACGGAAAGAAGCCGCCATCAAAATATATATAGACCAAAGACAAAAACAACAGGATGCCATATCCGATTCTATTTCTTTTCATGGCTTCCTCCTTATCTTCTGTTCTCCATCAGGAAGGTACCCTTATTTTTGAGAGGAGATCTGAAAGAATGCTTTCAGTAGTAACCTTGCGGATACGTGCTTCCTGCCGCAGGATCATCCGGTGGGACAACACCGGGATTACAAGGTTTTTCACATCATCTGGCGTAACATAATCCCTTCCCATATACATTGCCAATGCCTGTGAAGCCCGCATCAAATAAATGGAAGCCCTTGGGCTGCAGCCCAAAATAACTTGCTCCTGACGACGCGTGCTTTGAACGATATCAACAATATATTCGCCGATAGCACGCTCTACGCGGACAGCCCTAACCTGCCTGCGCAGTTGTATAACCTGTTCGCCACTTGCCACTGCTTGCAGCTCATGCAGCGGGTTGTGCTCTTGAAAACGGAATAGAATATTCACTTCATCTTCCATGTCGGGGTATCCCATGGTCACCTTCATTAAGAAACGATCCAACTGGGCTTCGGGCAACGGATAGGTACCCATATATTCAACTGGGTTTTGTGTAGCAATAACCATGAACGGATCAGGTACCGAATAGGTGGCTCCATCCACTGTAACCTGCCTTTCTTCCATAACCTCCAGCATGCTGGCCTGGGTTTTGGGTGATGTGCGGTTGATCTCATCGGCCAGAATAATATGACTCATAATGCTGCCCTGTTTGTATTCAAATTCACTGGTTTTGGGGTTGAACATTGAAAACCCGGTTATGTCTGAGGGCAGAATATCCGGAGTGAACTGAATCCGGTTAAAGGTTACCCCAATAGATTTCGCAAGGGCATAAGCCATCGTTGTCTTCCCTATGCCTGGCACATCTTCTATCAAGACATGCCCGCCAGCGGCCAAACATACGACCATCAGCTTTGCAGCCCCACTTTGGCCGACCATGACCTTCCCCATATTTTCTACAATCGTTTGCATTACAGACTTATTCTCCATATTTTAACCCCCGTTCATTAATTTCCAGTGTATGCCCGATGCTTGTACTATTCCGGATAATTCCAGTTTTATGCTTTCATTTATTTGTGCGATTGAAAGTATGCGGAACAAAGAAGACCCATTTGGTTTAATTAAGAATACAAACTCTGAAGTAGACCATCCCAAAAAAGGTTACTGAATTATTGTATCATAGGATAATATTGTCAGACATCGGCAAAAATTAACGAAAAATACAGCTTAATTTTGTTATCATCCCTATTGCAGAGCAAACCTGCGATGACAAATCTTAGCAAATGCAGGGCTGAATAAGACTTAACTTATGCCGTTGACGATCTGTTTGAAATGATTGCCCCGTTCCTGAAAATTTGGGTACATATCAAAACTGGCACTGGCGGGCGACAGCAAAACAATATCACCTGCATGGGCAAGATTATATGCTCTCTCAACAGCCTCTTGCATGCTCGTTGCCCTTACGATGGGTATGGGTTTAAAGCAACTTTTTTCAACAAAAATACGGTAGGCTTGTTCTATTTTATCTGCGGTAGCTCCAAGCAGCACCAATGCTTTTACACGTTCGTGAATAACAGGGGCCAGTTCATCATAACAAAGGTTTTTATCATACCCGCCTGCGATCAGAACAACATTTCCAGCAAAAGCCTTGATAGAGGCAATAGTTCGGGTAGGGCTTGAACCAATGGAATCGTTGTAAAAGGAAATTCCTTTGAAGTTCCGGACAAACTCACTGCGGTGTTCTACGCCAGCAAAGGTTCTCGCAACAAAACGGACGGTATCGGTGCTGACATCGGGAGTCACTGCCAGCATGGCAGCCATCAGGTTTTCCACATTGTGCATGCCGGGAAGCCTGATTTCATGAATAGGAATGATCTCCTCTTCAATCTCCTGTTTTCTCAGAACAATCCGATTACTTCTGATGAAGGCCCCGCAAGTGCATTCTTCCCTGCTACTGAACAGTAGAAGAGAAGCCTTCACCAGCGGAATAAAGCTTTTTGTTCTGGGATTATCATAATTCAATACAATCCTGTTTGATTCGTTTTGATATTTGAAAATATTCGTCTTCGCGCTGATATACTCTTCCATAGATTTATGTATATCAAGATGGTTCGGAGAAATGTTTGTAATAACAGCAACATCGGGGCTATGCTTCATGGTATGCAATTGAAAGCTGGACAATTCAAGCACTACCCTGTCATCAGCATTCATCTCGTGAACCCTGTCTAGAAGCGGGGTTCCGATATTCCCTCCCAGATAACAATGATAGCCTTCTTGCTTCAGCATCTCATAGATGAGCGTTGTGGTCGTAGTTTTTCCGTCACTTCCTGTTACCGCATAGATAAAAGCAGGACACAGCTTCATAAAAGTTTCCATTTCTGAAGTGAGTTCCGCACCATTGCTGGTTTCCCGTTGAATCTGCGGAAGGTCAAACCGCATACCCGGCGTCCTGAAAATAATATCAAAGCCGGACAATCGATCCAGATAATCCGCCCCAAGAGAAAATTCAATACCCAGCTCTTTGAATTCATCCACCAGCCCCGAAAAAGCCTGTTCCTCTTTTTTGTCGAAAACCGTTACCTCAGCCCCCCACTGAGCCAGTGTTCTGGCCAATGGTCGATTGCTGATACCAAACCCCAAAACAGCTGTGCGTTTTCCGCGAATCTCTTCACGATAGGTTTCCAGTGCCCTGTTCATTGCCTTCCGCCTTCCAACATCCTTTTATTGTATTCCATGCTCTGGTGTACTTTAGACACCGTTATCATTATACAATAAAAGGCAGTGAGAAAGTAGTTTTTTCGTTTATTCCCTGACCTATGAGAAAAGATTTTTTAAGAACTTACCAATTCTTATGAACAATAGCTCTAAAAAGCCGGCTTTCTCCACATCCAGTGCAGTGGAAACAGGAACTTTTGCCTGTACTTGCCCCTCATGGCTGATCACGTATTCTCCCACAACCGTTCCGGGTTCCACCGGGGCCGTCAATACATCTGTAGTTAATTTCAACTCATAGGTTAACTGGTCTTTAGAATTCACCGGAATGAAAACCTCTGCACTTTCATCAAGTTTTACCGGAACGGATTTTTCCTTACCTTCTTCAACCGGTATCGAACCTACCGCGATTCCAGCTGAAACCGCCTGGGTGAATTCAAAGTTTTTAAAGCCATAGTTTAACAGTTCCTGTGCTGTCTGAAGCCTTTGCTCCTCTGATTCGGTATTCAAAACTACGGCAATCATACGAATTCCCTTTTGCTCTGCCGTGCCAACCAGACAATACCCTGCTTCGGTGGTCCATCCGGTTTTCAGGCCATCAGCCCCGGGGAACCTGCCCAGCAATGGGTTCCGGTTATATTGATGAATATTGTTATAAGTATATTCGGTCATGGATTCAATTTCCAAAATTTCCGGGTAATCTTCAATAATACGCCTCGAAAGTACCGCAATATCCCGGGCACTCATGTAATGATCCTTTTCTGGAAGCCCGGTGGAGTTTTGAAACCGGGTATGGGTCAATCCAAGCTCAGCTGCCTTTTCGTTCATGACCCGAACAAAACTTGCTTCACTGCCATAAAGGTATTCTGCCAAGGCAATGCAACCATCGTTTCCCGAAACAACAGAGATTCCGGTTACGATTTCCCTGTAAGGAACCTTGGTGTCCACTTCCAGAAACATTCTGGATCCTTCTGTGCGCCAAGCCTTTTCCGAGATCGGAACAAGGTCTTGCCACTGTGCCTGTCCTTTCTCTATGGCTTCAAAGGCCAAAAGCAGCGTCATGAGCTTAGTAATGCTGGCAGGAGTTTTGGACACATCCGCCTCTTTTTCATATAGAATTTTCCCGGTTGAAGCTTCCATCAGTAATGCCGATCCCGCAGCGGACTCAAACTGAGCCAGAGATGGGAATTGAAAAGCAACAAACACAAATAACACCGATAAAAAAACAGATAAGCATTTTACTGTCATTCTCATATAGATAATGGCACCCCAAATCTTATCGTATGCCTGCATTTCCGGGCAAACGTCAACATAATCTTTATAGATATTATGTTAACATTAGCCCGTCCCATTCTCAAATGTAAATTTTTCTATTTCGGTTGATTTGCAGATGATCCCAGGTATTCCCCGATCAGGTCTTTAACGACTTCACCTGCAAGGATTAACCCGGCAACCGATGGTACAAAGGAAATGCTTCCGGGAATCTGTCTTCGTGACGTACATGTCCTTTCCACCCCCGGCGGGCAGACACAGGATTCGCTGCAACTGCTGCTTTCAGTTTCAATTGGCTTTAGTGGTTCTTCCTTGGAATAAACCACCTTCAGTGAATCAATTCCACGTTTTTTCAGTTCCTTGCGCATAACCCTTGCAAGCGGGTCGACTGAGGTTTTATAGATATCCGACACTTCAAACCGGGTGGGATCCAGTTTGTTTCCTGCTCCCATGGCACTGATGACAGGAATTCCAAGCTTTTTGGCATTCACAATCAGATCCAGTTTGGCTGTAACCGTATCAATTGCATCCACAATATAATCTTCATCTCCACGGATGATTTCCATTGCACATTCCGGCATGTAGAATCGCTTAATTGCACTGACCTCCGCTTTTGGGTTAATCTCTAGAATCCGCTCCCGCATCACTTCCACCTTTGGCCTGCCAATGGTCTTTCTGGTGGCATGAAGCTGGCGGTTGACATTTGTAAGGCACACCAGATCATCGTCAACGAGGATGAATTTGCCTACACCTGCGCGAACCAGCCCCTCCACTGCGAATGACCCCACACCGCCGATGCCATAAATGGCAACCCTGCTGTTTTTCAGTTTCTCCAAAGCGTTCTTACCAATCAGAAGCTCTCCCCGGGAAAACTCATGAAGCATATTTTTCACCCTTTGCTTTTGCTATCATCATCTCTATATTCCAAATTAGAGTCGGTCTTAACCTTACACCTGGCTTGATAAACTTGAATTTAGTTTACACAACACCTAAGAAAAAAACAAGGCGCAGATGGCGGCATTGTGTATCCTCTTCATATTTCAAAACCCTGCTCTGTCTGCCTGCAGCAATTGATTCCTGCCCATACATATGGAATAAAAAATGAAGCAAAGTGTGGTTAAACAGCCTTGTTTTTGCTATTGACAAACCACTTCATCCCCATTATAATTACATTGTTGCTTATGATGCTGCGCGGAAGTGGTGGAATTGGCAGACTCGCTAGATTCAGGTTCTAGTGTGCATCACGCACGTGCGGGTTCAAGTCCCGCCTTCCGCACCAAAAGACCGTCGATTATTTCGATGGTCTTTTTAATATATATCTTCACAAGTGGAAGATATCGTGGAGCTGTCGTCGTGTCAAAAGATGCTCTGCGGGAAAACAATCAAGAACTAAAACAATCCCCGGTTCAGCTGAACCGGGGATTGTTTTTGGCACTGTTATTTCGACTTTACCTGCGACCTTTTAACTTCGTACCCAAGGTCCGTGATGGCCTTTTCCACATCCTCCACGGATAGCTTTTCATCATCAAAGTTAAACTTTGCCTTGCTGGAGTTGAACAACACCTTAATGCTTTCTTTTTCCACACCAGCCAATGACTTGATTGCGTTTTCAATCTTTTGCACGCAGGATGGACAAGTTAAGGTCTCGAGTTGAATCGTTGCTGTTTTCATTTTCAATCTCCTTTCTCACAATGGTTTGTAATCCTTACCGTAATTTGTACCGCAGCAATCGCATACCATTTAGGATGACCACCAGAATGCTGGATTCATGCACCAGCATGCCAATGGACATATTCATCCACTCGCTGAAGAAGACAGCAGAAAGCAGGAACAGCACAACCCCGATAGCAATAGCTATATTTTGCTTCATATTTCTGGCGGTGGCCTTTGCCAACCCCAAGGCATGTGGCAGGCGGCTGAAGTTTGAATTCATAAGCACCACATCGGAAGTCTCGATAGCCACATCTGTACCACTGCCCATAGCGATGCCAATTTGGGCCAACGCCAGCGAAGGACTGTCATTGACACCATCCCCCACGAAAGCGACTATTTGCCCCTCTTCCTCTATCAACTTCTTGATATAAGCTGCCTTATCCTCCGGCAGCATGTTGCCATGTGCCTCGGTTAAGCCCAGTTCTTGGCTTACTGCATCTACCGTTCCCTGGTTATCACCCGATAACATCACAAAGTTCTTCACGCCCAGTCTTCTCAACCTGCGCAGTTCTTCCTTCACACCCGGTCGGATCTGGTCGCGTATGCCCATCAGAATCTTCAATCTTCGGTCAACAGAAGTCAGCACGAGTGAGTTTCCGTTTCTTTCCATGCGGGCGATGTCGGCCTTGGCCTGCTCACTGAGTACAACCTCTTCCCTTTCCATCATAGCTACATTGCCTACAGCAATTCGGTGTCCATTGACCGTGGCGGTAATGCCACCTCCCTTGACAACCTCTGTGTTCTCAACCGTCGACAGGGTGGTTTCACCGATTTTCTCCAGTATCGCTTTCGCCAGCGGATGGTCAGATTCGTTTTCAATGCTTGCAAGATATCCCAAAGCCTCTGGGATATTATCGCCGTAATACTCCTGTTCCGCTACCGATGGATTTCCCGCAGTCAGGGTCCCAGTCTTGTCGAATACCATGGTGTCAAGTCGGCTAAAATCTCCGATTACTTCACTGCCCTTGAGCAGCACCCCATGCCGCGCACCATTACCGATGCCGGCTACGTTGGATACGGGCACGCCGATGACCAAAGCGCCCGGGCATCCTAGAACAAGGATGATAATAGCCAGTTCAAAGTTGCGGGATATGATTCCGACCAAAATACCCAGCACAAGAACAGCGGGCGTATAGTACTTGGAAAAGCGGTCGATAAAACGCTCCGCCTCTGATTTTGAGTCTTGTGCTTCCTCCACCAGTTCAATAATTTTGCCAAAGGTTGTGTCCTCGCCGACACGGTCGGCAGCAATTTGAATGGTTCCGTTGTCCAGGATGGTGCCTGCGAATACCTGGGACCCCTTTTCTTTGGAAACTGGGAGGGATTCCCCGGTGATGCTGGCCTCATTGATGCTGCCCTCGCCTGATAAAACTGTGCCATCAACAGGTATTTTCATACCGGTTTTAACCAGTATAATATCGCCTACGTCTACTTCATCCACGTCAACCTCTTCAAACTCGCCATTCTCCATTTGCTTCAAGGCACTTTCGGGTGCCATTTCTGTCAGTTCTTTAATGGCAGAGCGGGTTTTATTAAGCGTACGCTGCTCCAAATAAGCGCCGAACAAGAACAGGAAGGTAACAATGGCAGATTCTTCGAAGTTTCTTATGATAAATGCGCCAGCTACTGCAATGATGACCAAAACATCAATGCTGACAACCTTTACTTTTAAAGCCTGATATGCCTGGATCGCAATAGGCGCAGCTCCTAAAACTGAAGCGATCGCCAAGGCCCAAACAGCCACAGCTTCGTTTTTAAAGGCCAGCGCACTGGTGAACCCAATCGCAATCAAAATGGCGCTCACAAACATGATGTAGTTTTTCTTGCTCAATATAGCTCTCTGCATAACATCTCCTTCCCTCTTCTTGTCATGATTCATTTCTGCCTAAGAATGGTATGTCTTGTCCAGTTCGGCCAGCATGTTATATACCGCTTCATAGCTTTCGCAAACATCCGCCGGAACGGTGTAGTCGTCTGTTATTTTCCGAAGTGCGTCAAATTCTTCGCTTAGCATAGGCAGCGTCTCTCCCGCCTCGTTGATTTTCTGATGGATCGTATCAAAAAGCCGATGCACATCGAGAAATTCAGGATGGTGTTTTCCATGAACCCTTGCGACAACAGGCACATATTGCTTAAGTGTCTGCAAATGCTTTACCAATACCTCATTAAACGCTTGCTTGTTTGCCATCTCTCCTCCACTCCTTCTTTCTTATTTTTAACTTAGTCTAGCCCGGTTAACCAAAAGATAATCGATCGAATACTCCTAAGCCCCCGTGGCCTAAAGGCCACGAATAGAGGAAGTTTTTTTCCGTTGTGGTGCACAATTCACGCAAGTGCCCATGGATTGATATCAGAAACAGAAATATGTAGTATGAACCAAACAATTAACAAAAGCATTAATGCTATATTGCAAAGTGCTGATCTATATCACTTCAGACAGAGCCAGCATTATAATTCCCGACATAACAACTGCAATAATCCAATATTGTTTTTTCGTCAGTTTCTCTTTTAAAAAGATTCGTGACAACAGTACAGAGAAGACGCTGTACGATGCTATAAGCGGAGCAACAATAATGGCGTTTCGAGACATCGCAAAAACATAAAAAAACTGTCCAACAGTCTCGAAAAGAGCAGCAGCGCCCCTGTCTTTTTCTTTTCGCAGAACAAATTGCTCTTTTTTCACTTTTAGATAAATAAAAGCGAAGATCGCACATATAAAAAAAGTAAATTCGTAAGCCAAAAGCGCTTCATCTTCACCAATAAGCGACAGTTCATCAAGATAAACAGCATCCGCAAAGGTGCCCAATCCATCGATAACGCAATATAGGATCGGAAAGATGAGCGCGATGAAACCCTTCTGGTATTTCTTGTCCTTTTCACTTAGTATCAGTGTTCTGTTCTTATCGTGTTTTTCAACTGCCGCAAGGGCAACGATTCCCAATGTGATAGTAATAATCGCGGTAATCTCCAAGTAACTTAACGAATGTGCAAAAACAACGTAGAGCAGAATAGCGGTAACCGCGCCTGAGGAGTTTTGCACAGGTGAGGAGATCGACAATTCGATGTATCGAAGGCCTAAATACCCTATTGTCATCGATAAAATATACATAAATGAAACAGGGAAATAGACTATCAGGGAAACCGGAGAAAAAGCAATGCCTTTGACCAACATGTATCCAAAGCCATGGATTCCCATGACCAGCCCCACCATTATCACCGTTTTAATATGACTTACTTTATCGTCGGATACCGCACCTTTTTTATAAAATAAATCAGCAAAAGCCCATGAAAAAGTCGTTAATAACGCAAAAACCAACCACATAAAATTCTACCTTTTATCATTAATATTCGTATGTCCACAACACCTCATGCAGTATCATCCAAAGCCCTCGGTTTGATCTGCAATTGATATCAGCAAATAAATTGTTGAATCAACCTGTGCGCCTGTTTAGTCAATACATCTATTTATACCATTGTAACAAACACCTGAAACACATATTTGGCATCGTGCTTATCCAAAAAAGTCGAACTCATCCACTGCAAACGCGATATCAATCTGGAACTCCTCACGCTGCGGCAGTTGCGCCCCCGTTTCATCCGCGATGACAAGGTAGTAGGTTTCGGTGTTGCTGTATTTGAGGGATTTCAAATTGAAGCTGCAGCGAAACACCCGCTCCTGCCCATTATCACTGGTTTTGTCTGCAATGATTTTTTGGACATCGCTGATCTGTTTGCCGTTTTTGTCTGTGAAGTATAGCAAGTAAACAACTTCTTTACGATTATATCCGACTGGCTCCTTCTGATAGAAATTCAGCGAAAAAATCATATTACTGATTTTTCGACCCGCTGAGAGGAGGCTAACGGTTACTGGTTTCTTCTCGTATTTAAGTTTGTTTTGCCGATATTCCTTTGAATTGATACGAAGATGATGGTATTCGATCACTGGAACCACCATCTCCTGCAGGCTGATGCCTCCATGCACAAAATTCAATCCTCCACCGCTCATCTTTATGCGGACATTCTCCCTCGGCGCATAGGCTTCAAATTCAGTCATATCGTGTAAAAACTTCACGGGCAGCAGGTAATCAGGCTTGGCACCGCGCTCCATTATAGCATACCTTCTGCCATACTCCACTTCCTGTCCCTTAAAGCTTTCCCTCCCCAACTTGGCATCCTCGTTAAGGGGGCTGTAAGTATATAGGAAGCCGTGATCGGCTGTGATGATGAAGTTAACGCCGCCAAACTCGTTGACAATGATGCGCACCAGGTTCTTGATTTCAGCAATGGCGGCATCACATGCGGAGAACACCAGATTATCGGATATATGGCTGGCTGCATCGATAGTGTCATGATAAATGTAGACTACCTCCTGGCCTTTAACCAAGCCACTGCGTTCATCACGTTTCATTCCTATCAGATTTTTATACTGTAAGACAACACTCTTGGGGTTTCCCTTTTTCAGAATGTTTTCTCTGTTGCTACTTTCTGTGGATTGTCCGTCCGCAAGTACAACCAGCCTGTCGTTTCTTTTTTCCACCGTCAGCAGTTCATGCGGAAGAAGTGCTGCCATACCAAATTTGGTAATGGTGGGAAAGACAGCTTCACAGATGCTCAGTTTCACCTTGCTCTGTGTTTCCCTTCGCAGTTGTTCAGTCAAAGATACGGCTACATCATACCGCAAAGCATCCGAAATGATGACAAACATTTTGGTGCCAGCAGTCTTTATTTTTTTTGCATAGAAATCCGTCTGATGCGGTATTGCCAGAATGCGGCCATATTGTTTCAAGTCATCGGCACAGGCGTTCGACCAGTTGCTGCCAAGACGGCCCAGGAACCAATGCGAGTAAAGGCCTTCAACCTTTTCCATTACGTTGTTGAACAGATCGCTGAGTGAGGGATGGTATCCCCTTAAACTTTCAGCAAAGCAAAGATGAAACTTCCTGTAGCAGGTATCCATCCAGTAGTAGATTTCGGTATACTCCTTCCATACCTCCTTTGGCTCTACAGTGTGGAAACCATTGGCGTGTTCCCTATAGAAATCCAACATACAGGCGACCTGTAAAATACCTTCATAGTAATTTCTGAAGTCTTCATACCATACGCAGGTACGGCGCTTATCCACTGCCTGAATGATGGTCTCTGGGCTGACAGTCTGAACACTGATTTCCTGCATCAACTTTGCAAGGATGCATTCGTCGATTGACGGGAAACATTCCGTATCCAATAAATCCTCCAAAGGCATCTTTGTGAAACGCTGCGGTAATCGCGCCTCATCCTCAGCATAACGGGCGATTTCGTATAACTTTTTTACGTCTTTGCTGTGCAGCCACTCCGAAATAAGGTCATAGCACCAGGCTTGGTGTGGTAATGAAATGAAGCTGTGAAGCCCTTCCAAGTTCTCCGGGCGTATGTTTCTTGTTACAGCAGTCAGTAGCAGATGCACAGCAAGACGTCCGAGGCTGACTTCCTCTTCGCGATAACCAGACCCTTGGGCAACCATCGCCCAAAACGCATCCTTTGCACCGTAGACTTCGAATTCTTTATACACTGGGTTGGTTTTCATATCCATCCCCGCACTGATTACGGCACGGATGATAAGATTGGGCCTGGCTTCCTTCAATCCACAAATCGCTGCCATCACAGCCAAATGAAGCTGTGCAGGTGTGCTGACAGACTCCTTAAGTTCTGTAATCCTTTTGCGGCGCTCCTTCGCATTGAAAAATTTTCTATAGCTTCTGACCAGCCTTCTAAGTGCAGGGACAACAAGATGCATTTCATCCATCCATATGGAAATGATATCCGCACGGAATTCCTCACTGTACAGTTCGATGTCGATTAGCCAGTTATCTTCTGGCTTATCATAAGAAATTGGATTGTAGACCAGAAAGTTAGTCAATGGTTCCTCAATGGAAAGCAGTTTTTTTACTTCAAAATTATTGCAACCTGTCAGTACAATCAGCTTTGCATTGTCCATCACGATCTCATTCAGCCTGTCCTCAAATTCCCGGTCTTCGTCATGCCAGAAGATGATGCGGCGTTTGTAAAACTCTGGCAATGGCTCTGCAAAACGCCGATTCAACTCCTGGTTCACTTTATCCGTGTCCATGTGTATCCCCCTTTACCTGATCTTTGCCAAAACTTCTCTGAAAATTCCGTAATTGTGCTTCACACCATCATCCAAGTCGATACGGCAAAACTGGTCAGCAAGGTGATGGATTTTTTCTTCATAGCTTCTCAGTTCTTCTGCCTGCTCCCTCAGTTTTATCAATCGCTTGTTCATCTTCACACGCTCGGCCATGGAGACACAATTGATTCGTTGCTGCACATCTCCGATGGCCGTTCGGTAACGGGCCTGATGCTCATGAATATAATCGGTCCGCATACGAGCCAGGATATCCTGCTGGTAACGGTGCATGTAGATGAGCGCCTTGAACCCATTCTTCTTTCCGGAATCAAACAGCCAGTATATCGGGCATTTTTGATAGGTCTTACAGTGATCCGAAAAGAAATTGTTAATAAAATAATTCCGAATTACTTCCCTCGACGTTCCTCCCCTGCCCCTCAACGCAGCAGCAATGAATTCCAGATTCTCTTCGAGCGTATCTTTGCCGTAAACCGTCTCGATGAATTTCTCGAAGCGGACCACAATATCGTCTGGGAAGTATTCGTCGTCTGAAATCGGAATGATGTTGTCTTCATGTGGCAGATACGAGATGTACTTTGAACTGTCCCAAACTTCATCCGCGCAAACAAGGCCTTCGCTATCAAGGGAAAAGCGCCCAAACATGCATCCCACTGCATAGCTGATCAAAGACTTAACCACATCCTGCAGGGTTAACACATAATTGCTGCCGTTCATGGATTCAGGCACATCTTCCCTGCTGTCATAAACCCGGTGAACAGTAACGGCTTTATCATCCACCTCCGGCTCCAGTTCATCCTGCAGGCCATAAATATGAATAATAATGCGGTTAATCTCTTCTTCATAAAGTTTCATTTTATCAAACCGGTCATTGCATTCTGCCGCCCATGCTTGATATGCATCTGAGATCAGCCCTCTGCGAATCAGTGGGTGAAACTTGAAATCCCATGAGATCTCAAACGAATTCCAATCCGCTTTGCTAAGTTCCAATAGCTGCCTTGTTTTTGCAGTAAGTTCAGGGTTTAACAGTACGTCCTGATGCAAAGGAATTTTGCTGATATCTCCAACCTTAAAGTCCATGGTTGGTGAGAAAATTTCCAGGTACGTCTTCGCTGTCACACTGTTAATAAGAGCCAGTATGGGATACAGATTTTCCTCGTTTTCGCAAAAGCCCTTTGCTCCCTTGGAATCGAAAAGAAACCCCTTTTCAGTAAACCGAGCGGAAATATCTCCGGCACTAATGGATGACCAGGTAATTCCTTTTCTGAATGCGAACGCACCATTGTAATTATGGGATCGAACTCTTCCGTTTTTTTCATCCCTGTTATTTTTAATTGCGAACCCATTGTTTTGCCAATCCACCACAAACTCATTATTTCCATACCATTTGCGGAAATTACCGCCTTTGTTATATGGAAACCATTTCATGTTGCTTTTTGCAGCCTCATCCTGATGATTGCAATTGAATTGTATCGCTGAAAACCGAACTTCAAACCAATATCTTAAATACCGTTCGTTGTCGGCCGTCGCCATTCCTTCTCTTGTTATCAACCATTTTCCAAGCAATTCATTGCTAAATGTATGTATAAGTGCATCCGAAATCCAGTATCCAACCGGAGAACCTGGAATCTTTTCAAAATTCAACTGTTTGGTTTCATAATGAATTTTGGTGCCGCTGCCAAACAGATCATCCGAGATTCCGGTTTGAGTGTCATAACGATTGAAATCACAGCATAGCATTTTCTTTCTTGCACCGAGCAGAAAAAGTTTCTCGATATCGCTTGGTTCGATATACTGAAAGGTTCTTTTGTGCAGCTTGAAATATCGTCCTGTAAAACCTGGCAATCTTCTTTTTGATACCACAAAGGCCATAGAACCAAAATCGATTCCGAATATGCCACGTCCCATATGAATCATGCTATGAATGCTGTGCTTGCTCAACATGGCCCGGCGCTGCTTTTCAAACGATGCAAGTGAAATGAATGACGGTTGGATAATCATCGCATAATAGCATGAGTTTTCCGTCATCCTTCCACAGCATTCAACGAACACAGAAAAGAGATCGGCTTTGCTGTTCGGATAATGGTCCCTTACATATTTCACCAGCTTCCTGTTGCCATTGCTGATCCCCATGTATGGCGGATTGGTTACAACAACATGGTATTTTTGTGCCATAACCTGCGCGGCCTGTACGAATGGCAGTAATTCCCTTAATGTGATTTCCCGCATTGTGTTGATATCCTCATTAATTTCATCAAATCGGGCATAAATCGCATCAAAGTCAACCTGCGAAATCTTCAGAATTGTTCCGTATTCCTTGGCGTCGTGCAGTTCATCCAACAAGACCCGTATTTCTCTTTGAAGCTGTGCATCACCATTTGCAAAATATTCTACACAGGCTTTATCCAGATGATTGCTCTCACTAATTGAATACACATGTGGCTGTACCACACGGTTGAAAAAACGGCGATCATACTGGCGTGCCTTCATCATCACAGCGAAGTTTGCCAGCTGCGCAGCACGCTCATCAATGTCCAGACCATAAAGGTTGTTTTCGATGATTTTTCGGGCAGCGTCGCGCTGATTGTATCCATAGCTTTCATAGATGCTCATCAACACATCAAACATATCAACTAGAATATGACCACTACCCATGCAGGGATCGATGCAGCGGATTTCCTCCGGCCTGATCGACCTGAATCTATCGCGTATTTTATCCAACTGTGCCTGAACCCCGGTATCCTGCTGCGCATCGTCCAGGTAGTATTTCCACCCGGCCTTCAGTTCCTCATCCGGATGCCCTTCCAGCCAGAGCCGGCCCAGGGTGTTTTCCACCATATAGCGGACAATCCAGTTTGGTGTAAACAGTTGCGTTGCCGCGGGAATATTCTCTCTGGAAATTTTGATGTTCTTTTTCAGGTCTGCAAAAACCTGCTCCTTCAGCTCAGAGTTATAGTACTGATATAGCCAACCGATTATCTGCACAGCATCCTTCCATTCATCCTCGGGAATAATGGTAATCATCTGTTCGATGACACTGCCTTCCCGAAGCAGGTTATCGGGTAAAAGCATCTCGGTATAATCGTCGATACTCTGAAACATTCCTGGCAGGATTTGATTCAGGGCATTGCATTGGGTGATCAGAAGGTATTTGTACAGCTCTTCGGTCTGGTCTGCTTCTTTGTATTCATAAACCCTGTTAATATCAAGGCCTTCCATCTCAAGATGGATTGCCTCGGATAGAATCTGCGGCTTGAAGTTATTCTGTTCATCGGTAAAGACGCGCACATGGGAAGGAAGGTAACCGTTAACCTCCATGAACCGCAGCGCGCAGAAACGGTTGAACCATGTATAGGCCACTTCCTCCATGACTTGACTGAAGCCTTTCTCGTTAATGCTTGAGATTATAGCCTTCCGTTGGTTCTTCTCGGTTTGGGTCAGTATTATACCATTCACGCTGTCGGCGTCAACAGCCACCATTTCCTTTTCACTGATGCCATATTGCAAAGCCTTTCCGGCTACTCGCAGGATCAATTCCCGCCTCGCCCAGACCGCGTATTTCCGGATCACATTTTTGCCCATCGTTTCTCCTTAATTCAGCTGGATGCCATCACAGTTTTTCATAAGGCGTTTCAATTGTACGCGCATTTTTTCAACATAAGCATCGATATCTTCTTCGGATTCCAGCCTCTTTGTAGGGAAAATAGCCTGCCTGTGAACTGCCTTGATAACCTTTTTCGATTTGCCGTCCTCTCCGGTTTCCTTTCCTCTTCCAGGTTTCACAGGCGCCGGTTTCAGCATCGTTTCAATGCGCTCACAGGTATCGTCCTTGTATGTGAACAATCCTGGTATTTGGCTATCCAGCAGGGCAAGGCTTTTCAGTTCGGATATTCTCTTTTTTCTCTGTGTGAAGAAATCATCCGCAGCAATAATCAGGCTTTTTACCTTCATTTCACCATCAGCCGCCTGATGTATTTCGGCCATACACTGACGCACGATTTCCAGCAGCTCTTCGCGTTTGTTCTGCAGCAGCCTGTTATGGGCGGCGGTCACAACATCCATAAGGGCATAGAGCTCGGGGATGCGCTTGTAATTATACGCTATGCCCGGCTGCACGGTGATGATCAGTCGTATCGCGTTTAGCGCCTGGTTGGCTTCTTCCTCTGTGGCAAGGTAGTCCAGGTCGTTTCTGAGGCTTGCCTCGAATTCAACGGCATCATCAAATACCTTTACCTGGTTTTTAAAAAAGCTCTCGACATTGTGCATAGCCTCTTTATTGTCATCCAGATCATCCTGTTTTTGGATAACCCGGTCTATCAATGCGATATTGTCCTTCCGGTGGGAGAGGATATCATTCATCAGGGCAATTGCGTCCTGAACCAGTGCATGATCGGGATAGGCACGACCGATATAACGTTCATTCAGTTCTTCATAATGTTCCTTCTGCGCTGTAAACCTGTTTGCAATGAACATTACCAACCCATCCTCATCGCCCGGAACATCCATCACGTCAAAGTATTCACGCAGGTATTCCCTGGCTTCCTTCATCTTGAAAGCTGAAACCATCAGACGCTTGCTGATGGAGGTCTTGCCGATTTCACTCTTTTTACGCAGCATATCGGGTAGTTTGGGATTATCGGGCTGGATGACGCTGCCTGCATACCGAATGGTGACCTTCTGCTCATTGATTAAACGAGCCGTCACTGCTGCAATATCGATTTCACGCCAGCCATATGGAATTCCGCTGTAACGACGATGAATATCGGCCATGGAAGTCGGCAGATTCTTTCTGTACTGCATCTCCAGGTACTCTTCCATCTTTGCGGCGGCATCACGGTTCTTCTCAAACCCATGCATGACGCCATCATCGGCACTCCCGTTCAAAATAGCGATAATGTCTGCATCCGATTCAGCATTGTGCGTAACCAGGTCCAGTTAGCTGTAAACATGGGAAACCAGGTATTCCAGTGCCTGATCAATTTTTGCCCGGGCATCTCCGCCCTTTAGCTCAAGGTGCTCGCCATCTACATAGAACGATGCATTTTCAATGGCCTTTTTCAAATCTTCCCTGGCAGAACCTTCATAATGATTGGCTTCCTCCTGTTGAGCGCGGATTATATCCTGTACCGATTTAGGCAGTTGGTTAATATTTCGTTGTTTCACGTACTTACGGATTTTCATCGCGCTTTCCAGTGCCTCATAATACGGTGTATCCGCCAGAACCACAACGGCTTCTCCAACAGAGCCTGCCATAAGGCGAAGCTCGGTTTTTTCCACAGCATCTGTTGCTACCGTCAGGATGCGCAAACGCATTCCACCGGTTATAGCGCCAACGGTGATGCCATCCACCATTTTGTCAAAAGCAAAGTCATACTTCCCATAACGATATTTTGACTGCTGATAGATATCGCCAAACAGAATCTTTGCGATCTCCCCAACAATTGCAGCCGTATCCACCTGTGTGTTTCTGATCTCCCGCTGAATGTCCTGCTCTTCATCGGTTAGAAAATTATAGGTATCTCCGGTTCTCCCGATATAATTCTGGCTAAGCAGCCGATCAAGCGAGGCTCTTACAGATTCACGCATGACCACTTTATCCAGCCGGATATCGTCGGCCATCAGTATGACGAGATTATCCAAATTCGCCTTGATATCATCGATATAGCGAATAAGATACAGCAGCTTCAATACATCTGCATCCTGTGGTTCCACACCGTGGCCTTCTTCTGCTGCGCGGGTACAGCGTTCAATCACGCGCCGAATGGATCCATCCAGGAACGTGTGAACCGTATCATAAAAGAGGAAAAACGGAACCAGAGCATATTGATCCTTTTCCTGAACCTTTTGTGCAGCCTCCTGAAACCCGGACAGCATTGAACGTTCCCCACCTGACAGATGCTTGCCGGAGTTCCCGTGTTTACGGATTTCGGCAAAGACCTTCTGCATGATGATAAACTGATAGGGTACAAAAGGGAAGTTGATGCTATACTCAGAGGCTGTCGAATAGCCTTTCATGTCCATGACCGAGTCGGTAAAGCTGAAAAGATTGCGCAGCACCGAATCGTTCCGATTATAGACGGTCTGCAAGTGTTCATCTGCTTCAGGCTTTTTCTTCAGAATACGCTTTTGAATAACCTCATCCACAGAAGAAGAGGATAGACTGAGCCTGATCTTGAAACGAGCCTGAATACGGGAAAACTCATCGGCACGAACCCTGATAATCTCATCAATGGCTTCCTGCCCGGTGCACACGACCCATATCTTTCCGCCGCACTCACTGCCAATTTTCTCGGTCAAAGACTGCATGTTCAAAAGCATGTCTGTATCCGTCCCGATGTATTGACCTACTTCATCGATCATAAACAGCATACGGAAATCTTCTGGTTTTCGGTCAACATATTCCTTCATCTCGGAAACCAGCCGTGCAATGCTCATATCTGCGGTTTCAGTTCCATCAAACCAGTTACGCGCGGCGGTTTCGCTCATACCCAGAACTTCGGTCAGGGTATCGACAACATCATCCTCAAAAAAGGCAAATGCATCTCTGGCCGAGAGCCAGGGCTCGCCGTTCTTTTCTTCGAACACCCGACGGAATTCTGCTGTCTTTCCACGCTTGTCAATGAATTGCTCCAGCTTCGCCACTTTCAGGTTCTCACCATAAAAGCCAAGATGGTTATAGAACATCTTGGCAAAAACGCGCAGTACAGCTGTTTTGTCCTTATCGATAGGGCCTTCGATATCGATATTGAACAAAATGGTCTCTGTTTCACCTTTTGTAGCCATATCGATCAGCTTAAAAGTGCTTGGATCATCCTCAAATTTGCTACGGAAACGCTCTGCTGTCTGAATTCCCTTTACCTCTTTGTTTTCCAGGATATAGGATAGAATTTTTAAAAAATGGGATTTACCGCTGCCAAAGAAACCGGAAATCCATACACCAATGTCGGCCGTTGGCTCTTCAAAAGCTTCGTTGTAGTAGCTGAAAAATGTGATGAAATGCTTTTTCAGTTCCTTTGTGATGACATACTCATGCAACTCCTGCTCCAGGGTATCGTCTGCAGCCTGATCAACCTTGATCACGCCATTAATCTTACGGTTGATATTGTCCGCAAACATTTGACGGATAATCATATGCTAACTCCTCCTATACCACGTTAAAGGCCCTGTAATAATCGTTTGGCCGTAATCTGTCAAACAGCTTTACATGGCGTCCGTTAAAAACACCCGGATACATTACCAAAATCGGGATATCAGAAAAATGCGGCTGCAAGGCTTCAAGCAAAGAGTGAATCCGCATAAACGGGAAAACTTCGCCAACGCCGGTCAGCATCAGCACATCGCCCGGCTGCTGTTGGTATTGCATTCTTGCGGCAAAAGCCTCCGCCGTTGCGATAGTGTGCATTTGCGCAATTAGAAAGTCTTTTCCCTTTCGTTCCTCCATATGTGGAATGCTTTTGGTGATCCGCTTATCATCGCAGATGGACAGAAATATCTTGTACAGATTGTGTTCAACCAAGCGACAGGCGAGCGTCCTGTCTTTTTTTATTTGATCTACAAAATGCCGGACAGCCATCTCCTCTTCGGCGGCATAACAAAAAAAGCGGATATTCACCTCATTACTAAGCCCCCTGCCTTCAAGAAAATCCTTATCCTGAATCAATGTGCGTACCTTGTCTAGTCTTTCTTTTATGCTGCCCATACCTCCAACCTCCTTCAAGGGAAACAGTTAAAGGCCGGTAATGCAGCCTCATCGCCATTGCTTCTGATAGCATTTTCCAGTACAGGCTGGATGTATATCGGGTTCAGATGGCTGGATCGGATGTTGTCAAGATACTCATTTTCTACGAGTACCTTTGTCAGGACCTGTTTTATTTTTGTGACGGTCGAATCACTCCATGCTGCTACAGCATCATCCTGCTCCTGCAGGCGCATGAAAAAACTGTTCATGTCTATTCTACCAAAGTTGGTGTTCTTTAGCCGATACTTCTCTCCAATAACCGTCACCATAAAATCCCACACCAGCCTGCTCTGTTTCATCATGGCGTACAGGCATATCTGTTTTGCCACCCGGCCTGGTTGTTCTGAGATGGCCTGCACCAGCGTATTGGAATTCATTGCATTAAGCCTGCTTATACATACCGAAGCCAATCTTTTTATTGATTTTTCGGTGGGGTACTGGAACAGGTTCTCGTCAGCAATCTTCTTGGGAATTTCATTTTCGGCCATGCCGCCTATCATCAGCCTGGCGGTAATCCTCATCTCATGAAACAAGAATTGATCGCTGGTAATCGTTGCTTTATAGGGCCTTTTATCACCCGGGTTCATTCCTGCCGGATTAATTCTCTGCCGTTCCATATGTACCATACCCTTGAACCTCCTTGGGTTTCGTATTTGCTTGATCTTCACGCAATATTCCGCCTGCTAAATCTTTGCCAGCACAGACCGCAAGATCCCATAGTTATGCTTCACACCTTCATCCAGATCGATATGGAGCATCTGATCGGCAAGGTGATGGATTTTCTCCTCGTATACCCTCAGCTCTTCGGCCTGATCCTGTAGCTTAATAAGCTGCTGGTTCAGTTTCACATGCTCGTCTGTGGAAGCCTTTCTTATGCGCTGCTGCAGGGTTTCAATTGCTGTTCGGTATCGGGCTTGCTGCTCATGCACATAATCTGTTCTCATACGGGCAATCGTATCTGGCTGGTAGCGGTGCAGATAAATGAGCGCCTTGAAGCCATTTTTCTTGCCAGAATCAAACAACCAGTATATCGGATGTTTCTGATAGGTTTTGCAATGATCCGCATAGAAATCATTTATAAAGTAATTCCGGATTACTTCTCTTGAAGTTCCTTTGCCCCTCAGCGCATCGGCGATGAACTGCAGGTTATCTTCCAGTGTTGCCGCACCGAAGACCGTCTCGACAAACCTGATAAAACGTGCCACAATATCATCTTTGAAATATTCGTCTTCGGAAATTGGGATGATGTTGTCCTGATCAGCAGGAAAAATCCTGTACCGGGTGCTGTCCCACTCGCCACCCCCATGGACAAGGCCTTCATCATCCAGAGAATACCTTCCAAACATACAGCCGACAGCATAGGAGATAAGGCTCTTAATATCCTGGGTATAATCAGCCCGGCGGACAGATACTTCCTTGTCTTCAAGCTCCGGTGTCAGTTCGTCCTCCAAGCCATACAGACTGATAAAGATACGGTTCAGTTCCTCTTCATTCGATTTAAGCTGGCTAAACCAACGCATGCAGCGCTGCTCCCATTTCAAGAAACAGTCCCTTAAGGATATGGAAGGACTGCCTGTAGTTTTGTTACGAAAATATGGCTCGATCAACGGATGATATCGAAAGTCCCATGATAATTCATAGGAATCCCAATTGTTTTTCGCAATCTCAATATTTTTCTCAACGATCTCGGTAACATTCATTGGAATTTCAGGAGCCGGAACCTTCGCCACGATACCTGAATTATAGTTCAGTGTCGGGCTTAGAAACTTGATGAAATGCGTAAAAACTACGCAGTTCAAATATCCCAATATTCCAATAACATTCCCGTCTCCGAAAAAAGCATGTGCTCCAACATCGAAAACAGTTCCTTCAGGTGCGAACCGGGCACCAAACCTATCGGTGGAAATTAACGACCAGTTGGCGTTCTTTCTGAAGTAATACTGCCGTGACGGGAGACAATTGCCGCTGTTTGACAGCAATTCATAGTGCTTTTGATCAAATTTCAGAACATTAAAATAGTTTCCATACCATTTGCAGATACCTGCACTTTTTGTATAGGGCACATATTTGCACCCGTTGCTTTGAAATTCATCGTAATTCTTGCAGGAGAAGGCAATCTCATCGAAACAGATTTCATACCAAAACCGCACGAAATAACTGTTGTTACCCGTTGCCATTCCCTGACGCGCATCGCCGAAGTCGCTGATCCGAGCTGAATTGACGAATGCCGAAATGGTTTTCTTCGATGCCCAATACGAATATGGTTTCCCTGGCATCTTTGTGAAGTCACTCACTCTTGCCGTATAACAGTTTTGTTGATTTGCGAATTCGTTTTCCTTCTCTTGCTGTGTATTATAGTCAACCAGTCGGACAAAAACCGACTTATAATTATCAGCCGTATGGGGCGACATCACAAAGCTGACAGCCTGAACCACTTCGCCGCTGATCTCTTCAAAGGCTCTTGCCCCTTGATGAACCATGCTGATTAACTGCTGCTGCATCAATTTATTGCGCAGGTTCTCATAGCTTGGCAGAAACATCCACGAGTGCTGTGTTATCATGGCATAAAGCCCTTCTTCATACGCAAAATCGGAGCACCTTTCCATAAACACAGCAGACAGATCGGACCTTGAATTTGGGTAATTCTTCCTTATGTATTGCTTCAGTTTTAAGTTCATCCCGCTGCTGCTCATATATGGCGGGTTGGTCACCAGCACATGGTATTTATTTGCAAGCACCTGTGCCATCTGAACCAATGGCAACAGCTCTGCTAAGATTCGCTGCCTGTAAAGGCTTATTTCCTTTTCCTCCCGTATGGCCTCAAAACGTGAATACAACGCGGCAAAATTTACCTGGGAAGCATTCAGAATTGAACCGTATTCACCCGCATCATGAAGATCATCCATCAGGATCTGCATATCCGATTCCAAACCTGGGTCGCCATTGGTAAAAGATTCAACCAGGGCTTTATCCAGATGATTGCTCTGGCGGATTGCATAGACATGGGGCTGCGGTATTTCAGCCCTTCGCAGCAAACGCTTATCATACTGGAGCGCTTTCATCATCACAGAAAAGTATGCCAGCTGCGCAGCCCGATCATCAATGTCAAGCCCGTACAGGTTGTTCTCAAGAATGCTTTTGACTGCTTCACGCTGATTGAAACCATAGCTTTCATAGATCTTAATAAGCACATCAAACATATACACAAGGATATGTCCACTTCCCATACATGGATCGATACAGCGGATCTCTTCGGGGCGGATTGTCTTGTGTTTTTCCCGGATTTGCCCAAGCTCAGCCTGAACTTCTGCGTCTTGTTCGGCTTCATCAAGATAAAATTTCCAACCGGCTTTCAACCTGTCATCCGGGTGTCCTTCCAGCCATAACCGGCCAAGGCTGTTCTCCACCATATAGCGGACAATCCAGTCCGGGGTGAACAACTGCGTTGCAGCAGGAATGTCATCCCTTGAAATCTTAATATTTCTCTTCAAATCGCCAAAGATTCTGTCCTTCAGTTCGGAATTATAGTACTGATACAGCCAACCTATAATCTGAACGGCATCTTTCCAGTCTTTCTGAGGGATCAGCGCAATCATTTGCTCGATGATGCTACCCTCACGCAGCAGGTTATCCGGGAAAAGCAGCTCGGTATAGTCCGCTATCCGCTGGAACATCCCGGGAAGTATTTTGCTCAGGGCATTGCATTTGGTGATCAGCAGATATTTATACAGCTCTTCGGTCTGATCCGTCTCCTTGAGTTGATAAACCTTTTCTATATCTAAGCCTTCCATTTCCAAATGGATTGCTTCGGTGAGAATCTGCGGTTTGAAGTTGTTGTCCTCATCAGTAAAAACGCGTATATGGGCAGGAAGATATCCGTTAACCTCCATAAACCGCAGCGCAGAAAAACGGTTGAACCATGTATAGGCAACCTCCTCGATAACCTGATCAAAGCCTTTTTCATTTATCTTATCAATAAGCGCTTTGCGTTGTTTCTTTTCGTTTTCGGTCAGCAGTCTGCCATTTACGATGTCAGCATTTTTGTCTGATATTCCCTGTTTACTGATGCCATATTGCATAGCCTTCCGGGATACGCGGCTAATTAGTTCCTGCCTTGCCCAGACAGCATATGTTCTGATCGCATTCTTATCCATCACAGTTCCCTTCACTCAGCCTCTTCCTTAGTAGTATTCTTAAGCTGTTCTAATGTATACACCTTCATTCCATTTATCTTCATTATAACAACGGAAGCAATTGCATGCAATTGCTTCCGTTGCTACCAGTTAACCATTCAAATGTTGTTACTGTTCAGCCGTATGCTAACTCAAACCATTCGTTTACATACAGACTCTATTCCAGCGTTTTTGCATATTCGCCTATTTTCTTGTCCATCGTGGAAATATGTTTGGTCAGCCAGTTAACAACCATTTTATTCGCATTAACCAGCAATAGAATATTTCCTCCCGATTCAAGATAATCCTTCCTTAACTTGGCAAGATCGTCAATAAAACTTTTGTGCATTCTTTTCTGTGCTTCAATCTCCGGGTAACCAATGCTTGCCATATACCTCTCTTCATCAACGAAATGGCTCTTGGTATATTCATCCAGGAACTCAAACATTTGAAATATATACTCTTTCGCCCTTCCGCTTCTTCCGGCTTCAAACAACTGGTCTGCCTTTTGAAACCATACCTTGTGTTGCTCATCGATCATTTCAACACCAACAGATAAGTTCGGTGTCCACTCAATTGCCAATACAAACACCCCCTATAATATGGAAATCGCTCAGCTCATGGCTATAACACAATTATACCCATTTTCCTCATTTAGAATCACTATTTCGACATATTCCCCCCACAAGCGTCATCTTGCAACTTCTTCGCTTGAGGTTTAGCCATCATACTTCACTGGCATCACTCCGGTCTCTTACCACCACCACGAAGTTTGTGTCAAAGGGCGAAACGCTCTGGAGCAGGTGCATAGGGGCATTATATAAAGCTATAATTCAGAAAATTCTCATATCACCTGATATAGTATAGTGCCTTGTAAAGCGTTATCGCTGCCTCTGCAAGCGTTATTGGCTTACTGCCGTCAAAAGCATCGTCACCATTTAAAGGAAGGATATCCAGTGCTTTGCAAACAGCAACACTCCCTTTTCCCTTTTCGCTTACATTGGCAACATCATCCAGTATAAAGAGTTCACTATGTTCTGTGATATCCGAGTAACCCAGAAGGTTTGCCAGCAGAATCGAATACTCCTCTTTGCAGATCGTTTCATGTTGATTGAATATATCACCGTCTGGAATAAAGACCTTCTTATTCACTGCATTCTGTAGATAGCTGTAAATGCTGTCATATTCAGATACATCGGTGAATATAGCTGGTTCTTGCTGAAAACCATATGTATCAAAGCCTTTTGCACAAGACAGCATCCTAATGACCTCTCCTCTGGATAAAGCTCTATCGTAATCTACATTTTCCCCATCTATGAAACCATGAGCAAGAAGTAATTCAACACTACGCTTTGCAGGATGATCTGTCAGCAGCAACTCGGTATCCTTCCCCAGGATTTCCTCCCCACTCCAGTTTAGATGCCTTCCTGTTGACGCATCTATATAACCATACGTGTCGAAGTTGTAAACGATTTTGGCCATCTTTTCATTCACGGTCAACCCGGAGTAAGGGTAGGTACTTATAAAGTAATACCTCAAATTACACAGGACTGTTTTTGAATACAGCTCAGTTGCTTCTTCTTTCGAAATAATGTTTTCGGCTTCAGCAAACTCTATATCCTCCCAATAGAACATAAAGCTTGACAGAGCCCCCGTATCCTGTCTGATATTTATATTCGTATAGTTGGGCGTGGGAATTCCGTTATGCATCCTCTGAAAAACATAGTAATAATCACCCGAATAGCCATCGATGGATGAATCGGTTACGTCTGCAAAAAAACCATATTGATCGGGTAATAATTTTTTCATGGCGTCAATGGCCTTCTCTCTGCCCTGCTCAAAGTTGATGGCCTGTTTCGCAGAAGTATCGGCTTCCTCATTGTGATTACGATTAAATATCAGGTTCAGCCCGGTTATAATTCCAGTTTCCTTTGAAATAGAAAAAGAAAATTGCACACTCATTTCGTCGCTGTATCTGGCATATTCATAGCTCCACTGGCTGTCGTAACTGGAACAGTTAATAATATCCTGCTCCCTGTCGTCTGAGAAAACATACCCCGTCAATTCTTCAAATATCTCCCTGTAACCGCGGACAATATCTTCCACATCATTCCTGTCAATTTTTCTTGTTTTCAATTCAGGTTGATCGCTTAAGGGATAAACCCTTCTTGTTTCACTTTCTTCACTCGATTTTCGTACTCTGGCCGGGGTTCCGTCATAGTCCATAACATCACCCGACAATGCATCAACCATATTGGATGTGATGCCTGCAGGCGCATATGCAGGTTTGAAAAACGATTTGCCATAACTCTTATGGCAAAGGATATATTGCAGCTGGATATCCAAAGCATCAACAAAATTTTCAAGAGCATCTTCTTCCGAGATCAACCCTTCCTCCGATGGTAAAAGATCAGGAGAGTGCACTACCTTGTTCCTGCTGAAATAAACCACCTTCCCGCTGGCAGCATTAATGCTTATCGAGTAAGAACAGTCTCTGAGCATGATTCCGTTCAAGATTCTTGCAAACGTGAACTGGTATATAACAGGGCTGCTTAATCCTACTGTATTGTCACGGGTGGAGGGACTGCTCACCAATGCATATGCATCCGGGTTATCACCGACTTTTTCTATGTAGTCTTCAGCTATCTTTCTGGCTTCATTTTTTGTTACCTTGGCGATATTGTTACGTTTTCCCTGCCCATCATCCCAAGCACTGAAATATCGAATTTCTCCTGTATTGACATCTACAGAAACACTTAGATTCTCTTTTTTACCGTTTAGGATACAATGAAAATCAAGCATATAATGCTCCAGACTTCCATCCTTTTCACAAATTTTATTGCTATTGTTCAAGTACATTTCATCGTATTCACTGAAAAACGCCTTCGCAACAGCCACAGCTCCATCCAGATCCATACCTGATTTTTCGCTTGGTTTCATTTCTTCCGCCGCGGATAGATCGCTGCCAGATACCTGTATAAGCTGTATTTCTTCTGATGCATGTGATACTAAAGACATTGAAATTACCATGCTGATTACAATAGATGATGAGATTAGCCTTTTGAATGACATCACGATTCCTCCATTCTCTGAAAAGAGATATGACTTTATGATATATTATACCATTTAAACCATATGTATTCAAAAAAATATTCCACCCCATTTCAAGGTCACTCAGATACCCCCATAGCAGAGTGTTGTCATAGAGAGACTGTGATTTCTATGACAGTTTTTTGAGGTAGCATCTCCTCTTTTTATGCTGCCTTGTCTCGTAAAACTTCCACAGCCCCTGAACATCCTTGTTGTCTTCGAGCTCCGGGCCTGTTTCAGCAAAGCTCATGCCATTTTTGATCGCAGCCATATTGATATCGCTTAGTAGAAGCGCATTTACGCCTTTTCCCTGATACTCTGGCTTTACTGCTACAAGGTACAAATCCAACCGGTCATTGTTCTTCATTGCCCTTAAAAGATGCAGAAAACCAAAGGGGAAAGCCCTGCCTCCTGCTTTTTGCATCGCTCTTGCCAGGGAAGGCAACGCGATTCCAAAAGCCACCACCTGATCTTCCTGATCCAGTATTATTCTTACATAGTCTGGGTTGATAAAACCGAAGTATTGCCTGACATAGGCGTTGATTTGATTTTCTGTGAGTTCAACAACACCATAAAGGTCCTTATAGGCATCGTTGAGCAAATAAAAAATATCCTTCGCATATGGTAAGAAATCTTTGGATTTTTGGGCCGGGAGCACCTTCAGCTTCAACCTTTTTAGCACCAGGTTATTGATTTTAACAACTCTTTCGGGAATCGTTTGCGGCACCTTTATTTCAAATTCCAGCCAATCAACATCCTTTTGGTATCCAAGTCTTTCCATCATTTCAGGATAATATGGCGCATTATAGATTGTTATCATCATACCCAATTCACCAAAGCCTTCAATCAACATGCCCTGCTTGTCCAGATCACAAAAACCAAGGGGGCCATGAATTCCATCCATTCCTCTGTTCAAAGCCCATTCTTCTGCTGTTTTTGTCAGGGCCTCCGCCACTTCAATATCGTCGATAAAATCAATCCAACCGAACCGGGCATAGCGTTTGTTCCATTTCTGATTATACTTATGATTGATTATGCCCGCTACTCTTCCTACCACCTTACCTGCTTTAAAAGCAAGCCAGTATTTTGATTCACAATACTCAAATGCCGGGTTTTTTTCTTTTCTAAGAGTGTTCATCTCATCACTGAGCATCGGAGGAACCCAGTATGGGTTACCGGAATATAATTGAAACGGAAACCGTATAAATCTTTTCAGGTCGCGAATTGTTTCTACTTCCTTTATTTGTATCATCGCCAATACCCCCTTGTATTTCTGTATCCATAATACCATACTCTTCTGTTCAATGTTAATTTTTTTTTAACGCAACCCAAGCAGCTGCGGCCATCTTTGTTACTGTTTACACACAATAAAAGCTAGCTGGTGGCGTGAGGTAACCACCTGTGTGAACCCACAGTTTAAAACAAGTGCTAAGGTCTGTAAACTATTTCACCTGAACATAATATGATGTATTGAAGTTATCAAAAGTATGGTGATTGTTATGGAAACATTAACGGTGGGATCCCGGGGTCCATATGTAAAACTTGTCCAGAGCCTCCTTGCACGGATCGGCTATAACCCCGGCCCCATAGACGGTGTTTTTGGACAGCAAACCCAACAGGCCGTCATTGCTTTCCAAAGAGATAACGGCCTGACGCCGGACGGTATCGTCGGCCCATTAACCTGGAATTATTTCAATAGTTTTCTTCGGGGATATGATACCTATACTATCCGTCCCGGTGATACATTGTTCAGCCTGGCACAAAAATATTACACAACTGTAAACGCAATCCTTACCGCAAATCCAGGCCTCAATCCTCTCTATCTGAGGGTTGGACAGAGAATAACGGTACCCTATGGGCTTGATGTGGTTTTTACTGATATCGACTATACCTATTCGATTTTGGAAATGGATATCGAAGGTCTGGAGGCAAGATATCCCTTTATCGAGACCGATATTGCTGGGAAGAGTGTTCTCGGAAAAAATTTATATGTTATTCGCCTTGGGACAGGTCCTGTTGAAGTGCATTACAATGCCTCACATCATGCCCTTGAATGGATTAATACACCGGTTTTAATGAAATTTATTGAGAATTTCTGCAGGGCTTACGCCACAGGTTCCACTATACGAGGATATAATGTCCGTGACATCTGGGCAAGAAGTAGTATTTACATCATTCCTATGGTGAATCCGGATGGTGTTGATCTTGTTTTGGAGGGTCTGAAACCCGACAACCCGTATTATCAGCAGCTTCTTGCGTGGAATACCACCGGCCGTCCATTTTCCCAGGTTTGGCAGGCAAACATCCGTGGTACCGATCTGAACCGGAATTATCCTGCATGCTGGGAACAGGCGAAAGAACAGGAACCCTCACTGGGTGTGTATGGTCCAGGGCCAACGCGCTATGGCGGACCTTATCCCCTCTCAGAGCCCGAAACACAATCCATGGTAAATTTCACCCGCCAGCATAGCTTCAAGCTGGTTCTGGCCTATCATACGCAGGGCCGCGTGATCTATTGGCTTTATAAGAACATGCAGATCCCAAGAGCACGTGAAATCGGTGAAACCTTTGCCAGGGCAAGCGGATACACCTTGTCGCAGACACCCTACGAAGCAGCATATGCTGGTTATAAGGATTGGTTTATTGAAGAATACCAAAGACCTGGATATACCATTGAAACAGGCATCGGTACAAATCCGCTGCCGATCTCACAATTTGATACAATTTACAGCCGCAATGAAGAGATATTGCTGCTGGCACCAATTATTTAGAACTGACCGGATCGCTCTGGCCGGGTGATCCGGTTATTTGTTTGAGCAGTTCTTGATAGCTTTGAATCTCTTCTCTCAGTACCCTAATGGTTGCATCCTTAATTGCGATCACTTCCAATAATTCTTCTCTGCTCATCTCATTTAGCCTGACCATGTTTCACCCTCACTAACTATATCTCATGTGCTTTTTGATAAAAAAAAGTTCTAATGGATTTAAACCCATACTTTGCTGCACCAATAATCTGCTCTGTACTTCCCAGAAAAAGTATCCCATCCTGAACCAAAGAACGGTTAAAACTGTTGTATATGTAATGTTTCGCTTCTTCGGTAAAATAGATCAGAACATTACGGCATACAATCAAATCCATATTTCCAGGATATGGATCCTCCAAAAGATTCAACTGTTTGAAATCGACACACTTCTTCACTTCATCTGATATCTTGTACCAATTCCCGTTAACAACAGTAAAGTATCTTTTCAAAAGATCATCTGGCAACTCTTTTATACTTCTTTCCGGATAAACACCCTGTTCTGCTTTATTTATAGCCCCCAAGTCAATATCCGATGCAATTATTTTTATCTTCGAGAGAGGAATAAATTTGTTCAACAACATGACAATGGTGTATGGCTCGTCTCCGGTAGAGCATGCAGAACTCCAGATTCTGATATCCTCTGCTCTCCCTTTTCTTTCTATAATCATTGGAATGATGACCTTCTCCATTAATTCCCACTGATTCGGATTTCTGTAGAATTCCGATACATTGATCGTAAGATAATTAATAAAGGTGTCATACAAGCTCTTATCTGCGAGCATGGCTTTGTAAAAGGACATAAAGCTGCTAAAACCGTGTTTTCCCGCAAGGGATGTGATACGACGTTTCATCTGCTTCTCTTTATAAAGATCAAGATTGATTTTGGATTGCTGATAAAATGCTTTTTTAAACACTTCGTAATCCGCCATGACGTTTCACCCGTTTGCTATGATTTTTTCGTAAAGGCCTGTGCAGTACCCGGGCTGTTCTATGCAAATATTTTTGAACAACCAAACAAGACCGGAAAAACCGGTCTTGTTTAATATATCGGTATAAACTGATTATTCTTTTATCATATCCCCGATTGTATTGGTCATTTCTTCAACATGCTGGTTTGGGGTATCTACGCTTTCTTCAATATCCGAGTCTTCGCGGACAGGATCAATGGGCTCAACCTCACGGATGCTTAGACTGATCTTTTTAAGCTCCGGGTTGACCTCCAATACTTTCATCTTAACCTGCTGCCCAACAGACAGAACCTCATCGGGCTTGCCGAGACGGACATTGGAAATTTGTGAGATATGAACGAGCCCTTCGACCCCTTCTTCCAATTCTACAAAAGCACCAAATGGAACCAAGCGTACAATTTTTCCTTCAACAGTATCCCCAGCAGTATATTTGTTTTCGACATTATACCAAGGATTATCCTCTGCCTTCCGGTAACCCAGCGAAACCTTCTGCTTTTCCTTGTCAAAGCCAAGAATTCTAACGGTGACGGTCTCACCTGGCTTCAAAACATCGGATGGCTTATTGATCTTTTTCCAGGACAGTTCGGATATGTGAATCAGCCCGTCTACCACGCCAAGATCAACAAACGCGCCAAAGTTTGTAATGCTTTTTACCGTTCCGGTATACTCCTGGCCAACTTCCACCTGACCCCAGAAGGCTTCCATCTTTTCTGCCTTTTCCTTCTCGATAACATTTCTGCAGGAGCCCACAACACGGCGCTTATTTCTTGACATTTCCACAACTTCAAAGCGGACTTTTTTCTTCAGGAACTCATTCAGATCCTTCACATAGTGGTCACTGATCTGCGATGCAGGAATGAATACACGCACACCTTTATAGGATGCAACAACACCACCGTTAACAACTTCCCGTACAACCGCTTCAAGGGGTTTCTTTTCGTTGAATGCCTCTTCAATCTCTTCCATGCCGCGGATGGAATCCACTCTTTTCTTTGAAAGGGATACGTTGCCTTCGCCATCATTTATCTTAATGATATATACCAGGATTTCTTCCCCTTCCTTTAAATCTTTCTCGGGGTCAAAATCAGGATCTTCAAGAAATTCTTCCATAGATATGGTTCCATCGGCCTTATAGCCCAGGTCAACAAACACCTCGCTGGTGTTGTAGCCAATTATGCGGCCTTTGACAACCTCTCCCGATCTCAGACTGTTTACCTCCGACTCCTCGAAAGCCTCTTTGAAGGACATTTCATTCTCCTGTTTGTTCATTAACTCTTCCATTGTTTTGATAACCTCCTTGATTACCCAATCGGGAGTTGATGCCCCGGCAGTAATCCCTATTGTGTAGTTTTTCTTTATATCCAACAGCGGAAGATCCGCCACTGTTTCAATTTTTATGGTTGCTGGGCAGTGAGCTGAACAAGTTTCAAACAATTTTTGGGTATTGGAGCTGTTTTTCCCTCCTATAACAATCATCAAATCAGCTTGTTCAGAGATTTCCCGGGCTTCCCGCAAACGTTTTTCAGTTGCACTACATATTGTATCAAAGTTTACGGCATTTGCAAACTTTTTCTTAATGAATTTGTAAATCTCTTCATACTTTTCAGGTTTCATCGTTGTTTGTGCCACAACGCAGATCCCCTCTTCGGTATTTGGCAAAGATTCTATCCCTTCTTTATCGGAAACAACCCAGGCTTTATATTCGCACCAGCCATTGATACCAATGACTTCCGGGTGGCTGTCATCCCCAACAATGATGATACGGTAGCCTTCCCGATACTTTTCTCTGACAAGCTTATGTATTCTCTTCACGTAAGGGCAGGTTGCATCATGGATGTTAACCTGTTTTTGATTCAGTACACTATACACATCTTCCCCGATCCCATGCGCTCTTATAACAACGTGATCATCCTTATGAAGCTGTTCAGTACACTGAACACAACGCGCACCTTCCTCTGCCAGTTTTTCAGATAGCTGACGGTTATGAATGAGTTCGCCATAGGTCCGCATTTTATCTGGATAAGAACGTAAGGTTTTAAATGCAAGCTTAACGGCATTATCCACTCCAAAACAAAAGCCTGCTGTTTGTGCAACCATAAGTCTGCCCATATTATTCTCCTTTTTCCAAAACCACATTCCACATCTGTGCAGAACGCAGGGTTATGTATTCTCAAGCGAATAGATCTTATCCATTAATGCATTCGCCATTTCCTGCATTTCGGTTTTGGTTGCCTTATGACCATTTTCACTGCTCACCCGATATGGCGTCCCATATACCACCCGAAGCTTTGAAAACAACTTGTACGTGCCGAAAATACCAACTGGCAGTATTGGCACACCGGATTCAAGAGCAAAAAGAATCGCTCCGTTTTTCGGTTTCAGTTTTTTCCTTCTTTTATTTCTCCGGTGCCCTTCCGGGAAGATACCTACAGTCTTACCTTCTTCAAGCAGCTTCAGGGTTGTTTTCGCAGCATGCATATCACCATGTCCCCTTTTGACGGGATATGCCCCTAATCCCTTTAGAATCACATTCAACAGGGGTATTTTAAAAAGCTCCTGCTTTGCCATAAAGTAAATGCGCATTGGCAACCTGGGCCCGAATAAAAACATGTCCAACATGCTGATATGATTGGCGCAAACAATCAACGGACTATTTTTAGGTACGTTCTCCAAACCTTCAATTCTCGTTCTGTAGAATATGGCAAAGAAAATATTGCTTAACCAACAAACAAACCGATATAACATTTCAAATCCTCGCCTTTATAATATCCAGTATCATCCCAACAGATTTTTCAAGCGGGAACCCGGTTGTATCCAGCATTATCGCATCATCCGCTTTTTTCAGCGGGCAGAAATCCCGGTTGCTGTCATTGTTGTCCCGGTATTCCATATCCTGTTTCACTTCCTCGAAAGTCTGTTTCAGGGTTCCTTTTTCCTGCAATTCCTCATATCTTCTTTTTGCCCGGTCCTCAACGGAGGCTGTGAGAAATATCTTCACATCTGCATCTGGAAGCACATAGGTTCCAATATCTCTGCCATCCATAACAACACTGTTCTTTTTAGCTATCTCCTGTTGCAGTTCTACCATTTTCATCCGAACAACAGGGACCACAGCGACATTGGAGGCTCCCACCGTCACATCCGGTGTTCGGATGCGCTCACTGACATCCTCGCCATCCAAATAAACAAGCTGACGTCCATCCTGATATACCACACTGATATCGATGTCTTGAACCATTTGCGACAACTTGTCGCTGTCTTTGGTATCGATTCCGGATTGAATCGCCTTCAGTGCCACCGCCCGATACATCGCTCCTGTATCCAGATATAGTATTCCCAATTCCTTTGAAACCATTTTGGCCATAGTGCTTTTTCCCGCACCAGACGGACCGTCAATGGCAATTTGTATCTTCTTCACACTAATCCCTCCATGCACCTGTGTTATGTTGCATTACAGGTGCTGCTAATACATTCCGGGCTTTGGGTCTTCCCTCAACAATCCAATTGGCTACAGCTGCATTGACTCTGAAGCACCCATTGAACAATGAGGTTTTGTAATAGATGAATCTGACACAGACATTATACAACCCTGTGCCCAATTCCTATCGATATTTCATTTAGATGCAACAACCCGATACCAAAGAAAACACACACGGCAACGTGCTCGCGATAACGTGCAACTCCTATTTTCCCACCCACATTCAGGCCAATGGCCTTCGTGGTGATCTGACCAAGTGCTTCCCGGGTTGCACCCGCCACAGCCCCTTCCTCGGCATGACTTTCAACAATGACACCTTCCCGTTTTGACGAAACCACTGCTCTTTCAATGATTTTCATGATGGATGTGATAAAATCACCGCCATAATCCACAGCACAGGACTTTATACCTATTTGCTGATATTCATGCTTCAAGGCTTTCTCTTCTTCCCGATTCGAAGACAGCGCCATAGTAATCGCCGCCTTGACCACGTCCTTGCTGCCATATTTCATCGGGTTTTGTTCATTTAACATAATAACCTCCCGGATGATTAGTCCGTTCTTTTTTTCTGCTACCATATCATTGCTTTGGGAAAGCCATGGAAAAATTTCTATAGATTCCCTGCATGAGGTTCCAGCCGTGCTGCAACCGGGTACATTCGGAATGGGATTATCCGGTATGCTGAAGTTAAAACCTTATATTTTTGGGAACCCTTGATGGTGCTCCAAACCATATCCATATTATATTAAAGCAGATTCCGGAATACAATTGAATCCATTTTAATAAAGATACTCTGTCAGTTCATCGGCTATTGTTTCCAGACGCCCATTATCATCCAGGAACCCCAGAATTGTATATCTGTCCCGAATATACATCGCCTTGAGTATACTATTGTGAAATAAATCCTTCGATATTCCCAAACCCGCAGGGCTATCTGGCATTCGCACTGTAGACAGAAGAGATTGTATTTCCTGTGCATCGGGTGAGATAAAGCCCTCCGGTAAGATATCAATGACTTTTTGATAAGCCAATGCTGTTACATGGCTGGCTACACCAACCATATTTCCGTGTAGCGCATGTTCATGCCCTTTTGCCAGAGCATCCATTTCCCAGTAATGGCTTAAATGATGTTCGGCACCAGAAGCAGGACGCGAATTGCCATATAGGCCCATCGCCAAACCGGATAAAATCAGTGCATCCATCAATTTTACCGCAGAATCCTCCTGACCCTGCATAAGCAAATCAGCACATGCGATCACCGCCTGAACAGCTCTTTCTACCAGCAACATGCACTCCTTACACCGGTGCTCACCATTAATTTGTGCTGATAGATTCCAGTCTGCCAGTGCGGTCAGCTTTCCCAGTACATCTCCAAACACGGCCTGAATCATGATTTCAGGCGCATCGCAAAGGATTTCGGGCTCTGACAGGATAAACCTGGGATAGCCAACAATAAAGGATATTTTCTTTCCATGAACAATCAATGGAGAGACCGATGATGCATATCCATCCATTGAAGGCGCTGTCGCAATGATTCCATAAGGGGTTTTGGTCCTTGCAGAAATATACCGGCAGAGATCATTGATTACACCGGAGCCCACTGCGAGAATGAAACCTGTGTTTTCATCCAAATGGGTCATAACCTCACCCAGCGACCTCTCATCCGGAACCACATCATGGTCGCGATGTATGCAGCACAGTTTCATTGTATAACCGTGTTCGGAAAGCTTCTGCCCTATCCTTTCTCCGATAACACCATATGTATTGCCATCGGCAACCATCAGAATTTCAGTTTTTATAAATGGATTTAGAATTTGTGGAAGATGCGACAGTGTATTCCTCTGGTATTCTATTCTTTCAATCGGAATGGTATGCTTTCTCCCACAGGAGCACTCAAAAGAACGGTTGAGTATTTCATTAGGTGACAGATGTCTGAATGATTCCATTGTTAACCCTCCATATAGACTTTGCTAGTTCTTTTGCTCTGGTTTCATGGATGAAGCAGCGCTTTTACCTTACTATACCATACAGCAGAGTTTAGCCGCAATATGAGATTATTTCACGACCACCTTTCCGATTCTGTGAAGACCTTTGGTTAGCGGCAGAGAAGTCCGTGAATATTTCAATTCAATATTGTCCGAAGTTTTTTTGATAACAAGGGACACTCCAGGCAAGCCATTAAGCACCCAAGTCTCCAGAACATCGCCTTCCATTACACTTATGGTGACAGGAAACTCTTCCACCAGAATGCAGCGCTCACCATTTTTGTAGATCATCACATCCAACATTCTATACTGACCAAGAACATCCAGTGTTACAGTACCTCTTTCAACCAAAGACTGGAATAGCTTAAGGGGAGCACCTTGATAGGGATCCTCAGGAAGTTCAGTCCATATCGGGTAAATCCGGATGATTTGAACACCGATTAGTACAATACACATAATGATCGATAGGAATATGAAAAACCAACCCATTTTCACAAGATATCACGCAACCCTATTCGCTTATTTCCCGGCGAACCCGGGTTTGTTTATTATTCCCTCTGATGTGATATTTTAGACAGAATCGACTGAATTCCATGAAGGTTCGCATACTCGTGTTCAGTTCATTCTGACAGAATCATACAAACAAATCTTCATTCGCATTCTATTATTAATTCATAAACGGATACTATCTTTTGGCTTGATATGCTGTATGTTCCCGTAATGGATGGTTGCTTTTGAATATCGCGTTCGGATTATACACTGTTTCCGGCTGTATACCCGGTTGAAAATGCTACCGTCAGGTTGAATCCTCCCGTATATGCATCAACATCAAGCACTTCTCCGGCAAAATATAGCCCTTTTATGATCCGGGATTCCATTGTGCTCGGCTCGATCTCTTTTACGGAAACTCCGCCCGCGGTGACAATGGCTTCATCAATTGGCCGGGATCCGGAAATTTCACATGTCAGGTTTTTCATTAGTTTCACGAATGCAAGTCTTTCTTCCCTTGAAATCTGATGAACGGGCTTATCAGGAGGGATCCTGCTTAACTTGACCATCACTGGAATCAACAGATTCGGAAACAATTCATTCAATGAATTTTTAAACTGTTTTCTGGAATATTTTACAAAATCGCGCTGCAGACGGCTATCCAGCTTATTTTCGTCCAAGGCAGGTTTTAGATCGATCGAAAGGTAAACGTTCTTGTAATCATATTTCATGATATGGCGGCTTGCACTTAAAATGACAGGACCGGTAACACCGAAATGCGTGAACATCATTTCTCCGAAATCATCATAAATTCTTTTTCCTCTTTTATCAGAAAGATAGATTGCAACATTTTTCAGAGACAATCCCTGCAGTTCACGTACCCACTCCTCTTTTGTGTTAAGCGGCACCAGTGACGGCTTTAGATCTGTGACTGTATGACCAAGCTTTCGGGCCATCTCATGGCCTTCTCCGGTGGAGCCAGTTCCAGAATACGAAACTCCACCTGTTGCCACGATAACGGCGTCCAGGCTTTCTACTGTGCCATCTTTTAGCTTAACACCAGTAACAGAATCATCTTTTATCAGGATTTCTTTTACCAGGCTATGATAAAGGATTTTCCCCTTGTTTTGAATGACGTAATCACGCAGTGCATCAGCGGCATCCTTTGCCTTGTCTGACGCCGGGAAAACTCTTCCCCCACGTTCAATTTTAATGGGAACGCCCCTTCCCTCGAAAAAATCCATGGTCTGTGCATTGGAAAAAGTATACAGTGATGAGTACAGAAATCTGCCATTTCCCGGAACATTGGATATGAAGGTATCAATATCACATGTATTGGTAATGTTACATCTGCCTTTCCCAGTAATGCGTACCTTTTTCCCGGCTATATCATTCTTTTCAAAAACAAGAACACGATGCCCCCGTTCAGCTGCTCTACCTGCAGCCATTAGACCGGCAGCACCGGCTCCGATAACACCTACTTTTTTCATCTAAATCTCCATGCCATCCGTCTATTACCAGCGGCAACCAATTTATTCAGGGGCAACGCTTTTTTCAATGCGACCACATCTGCGTTGACTTAATCGGGTTGATGGGTTGTTGCTGGATCATCCTTTTCATACACCTGGTATTCATCCCATATTGTTTCCAGCTTTTCCAGGTTATGTTGTATTTGTTCCTTTCGCTTCATACCAATAGCAACAATGATGGCATTAATGACACTCAATGGCGCGACCAAAGAATCTACAAAGGAATTCATACCACTCCTTGCAAATAATGAATAGCTCGCACTTTTTGCAAGGGGAGAATCCACATTGTCTGTAATGGCGATAACCGTAGCTCCCTGCTTCCAGGCAAACTCCATCGCTTTGGTTGTTCTTTTGGAGTAGCGTGGAAAGCTTATTCCAATTACAACATCACTTTCGCCGGTGTTGATTATCTGTTCGAACATTTCGCTGACACTGGTAGTATGCACCAGTCGGACATTTTCAAAAATCAAGTTGAAGTAAAATCCCATAAAGCCAGCCAGCGAAGCCGAACTTCGCACCCCAAGAATGTATATTTGCTTCGCTTTCAAAATTTCTTCCACGATAGTATTAAAATTGTCTGCATCTATTTCTTCCATCGTTTCTTTAATTTTATTCAAGTCCGAATGCAGAACACTCTTAATAACATTTTCCTTGTCGATTCTGTTGGAAGAAACCTCAAGCCGCTGAACTGCTGTCAGTTTGCTCTTGATCAGCTTCTTTAGCTCTTTCTGAAGCTTTGGATACCCGTCAAAGCCCAATTCTATGGGGAAACGAACCACTGTTGATTCGCTGACACCCACCGCCTCCCCCAATTGAGCAGCTGTCATATAAGCCGCTTTGCCATAATGGTTCATGATATATGTGGCAATCGCTTTATGACCTTTGCTGAATGATGAATATTTGTCCCTCATTAAACCGATCAGGCTGTCCATATCAGGTCTCCTTTTCATCGAACATTTATTAATACTCCATTCAACATAACTATATTATTTTGCAGGATAAAAAGCAAGATCATGCAAATTTTCTATTAGTCATGTTCCTAACAAACTCTCTTTTGTCCAAAACGACATAAACCCCCGCCTATTCGTGCTTTTTGCTTGACGCAAAAATAAACTTCCCATTTTCGTAGCCTTAGCCACACGGGGCAGGCGTCTTTGGTCATTTGATAAATTTCTCTATAACATGAGCTACACCATCATTCTCATTTGATAATGTGACAAAGTCCGCTGCCTTTTTTATTTCTGCGGGTGCGTTATCCATGGCTACTCCCAGTCCTGCATATTCGATCATGGACAGATCATTAAAGCCATCTCCCACAGCAATCATTTCTTCCCGACGAATACCATAGTGCTCACCCAATTTCCCAAGGGCTATGGCCTTTGATGCCTTTACATCCACAAACTCCAAGAAGATAGGCTGTGAAGTATGAAAGTTTACAGACGGGCTTAGCAGACCCCGCATTTCTCTTTCGAAGGTATTTATCCGTTGAATTTCATCATACCAAAGCATTTTATTAATGCCTTTTTCGAGTAAATCACGTACATCCCTGTAGAGTTTTGGTTCAGTTCCACTAAGCTGGCTATACTGTGCTGCCCGTTCATCGGGACGGTTAACAAACAACTGATTGTCAGCCCAGATTGCCATCGTTGTATTTCGCTCCCGTCCAAGCTTTTCTATCAAGACAGCATCTTCTTCCCGTAAAGTACATGAGTATATGACTTTCTTGCTGGAACCAGTAATAACCATAGCGCCATTATAGGTAATCACAGGTATATCCACCTCTAATTGCTCGGTAATCATTGCCACACCCTGAACAGGCCTCCCGCTGGATATGGTAAAAATAACGCCCCTGTCGATCACCTGATGTATCGCTCTTTTTGTTTTTTCTGTGATTTCACGATTGTTGTTAAGTAGGGTTCCATCAACATCCACTGCCAATAGTTTGTATTTCATTCGAAGCTCCTCTCTTTTTCGGTATGTAATTGCGTTCTGCTCTTTTTATCAAATACGCCTAAGACCTCTTTCTGGCCTAAAGGCCATAAACAGAGGAAGTGTATTTTAGCCGCAAGGGCTAAAAAATGGCTTTACCCCTTAGGGCACAACACTTATTATAGCAAATAAATGCCTGCCTGCAATGAGTGAAAATGAAGTTTTCCTGGTTCATTTACAATAAACGATAAACCCGGTATAATAGATTTGCTCGGGTACTTTACAACGCTCCATCCCAACTGTAAGCTAATCCTATGAGCGCTTGCACAAATTATGCGCCAAACCGTGTTAAGATCAAAGAGAAAAAACGATCTACGGCAAAAGATTTAGGGAGCTTTTGACAAAGCGCATGTTATCCGCAAGAGTAAAACCCGTTTTTAAAGGAGGCTATTTGTCTTGAGGCTCAGAAATGTTCCAGGTGCTCGAGAAAAACTGCAAAATCACCCAAACTTTATTACTAAACCTGAAAATTTGAAGGGAAAATGGTCCGAATATTTCAAAAATTCAGATCCACTCCATGTTGAAATCGGTTCGGGCAAAGGCAAATTTATCACAACACTTGCGAATCAGAACTCTGACATCAATTATATCGCAATGGAAAAATTCGCCACCGTATTGTTGAAACTCATAAAAAAGACACCGGAAGAAGGGTTGCCCAACCTTGCGGTAATAAACTGCGAGGCTGAATTGATAGCTCAGTGTTTTGATCCGGGTGAAATCAGTAAGATTTATCTGAATTTCTCCGATCCCTGGCCAAGAAAACGCCATGCAAAGCGACGACTAACCAATATTCGGTTTCTTCAGGTTTATAGTAAGCTTCTGAAGGATGATGGAACGATCTCCTTTAAAACAGACAATCAGGATTTATTTGATTTTTCAATTTCTCAATTCGAGCTTGCCGGGTTCCTTTTGCAGGACATTACATACGACCTGCACAAGAGTTCACTTCTGGAAGGAAATATCACAACGGAGTATGAGGAAAGGTTTATCAGCCAGGGCTTGCCCATCTATGGTCTCACCGCTTACAAGAACAGCGGTAAATAACCTGCTGTTCTTGCGAAAAACCTTTTGTTTCTTATTGACATGACAGCTGCTTTTATTGTATACTTGAATTCGTCAGTCAAAGGGGAGTAGCTCAGCTGGTAGAGCAACGGTCTCCAAAACCGTGGGCCGCGGGTTCGATCCCTGTCTCCCCTGCCAGATGAAAGTCTGTAATCTCAGTGGTTACAGACTTTTGTTATTTACTCCCATATGGTGTTAGATATGCGTTTCGGGGACTATTTGGCTACTATTGACCAAAAAAGCTATAGTTAATTAGATCTACTTATTTCAGTTCCTCCAACCAAACTCTCGCAATCGCATCACTGGGCATGCGCCAGTTACCTCTGGGAGACAGGCTTATCGTTCCTACTTTCGGACCATCGGGCACACAGGAGCGTTTAAACTGTTGAGAAAAGAAACGGGTATAAAATACTTTCAACCACTTCCGAATGGTAGAGTCGTCATATTGACCATTAAAAGCAATGTTCGCCAAATATCTTATTTTGTTTGGTTCGGCACCATAGCGTATCATGTGATATAGGAAAAAATCATGAAGTTCATAGGGGCCTATGATGTCTTCCGTCTTCTGCCTGATATCGTCATTTTTATCGGGAGGCAGCAATTCGGGCGTAATGGGTGTATCGATAATGCGATACAGAACCTCTGAAGTCTCTTTTGTGGTGATGTGATCTGCTGCCCACTTTACCAATGTTTTTACCAATGTTTTCGGGACACCGCAATTGACCGAGTACATCGACATATGGTCTCCATTATATGTGCACCAACCCAAAGCAAGTTCGGACAAATCCCCCGTCCCTATGACAAGGCCACCTTCCTTGTTGGCGATATCCATCAATACCTGAGTTCGTTCTCTGGCCTGAACATTTTCGTACGTCACGTCATGAACTTCGACATCATGGCCAATGTCTCTAAAATGCTGCAAACATGCTTTTGTGATATCAATTTCTCGGATCTCCACACCCATCGAACGCATCAGTTCCATGGCATTGCGATAAGTTTGATCCGTTGTTCCGAAGCCGGGCATTGTTATGGCGATGATATTCTTTCTGGATAGGTTCAGGTTGTCAAAGGTTTGAACCGTGACAAGCAGAGCCAGCGTTGAATCAAGCCCACCCGATATGCCTAGCACAGCCTTTTTGAGCGTTGTATGGCGGAACCTTTTCCCAAGCCCGGACGTTTGGATGGAAAATATCTCAAAGCAGCGTTCATTACAGGTTGCCGGATCGGACGGTATAAAGGGATGTTTCACCA
>JAAYKJ010000216.1 GCA_012522505.1 Clostridiaceae bacterium
CTTTAGCATCACTCGTCAATAACAATTTGTTGGAAGTATTATGTTTTCAAAGAACATTTTTATTAAGACAAGCCGCTTAGGTATGGAAACTATGAAAAAAATTCCGGCTTATTGGGTTGTAATCATGTTATAATTTATATGTAGATAGTACAAGCTTTCATTCACCAGTGATTAGAACGCTTTAAAACCTCTGCTGCAGAGTGTGTTTTGCTGCGTGCAAAAAACGCGAGGGGATAAACCAGTTTCATAGGCAGGTTTTGTGTGTTGATAAAACCTATTAGCAACTTGAGGCTAGAAGCGATCGACGGCATTAGCAAGGAGTGGCTGAAATATGAGAAAGAACGATTATCCGCTGTATGAAACCACAGTCTTCAGAGACTTTCGGGTGATGACAGAAAATGTAGCTAAGAAATATCCGGACAGAGTAGCACTTTCGTATAAAAACAACCCACATGATTCGAAAACTGTGGATGTTACATATTCCGAAGCGCGTGATTACATACGCAATATGGGGACAGAGCTGATAGCCATGGGATGCCGGGACAGGCATGTAGCATTGATTGGCGAAAGCTCTTTCGAATGGATTTGCTCCTATTTCAGCCTGATGTCTATCGGTAGCGTTGTTGTACCACTTGATAAAGATTATACAAGGGAAGACCTTGCGGATATCATGAATAAGGCAGAATGCGAGGTTGTCTTTTACAGCCCCGCCATTGAAGAAAAGATACAATGGATCCGTGAAGTAGGCTCCAGCCTGAAGACATTTATCTGCATGGGCTCTCCAGAGATGAAGGAAGCCCTAAAGCTCTCCGATATAGTTGCCTTGGGCGGGGACCGATATAAAAATGGTGACAACTCCTATTACGATTATGAGATTGACGATGAAAAGCTTGCCACCATTGTGTTTACTTCGGGGACAACAGGAAAAGGCAAAGGCGTCATGCTTTCACAGAAAAATATTGTTTCAGATATGACACAGGGCATGTATCTATTTCAGATATCGCCCAGAACGATGAATGTGTTGCCCCCAAATCATACGTTTGGTTCCACGGTTAATTTTGTGGGGCACTTTTCGCAGGGCTCAACGATCTATATTTCCAGCGGTCTTAAGTATATGGTCAATGAGATTAAGGAACAGAAACCCATCCATCTTGTTTTGGTTCCGTTATTTGTGGAAACCATGTATAAGAAAATCTGGTCAGCCGCAGATAAAGAAGGGAAATCCGGTAAATTGCGCTTGCTGATCAAGGTTAGTAATTTTCTACGCAAATGTGGCATTGACGTAAGACGGAAATTGTTTAAAACCATACTGGATTCCTTCGGCGGTCAGCTTGAGATGATTATCTGCGGCGGTGCGAAGCTGAATCAGGATATCATCGATACATTCGAAGCGATAGGTATAACCATACTGAACGGGTATGGCATTACCGAATGCGCTCCGCTGATTTCATGCAATCGGAACGAATATCAGAAAAAGGGAAGTGTTGGGGTTCCGATTATTGGTCTACAGGTAAAAATCAAAGACCCGGATGAAAACGGCGAAGGTGAAATATGTGTGAAAGGTCCCAACGTGATGCTCGGATATTATAAGGATCCAGAGGCTACAGCCGCGGCATTTGATGAAGAAGGGTATTTCAGGACAGGGGATTACGGCAAATTGGACGACGAAGGTTGGATATACATTACCGGAAGGTTGAAGAATGTCATCATTTTAAGCAACGGCAAAAATGTATACCCTGAAGAAATTGAAAATGAGATTTCAAGGATATATGGGGTTATGGAATCTGTTGTTTATGAAGGGGAAAGCAAATCACAAAAGAAGAAAGAGGTCCTTGTCGCAGAAATATATCCAGACTTCGATGCGTTGAAGGAAAAAGGGATTGAGGATGTACAGGCTTATTTTGAAGCCGGTATTAAGGATATCAATGCCAGAATGGCTCCATATAAAGCGGTAAAGATGGTTAAGATCCGAAATGAGGAGTTCACAAAAAACACCTCCAGAAAAATTCTACGGTTTGCCATCAACAAGAATATTGATTAGTCTGTGGGAGTTTATATGGGATCTCAAAGAGCGCTTGCGCGAACTGAAACAAAATAGCATCCGTGATTATGAAAAAAACGAATCCACATGTGAGTCGGTTCCATCCTTCTTAATTCGGATAAAATACAGAAGCAAAACCAACAAGGCAAATACATTTAGATACAAATCCGCAACATTGAATACACCGGTTTTGAAAATTCCGAAGTTCAAATGCATAAAATCGATTACTTCACCGTAAAGGATTCTATCGATCAGGTTTCCCACGCCACCGCTGATAACAAATACCCAGAAGGAAAGGTAGTATCCGTCCTCTCTTTTCTTTAGAACAATGTAAATCGAGAGCAGAATCAATACCAGAATGGGCAAAACAACAAAGAACATCCACCACAACCAACCGTTGGCATCGCTTCCAAAGGACAGGAAACCGCCACGGTTTGTTGCATATAACAATACAAAAAAGTCACCGATCACGGATATGGTATTTTTTCCGAGTAAATAGGCTTGCGCCAGCTTTTTTGTAACCTGATCCAAGCCAATCAGCAGAACGATAGCCAGAATACTTGCGGTAAACCTGGAAATACGCTTCAAAAAAATCACCTTTTCACTGTATGTTATTGGTATGGTCTGATATACAGCACATACCAGGAAAAATTCAATCAGCTTATTGTATCATAATTTTCTTAAAAGAAAAACGGATTGAAGCAATTTTGCATGACAATAAACACATAAGCGGCCGGTTTTAACGTTGATGAGGTGTCCGGCCGCTTATTTCAATAAAAGAACATCAGATACCTTCATCCAATCATCCAAGTAAGTCTGTGATTCTCAACCAGATGCAAACGTTTTTCCCTGTTTCAGCCTGCTGCTTCTGTAGTAGGACAAGGTACCTGTCCCTCTGTCCCACATAAGATGTAGTAAAGGAAACAAAGGAGAGAGACGGGATGCTTATAATTAATGGCAATAAGATTACAGAGGGATCGGTTCCCGGGTATGACCAACTCGATAAAATTGAGCGTATCATTGCAGATCGGATGATTTCGGTTCAAACAGTATTTACATATCCAACCGCCCAAATCTTCCACTTTGAGCTGGCCGCACGCAAGGAAATTGTTAATGCATCGGAAGATCTGAACAACAGTTTCTTTAGCTTCAGGCTTTTCAGAGATGCGATCTGTAATCCCCGCTATTGGGATATTACAGAGGAAGGAGGATTCAGGTTGAAAAGGACAGCCGTTCCGCATGAGGCAGTTGCCGATATCCTTAAAAACAGCAGGCAATATGGTACAGAATGTGCTACAGCAATTGTGATTGTTTACTATCTGGCTCTGGTGAAGGTGTTGCCTTCAGCACTCTTCGACACGTTGTTCTCCGACATCTACCTGATGGATTGGAAGTACCTGGATAAAGATTTGGGGGTAGGCACCTATCGTGGGGTGAAGGATTCTCTGCTGGGTGACTGTCTGTATTTTATTAACCCCGATGTGAACCCGGATACACCCGAGTGGCAGGGCGAAAATGTTATTCAGCTGCCTGATGGATACTATTATGGTCATGGTATTGGAATAAAGACAGCCAATGGAATCATTCGGGATCTGAACAGAAATAGAAGACGTGGTTCGGAAACATCAGCCTACCTGAAGGATATGATTGTTAAGCCGGATTTCAAATATCTGGGACAACGGTATGAAAGGTTCCTGAGCACCGGATAACAGTCAAATGTTTACGATTTCCCTGCTTGCAGGCCTATGTTTCTAAAAGACGAAGTCCCACTTTTCAGTGGGACTTCCGGAAACTAATTTGGTTATGATCAAATTCCAGAGACCCTTATCGTAAATGATAATCGTATATTTTACTTCATAAAACAAGCTCACTCATCCAGGAAGTCTTCCGGATGAATAACACCGTAAAATGATTGCTTCGGAGCGAATGTCTTGTCAAAAAGCAGCGGGCTGCCCTGAGAACGCCAGCTTTGCGGATCCGCCTTTCCCCAGAAGGTAACACGATCGATGTTATCGGCATACTTTTTGTAAAGCTCAAACAATTGAGCGTACAACTTGGCTTGCGTAAGCTCTTCAGCCTCGGTTAACTGAGTAGTTTTCTGATTGGAGTATGAACCATACGGAATATCCAGCTCGGTGACGATGATTCTAACCCCGGCTTTTATAAATCGCGAAATCGTGGCTTCCACTTTATTGGTATGCAGATCATCGGTCCAGTAGTGGGCTTGCATGCCCAGGCCTTCCACCAGCAGACGATCAGGCTGTGTATTTCTTTCATCGTTTCGCCATCTCTCGTTCAAATCTTCAGCCATTAGTGCGATTGCTTCACGCTTCGATGCATCTGTTTCATTATAATCATTATAATACAGCGTGGCCTCCGGATCAGCTAAACGAGTGAACACAAAGGCATCGTAGATATAGTCTGCTGCACTTTCACCTTTTGATGGATCGGCGCCGTTTTCATAAGCGAGATACCAGGGAGAATCCTGACGCAATGCAGCCTTCCAGTCTGAAGAAACTGCACCGTCGGCAAAAGCCTCATTAACCACATCCCAGGAAACCACCCTGCCCTTGAAATGACCGGCAACACTTATGATATACTCCTCCATATTGGCTCTGGCTTCCTCACGTGGCAGTATTCGATTATCCTTGTCGAAGGTTAGCCATGCGGAGGATTGAGAATGCCAAACCAATGTGTGCCCGTGCACTTTTATGTTGTTTGCATCGGCCCAGTCGATAATCCTATCGGCACCGGTAAAGTCATACATTCCTTTGGATGGGCTTAAGCTCTGTGGTTTCATTTCGTTTTCAGCAGTCACAACGTTATAATGGTGTGCGAACATGGCTGAAGTATTGGAATCAGCTGTCTGGTTGGCATTCATGACATTGCCGATATCGAAATAATCAGCATAGGCTTCCCGTATGGAAGGAAGGGATAGATCCCATTGCGGGATTTCTATCTCCTGCAACTCACCAACCTGGCTGATCACAATCTCGTCAATATACCATACGTCGGCGTGCCTGTCCTCGTCATTGATGACCAGCCTAAAATCAATCGTTCTCAAAGGAGTTTCCATCAAGGGGGTTTCAATGTTGACCTGCCTCCATTCATCCAGCGGTAGCGTACCAAAATAAGCTGGAAGTTTGAAATGATTTTGGGCATATTCACCGTTTAGCACAACGCCGGGCCCGGTAAGTGTGTATTTGCTTTCGTTACCAGCAGTGGGTGCATAAAACCATACCGAAATATTATAGATACCGCCAGCAGGAAGCGGTTCTTCAAAGGTAAGCCGTATTGCGTTATATGCACTGGTATATGTCTGGCCGTCAATATGGGTGACCTTTAAAGCATAGTCATCATCCCTGCCGATACCGGGCTGATTGATCCACTCAATTTCTGAGGACGAGCTGGGAACGAAAAGATCTTCGTGTGATGCCTTGTCCTGAAACGTGAAGGTGTGTAATTTTTTGATTTCAGGCCCCTTTGGTGGCTCCATCGGAACGGGTTGGCCTGTGACCTCCAGCTTTACCTCATCCAGATAAAAGGTTAAATCTGATAATCGGTTTACATTATGGAATACAATCGCAATAACCTGCTGATGATCGACTGGGACGGTAAAATCCATAGAAACATCGGACCACTCGCCAGCTTTCAGGTTTACCTGTTCACTGCCTACACTTCCATAGGTAATAAATCCTTCGTTGTCTTTGGTTTCAACACGTACCCCAAAAACGGTGTCAGTTGCACTGAAAGCCTTGGCTGTCAGCCTATACTGGCCGCCAGGCAGCATGGGTATATCCAGATTTTCGTTTTGAAGCGCGACTCCACTGTAATTATTTATGGACTTCGGTAACACGACAAGGCTTTGGGCACCGGCAGCAGCATATTCATCCGTCAGGAGAATGGTGCCCTGCCCGTTTTGCACCAGAGTGTTTTCTGTTTCAAACCCCTCATAATAAAGTACATTCTCATCCTTTTGCGGGTTAACATCCCCTGAGGTGCCTGTTTCGTCAGCTGTAATGAGGAAGAATAGAGCACCCCCTATGATGAGAACAAGAGCAATTGCAATGAAAATGCGAGTAAGATTTTTCATTCTAAATACCTCCTACCGTGGTTGGCGTTGCTGTGTTGGAAACTTGGCCCATAACAACACTTTACCTACAAATTGTAACATGAACGGTAAATACTATCAAATAGAGAGGTAAAAACCGAACGGAAATTCAGCAGCTAAAAATAAACTGCCCGGGAGAAACTAAGGCTTGTGATATTGGAACCGATAAATTTCCGTGTGAATAGTATATACCAGTGAAAATGTATTGAGATAGACAACCTGTGGCGGTAGTAACATGAAGAAATGGCGTTGCTTGTGTATTCAGGTCAGCCTAACATTTTTTACATACCCAAGAACAGAATACGCACTTTCGGACCTTCATATACTACACCTGGAAAGGAAGTGTGAATATGCAGCCTGTCCGGATAGCTGCCGGTGACGGAGCCAGAGAGCTTTTGGTATATCTGCAGAAAGAATTGATGAAAGCTGACGCATCGGGAGAAGGTTTCACAGTGAACCAAGAGCAAGATGACGGGCTTATTGCAGTGGAATGCAGCAGGAAAGAGAAAATCAGAGAGAATAACCCATTGATAGAGCAGTTATCTCCTGTTTTAGCGGATTACTTGATGACGGCTTATGAGGGAATGCTGCTAAACCGAATCGTTAAAAGGCATTACGGATATCTAAGACCCGATGAGAGGCATGCGATCGTGATCATTGCGAAGAAAAAACTTGCAGAAAACGATCAGAGCTTCTTTGATACGGTCATACGTATCCGCCGGAGAAACCTCGTGACAAGGAAACTGGCAGATTTTCTGAACCATAACAATCATATCATCCTTGAAGGATTTGCAACGTTCAGGATGCAGGAATATGTCAAAGAACTTGAAGAGATTATGGACTGGGCAGTCCGGCAATACCTTGTTGAAAGAGAATACCAAGAATTTATTCGATTGCTGACTTGCTTTGTACAGATGCAACAACCGAAATTTCACTGTGTGCATGTATTCGCTGAAAAGGATTCCAGTTTTTCGATCTATGATGAGAACATGGAAAGAATTTCAGACCATTGGATCAGTGAATGGGCAGATGACCAAGCCGACGGGGGGATTAAGGAAGAAGACTTGCTGATCAGCTTTCTCATATCTGCTGCTCCAAAGCAGGTCATCCTGCACAATGTTGCGGACATAAGGAATAAAGAGCTTATGGAAACTGTAATTCAGGTTTTTGCGGGAAGGGTAACGGTCTTCCAGGAATGAACTTATGCAATGAAATAAGGATAAACCTCCGAATTGCCTCAAACAATATAGCCTTTGTGGAATTTATGCAACAATGCCCGGGCTAAGGAGCGTACCTAAGGAGCGTACCCAAGGAGCGTACCTAAGGAGCGTACCCAAGGAGCGTACCTAAGGAGCGTACCAACTGGAACGCTCCTTATGACTGGAACGCTCCTTTGTACGTTCCTGCACTCGGGTGTTTCATTCCTTGTTCAACAAAGCACCATGAATTGAACGATTATTTTATTGAAACCTTGTTTCTCCTATAAACTTTGTTTATAATGGTAGTTGTGCAGATATTGCTGTACATAATTGTTTTTTGACCTCTTAAAGATTTACAGGAGGGTGAATTGGAGGTATTCTCTTGGCGGCAAAAGTATTTCAATCTCTTGTCTTTCGAATAAAGGAAATAATAGGGCACGATGCGGGTATTGCCGATTCCTGTGGGTTGGTTGTCGCAAGTACAAAAACCGATGAGATTGGTACTTTTCATGAAGATGTGCTCGATTTCATCAGCTCCAATTTAACCTTTCAAGAAAATGAAGCGTTTTCAATGATGAAAGTAAGAAACCGCAGTGCGACCGATTTCATCGTATATGCATATGGCTGTGGTGAAAACTGCAGAGAGTCTATGCAGTTGATCTGTCTCAGCGTTGAGAACGCGAAGCTTTATTATGAAGAAAAGTATGATAAAAACAGCTTTATCAAAAATATTTTGCTAGGCAACATTCTTCCCGGGGATATTTCTCTCCGCGCGAAAGAATTAAGGGTCAAGGATGATCAGAGAAGAATAACCTATTCCATCCATACCGAAAAATCAAAGGATATTCATGCATATAACATCATTAAAAGCCTGTTTCCCAACGATGCGAAGGACTTTGTCATACTGCTTGATGATCAGAATACCGTTCTGGTAAAAGAGCTGAAAGATAAGGAAGAAGAAGATGACATTTACCGGAAGGCCAGAATTATCATTGATACCCTGAATACCGAATTGATGGTGAAAGCTTCAGTAGGTATAGGCACCGAGGTGAATCGTCTGCGGGATATATCCCGTTCCTTCAAGGATGCACAGACCGCGCTTACGATAGGGAATATTTTTGATACCGATAAAACCATTATCGACTACAACCACTTAGGAATTGGTCGTCTTATTTATCAGCTTCCCACAACGCTGTGCAAACTCTTTTTGAATGAAGTCTTAAAGGATGGCGTTTATGAGCTGATCGATCCGGAGATGATGATTACCATACAAAAGTTCTTTGAGAACAATCTGAACGTCAGTGAAACATCCAGGCAGCTGTTTGTGCATAGAAATACCCTTGTTTACAGGTTGGACAAGATCCAAAAGCTGACAGGTATGGATCTTCGTAATTTTAGTGATGCTATTCATTTCAAGGTTGCGATGATGGTCAAGCGTTATTTGGATGAATCGGGAATATAAAACTGAAGATGAGGTTGATACGGATTGATTGAATTCAATGAAGTAACGAAAAGGTATTCAAACGGAACCATAGGTTTGCAGGATGCAACTTTCCGAATTGAAAAAGGAGAATTTGTATTTATTATAGGCCCCAGTGGTTCGGGCAAATCAACATTACTGAAATTGATTTTGCATGAGGAGGTTCCTACCGAAGGGGAAGTATATGTCAATGGCTTTGGCATCCACGACATGGACAGGTCTGAAATTCCTTACCTTAGGCGAGGGCTGGGTGTAGTATTTCAGGATTTCAGGCTTTTGCCGAATAAAAGCGTATATGATAATGTTTCTTTTGCCATGCAGATTGTGGAAGCACAGCCCCGTGATATACGCAGACAGGTTCCCATAGCGCTGGCTCTGGTTGGCCTTAGCAAAAAGGCGAGGGTCTATCCCCACCAGCTTTCAGGGGGAGAGCAGCAGCGTGTTGCACTTGCCCGCGCAATTGTAAACAACCCGTCGGTTTTGGTCGCAGATGAACCCACAGGAAATCTTGATCCTGCCACCAGTTGGGAAATCATGAAGTTGCTTGATGATATCAATCAACGGGGAACCACGGTGTTGGTTGCGACCCATGAAAAATCAATTGTGGATGATATGAAAAAACGGGTTCTTTGCCTGGAGTACGGGCATATCTCCCATGATGTTCAGAAGGGGAATTATACGAATGAAGATTAGAACCATAAAATATATGATCTCTGAAGGCTTTACAAATACATACAAAAACCTTTTAATGTCTTTGGCTTCCGTATCGATGGTCATCGCGTCGCTACTGATTTTTGGCATCTTTCTGATGATTACTATCAATTTGATATTCAACCTGAATCAGATCCAAAAAGATGTAGAGATCGATGTATTTCTTAAAAGAGATGTAGCGATCATGGAAGCCGATGCCATTGAGTTGAAAATAAAAAACGATGAGCGTGTACTACGATATGAAAGGCTGTCCAAAGAACAAACATTTTATGAACTGGTTGCCATGCTGGAGGAAGATTCCAGGCTTCTGGAAGGCCTTACGCCAGATTTCCTGTATGAGCAGTTCAGGATACACCTGAAGGATCCTGCCGACAGTGAGGTGTTTTCCAACGAATTAAGTACGATGGCTGGAATAGATGATATTGTATTTCCCCAAGAGCTTGTTAACAAAATGAGCCTGATTTTACGATGGACAAATGTGGGCACTGTTGTGGTTCTTGTTGTGCTATTGATTATTTCGGTATCGATTATTGCCAACACGATTAAATTAACTGTTTATGCCAGAAGGAAGGAAATCGGCATCATGAAATATGTGGGCGCCAATGACTGGTTCATCCGATGGCCTTTTATTATTGAGGGGATGATTATTGGCTTGTTCGGCGCGGTTTCATCCTTCGTTATTACCAGCTATCTTTATAATGAGGTTGAGGCCTATGTCAACCAAGAGGCAGCAGCATACGGCATCAGTAATGTTCTCAGAATCGTGCCCCTTGGAACCATGTATGCGCAGATTCTTTTTGTTTATGTTATTATCGGTTTGGTAATGGGTGCAGTGGGTAGTATTATTTCTGTGAGAAAGCACTTGAATGTATAGTGGTTTGTTTTGTATAATTAAAGAAAGATTTCATCTGCAAAGGAGAATTTTCTCTCCATAAACGGATAAAGCACTAAGTAAATTTTTGCACATAGCCGAAATACATATTAGTTCTTTCCAATCATGTGGTTGGGTTCGGATGTGCGATTGTGCCGGAGGCTTACAATGCATAAGAAACAGGGGGAACATATACAAATGACGAAACGCATCATATGCCTTTTATTTGTGTTTTTCTTAACCAGTAGTCTGGTTCTGCATGGCTCTGCCAGCCAGCTTTCTGATTACCAGAAAAAACTGAAGGAAGCCGAAACCGCAAAATCAAAACTGGCACAAAATATCAAAAAAACTGAAAAGGATATCAACTGGAACAAGAAGAAAAGGGATGAAGTGGTAAAAGAACTGGAAGCTCTTGGTTTGGAAAAGGAACAGATCGAGCAGCAGGTTCAACTTCTTGAGTCTGCCATTCTTTCCCTTGAAGATGCGATAGCAAAGGCTGAACAGGAATATGATGAACAGATGGAATTACTCCAGGAACGCTTACGTGTAATGTATAAAAGATCGTCATCGGTATGGGAACTGGACGAGCTTTTGAAAAGTAGAAATGTAAATGAGTTTATTGTCCGGTTACGCTTAATTCGGCAAATTGCCGAGAATGATCAGAGCATACTGGACAGTATAGAGGAAAAACGGCTGGAAATTGAAGAGTTGAAAAAAAGGAAACAATATGAGCTGGAATATGCCGTCGAGCAAGTAAAGCATTTTATGCAGCAAATCGAGGAAAAAGAGATTTCCCGCTCATCTTTGGATAGAGAAATTAAGTCGGATGAAAAAACCCTGAAACAATATTTGAAGGATGAAGATCAGCTTGAGAAGACATCCAAGGAATTGGAAGTTTTAATACAAAAGGCCCAAAAGTCAAGCGGAGTATACCGAGGTGGTGATCTGGTATGGCCTATGCCCACAAACAAGAACATTTATTCCTACTACGGAAACAGGCTTCATCCTATCTACAAGGTTTGGAAAATGCATACAGGGATCGATATCGGCTCTGCTTTGAATGAAGCCATCGTTGCGGCAGGTGATGGCACTGTTATTGATGCGGGTTACCGCGGTGGCTACGGGTACATGGTCATCATTGACCATGGCGGAGGGATTACAACTTTATATGCCCATATCAATAAAGGGGGAATCCTGGTAAAGGTTGGACAGGATGTGAAAGCTGGGCAGAAAATTGCGAAAGCTGGGAAAACAGGAACAGCTACAGGAACTCACCTGCATTTTGAGGTCAGAGTTAACGGAAAGCACCAGAACCCCTTAGAATATGTACCACAACCATAAATATCTGAATATCGAATTTAAAATAAAAATTGACCTTACAATTTCCATGCGCGCTTGCGCGAATTTGTGAGCCAAAATGGGGGCGCTGAAAGCGCCTTGTTTTTTGGTTTCTTTACACCCACCAAATAATATAGCGCTGAAATGAGACATTTTAAGGAATTTGGAAAATATACTTATGATATGATACAATAACTTGAGCGGAATAGTGATATTCCAATTCACAAATGGAACAGGAAGTGTGTACATGAGATCGAAACGATATTGGTTGTTTGCCACTATTTGTGTTTTATCAGCGATTGCTTTATTTGCAGCTGGTTTTTTTATGCATTCTATTGTTGATTTTTTGAATCCGACATATAGCATACAATTCAGCCAGGATGTATCCAGAGAGAACATCATTAACTTTAATCAGGTTAAATCTATACTGATGAAGACATTTTATCTGGACGTTGATGAAAATAAAATGCTGGAGGGGGCTATCAGGGGTATGGCGGATTCAATGGAGGATCCGTATACCGTATATTACTCTCCCGAGCAGATGCAGGACTTCAAAGAGAAATCTACAGGCAGCTATGTAGGAATTGGTGTTACGGTCTTTATGGATGAGAGTGAAATTCTTACTGTTTCCGAAACCTTTGCGGGTTCTCCTGCAAAAGCTGCAGGTATGCGCATCGGGGACAAGATTGTGAAGGTTGATGGGGAAGATGTAACGGCCATCCGTGATTCCGATCTGATCGTGCAGAAAATCAGGGGTGTTCCCGATACAAAAGTTCAGATCACGGTGTATAGACCGGAGATAAATGACTATATCGATTTTGAAATTGTGCGCCAGGTGATCAACCTGGTTTATATCGAAAGCGAAATGCTTGAGGACAATATTGGTTATGTTCAATTGAAGCTGTTTGATGAGGATATTGCCTTCGACTTTGCGACCCATGTCAACGAATTAATTCGTCAGGGTGCAAATGGGTTGATCATTGATTTGAGAAACAACCCGGGCGGTGATTACGGTCAGGTGGTTCGAATAGCGGATATGATTGTCCCTTCCGGGCTGATTGTATACACCGAAGACAAAAACGGCCATAAGGAAGAAGAGCGCTCGGATCCCAACGAACTGAATATGCCGATGACGGTTCTGATCAATGAGTATAGCGCAAGTGCTTCTGAAATTCTGTCAGCTGCCATTAAGGATTATCAAAAGGGGACATTGGTTGGTAAAACGACTTTTGGAAAGGGTCTTGTCCAGCAAATTATAGAGCTGGAAGGTGGAGCAGGGCTTAAAGTAACCATATCCAAGTATTTCACACCTTCAGGGGTTTGCATTCACGGTATAGGTGTGACACCGGATATCGAAGTGGAAAATGATGAAAGGTATCAGTACTATAGTGTGGAAGATATTCCTGAAGGGGAAGACATGCAGCTTTCCAGGGCCATTGAAGAAGTAAAGCGCTTAATCTCAGAAAACCGGTGATTTTACGAGCCGTCCTCCAGACTTCATGGCCTCGATGAATACAACAACCAGTCGGTGGCAATAATAGACACCGAGGTGATTTACGATGGCTTTGAAAAAAAACGAAAAATTAAAGTTGGAAATTGCGAAAGAGCTTGGGCTATTGGACAAAGTTCTGAAGGACGGATGGAAAAGCCTTAGTGCAAAGGAAACCGGACGTATTGGTGGGATACTGTCAAAACGGAGGAAATCGGGCTAAGGCCAATGAAACAACTTTATCGGGTAACCATCATAAGCCGGCAGTTTTGGGCGCTCTGTCCAAGAGCGTATCAAGTATACTTTCTAAGCTCCGGCTTCCGATATTGCGTAGCCCATATATAAAGATAGTAAACCCGGGGGTTTTCAATGTATCGTGATTTTGCATATGTGTATGATGTATTAATGCAGGATATCAAGTATTCGGAATGGGCGAATTATATCGAAACCCTGTTTCAAAAATACAGCCCGCAAAAGCCAGTGCTTGTATTGGATATGGCATGTGGCACAGGAAATCTGACACTGGAGCTGGCAAAGCGGGGGTATGATATGACTGGCATTGATATGTCCCCGGATATGCTGAGCTGTGCAGTGGAGAAATCCTCGAACTGCGCAACTCCACCTTTATGGGTTTGTCAGGACATGAGGGCTTTTGAGCTTTACGGAACGATGGATGCCATTCTCTGCACCATGGATAGCCTGAACTATATCGAGAAGGCCGCCGAACTGAAACGGGTTTTCAGTCTGGTAAACAATTATCTGAACCCGGGTGGACTTTTTATTTTTGATATGAATACACCGTACAAGCTTGAGCATGTTCTTGGAAACAATTTATTTTATGAAATACGGGATGATATTACATATCTGTGGAGAAACGAATACCTGCCAGACGAGAAGAAATGCATCTTTGACCTGACCTTTTTTGTACAAGAGGA
>JAAYKJ010000217.1 GCA_012522505.1 Clostridiaceae bacterium
GATGAGGTCTTCAGTGAGAAGTCATATAAGAATATTAACAAGAAGGATGACATTCAAAGACTGATTGATTATTTAACAGGTAAACAGCCTGCTCCAACAGCTACGCCCAGCCCGAGTCCGTCACCGAGTCCAACACCAGTTCCCAGTCCTACGCCGAGACCAACGCCAACCCCTGTACCAACACCTATTCCACCTACACCGACACCTGTGCCAGTTATCGGGATAGAAAATGGTTATGTTACTTACAAAAACTCAAAAGGTGATCTGGTAACAGAAAACATTGCAGATTTGGGTAAAGCAGTTGAGTATACAGATGGATGGAATGTGAACAGTTGGGATGGAATATCAGACCTGGACATTTTAGCAAGGACTATATTTGCGGAATGTACAAGCGGGCTAAACGATTATGGACAGGAAGCGGTGGCATGGGTGATTATCAATAGATTAACTTATAAAAAAGAAGAATACAAAAGTTATAGGGGTGTTGTTCTTGCGAGAGGACAGTTTTCTACAACATTAGGTGATTCTGACAGTACAAAATTAGCACGAAATGCTGGAACATATACAACAAAAACAAGGAAAGCAGCATGGGATAAAGCGGTAAATATTGCAGTTGCAATCTTAACGCAAAATACTGATAAAATATCTAATCCAATAGAGGATAGAAGATATTTTCGTAGCGTAGACGTTTTCAAAGAGAATTCAGGTCGCTACAGAATAGTGGAGGGTCAAGAGCAATTATATTCTGATGGAAAATGGAATAACATAAAAGATGTTGTTAGATATTCAGATAATAAGTTTTTTAGATATGGAAAGAAGGATTAAATTCATGAAAAAGCTTAAGTATGTTTTATTACCCTTTATTTTTGGCATTTTTATTATTCAAATATGTTCATGTTCATATACCAATGGAATAGGAAAAAGCGATATTATACCGACGCCGACGCCATTTAATGAAAATGGTAATAATCATTTAATAGATATTGAAGAGCTAAAAGAGTCTGTAGCTAATTTAATTTATGATGATATATGGTTTTTTGGAGATTCTTCTGATTTCGATGGATTTGAAAATAAAACATTTAAGATTGGAGTATACATAAAGAATAAAAACGATAATATAGATTCGATATTTATTTGTATGTATCCAGAAGAAGAAATTTATCGAGAAAAGATGGGGTATACAGCTCTTATGGTTCTGAACGGAAAAAGAGGGTTTCATAATGAGTTATCTATATATTTTAAAGATGATAATGAGGCAAATATAGTAAAGCAAATTGAAGATCTGAAATATGCATTTTATTGTAATGGCAAAATAAAAATTGAGAAAAGTTTAAAACCTGATTATCAATCCTTTACAGATAAAGAAATAATTATACAAAACATCATTGAATTTATTCCTCAAGATCTAGAGCAAGCTGGCTTTACATCAGGACAATACAAAGCATACATAAGAGACTTTCGAGAAAACGATTATCGAACATATGTGGTTATAGATGACAAAAAAGGGAATACATGGATACAAAAAGTAGGGATATCTGACAATGGTGAGGCGGAAGTTGATAAAATACTTGATGTAAATGAAGGCTATAAAGGATTAGCGGCAAAATATAGAGAAGCTGCTGTTAAGGAGATCGATGTAACAGTGCAATAAAAACCTAAATATTGTGAACACAAGTAAAAAGATGTATATGTAGAGGAAGAATCGTTAAGGTTACTATCGCCAAGAGTATGATATCCTGGGAAACCTGACAGAACAGACCGATGGCAGGGGAAACACCACCAGTTGGGAATATAATCCTGATGGAACCCTTGCAAAGGCAGTCTTTGCAAATACGGGAACGGTAGAATACACCTGGGATCTTCTGGGGAGAAAGCTCACCCAAAAGGATCAGAGAGGGAATGTTACAGCCTATGCATACAACGCCTTTGGCAGGGTCAGGCAGGAAAAAGATTCATACAACAATACTGTTCAATATAAGTATGACCTGAACGGCAATGTTGTTTCCATCAAAGACAAGATGGGCAGCTTAAGCATCATCAAATATGACGCTTTAAACCGTCCGGCAGAGAAAAGAACCCCCATCGAGCTGGACGGCAGCGGAAACTTCCTCTATTCCATCGAAAAGCTTATTTATGATGAGGCTGGAAACCTGAAAAAGCGTACCCTGACCGGAACAAAGGATAAATTTGATTCACGCGAAACGGTCTATACATACTATGCCAATAATCTGACAGATACCGTCACCGATTCTGCGGGAAGAACCTCCAAAAACCACTATGATAAAAACGGGAATGTGATCAAGGTCGAAACCCTCCGCAAAACCGGAATCATGGATGTGGAAAGATACGAATATGACAGCATGAGCAGGCTGACAAGGCAAATCCGCCTGGTGGACGAACAGGATATCCTGAACGCCGGGGGAATGGCAAACCTTCAAAACCTGCGGGATACCGAATACCCGGACAAGCTTCAGGTGATCACAGGCTTTGAATATGACCTTCTGGGCAACAAGGTAAAGGAAATCCAGCCCAAAGCCTATGAATTCACCGAGGATGACACCGCCAGCAGAAACGAGCATACGATCCGGTATAAATATGATGATCTGAACAGACTTTCCGGGGTAATCCGGGAATATAACGGTACGGAGATTGCGGTTCGGTACTGGTACGATGAAGAAGGATACCGGACTAAGACCAGAAACGAACGGGGCTTTGAAACCATTTATGTCTATGATGAAATGAACCGGCTGGAAACAAGCACCGACGCCATGGGCAATACCTACAGCTACACCTATGACCTGGCGGGGAACAAAACCAGTGAAACCAACGCAAAAGGCTATAACATGACCTATGCCTATGACAATCTGAACCGCCTGAAGACGGTTACCGATCCGTACAATACCGTTGTCACCACCAACAGCTATGATGCAAACGGTAATCTGACAGAAACCAAAGACGCGAAGGGGTATGCCACTCAGTATGCCTATGACCTGGCAGGAAGGGTTGTAAAGATAACCGATCCGGAAGCAGCGCTGAAGAATGGTTTTACCGAAAGCTATGAATATAGCCAGTATGGGGAGAAAACAAAGATAACCGATGGTCTTGGCAATACCACAAGCTATTCCTATGACAAAGCAGGAAGGCTTGAAAAGGTAACCGACAGCCTGCAAATTACCACTCAATACACCTATGACAAGGCCGGGAACAAGCTGACGATGACCGACGGCAGGGGGAAAACCACCCGCTACGGATACGGTGCCTTCGGCCTGTTAAGAACCATGACCGATGCCGATGACAGAACCATGTCCTATGCTTATGATCTTGCAGGCAATACCGCAGGTATTACCGATCGGAACGGCACTTTTTCCCTTTTCATCTATGACAACCGAAATATGCTTGTTGAAAAACTTTCAGCCAATACCGGAGAAAGCATCGCATATGGTTATGACGCCGCAGGGAACAGAACCGCCATGCAGGATGAAAGCGGAAGCTATACCTATGCCTATGA
>JAAYKJ010000218.1 GCA_012522505.1 Clostridiaceae bacterium
ACTACTGTCCCCGGAAAATTGGATGGTAAATACAAATTATGACCCTCCTGTTCGTTGTATTTCTTATCATACCATGATTATACTACGCACTCTTGCAAATGTAAAATACGTTCACGTGACCATATGTTATAATTATGCGAGTGTATCCCCTGTATGCTCGCGTTTCCTTCCATTATCTTTCTTTTTCTCATTATTTCATTTCGCACAAAAGGAACAGAAGTATGAAATTACATTACTGATAAATACCATTATGTGTGTTTATAGTAATAAACAGCAAGCTGGGTTCGATCTCGTAAATTGAGCTTTTCAAGAATAACGCTGATATAATTTCTTACCGTACCTTCACTAAGAAACAAGGTTTTGGCAATTTCTTTGTTTGACAGGCCGTTTGCAACCTGTACAATAATTTCCATTTCCTTTTCGGTTATATTGAACTTCGAAATCCCGAGCTTAATTCTATTCCCCTCCAAACCAGGCAGCTTTGTGATAATCTCGTCCCCAAACACCCTCTGTCCCATGCAGACGGCTTTTACCGAAGGAGCAATACTGTCGAAGTTCTGCTTCAGAATATAGCCCTTTGCTCCGATCTGAAAGGCCTTTGCGATATAGGCGTCATCGGAGAATGTGGTTAAAAAAAGAATTTTTGCCTCTTTGTCCGCAGCCAGTATTTCATCTGCTGCCTCTATACCTGTCATCTCATCCATTCGAATATCCATCAGCAAAACATCCGGTTTTATCCTCTGATATAGCTCTATGGCTTGCTGACCGCTGTTTCCCGATCGTACAACCTCAATTGCCGGTTCAGCCTCCAAGATGGTTTTCAGGTAAGCCAAAGCAAGATTGTCATCATCGATGATCAGTATTCTCATATACGACCTCCTTTGGAACAGAGACGAAAATTTCGAAACCCTTTTCTGTCATGATATGAATGTTCCCATTCAGGGCCATGACCCTGTCCGCCATGTTTTTTAACCCCAAGCCTTCGTCTGAGGCATATTTTTTCACCAGACCATTATCCCGGATGATCAGCTGATAAAGTGCCGGATGTTCCTGTAATATGATGGAAACCCGAGTTGCATTCGAATGCTTGATGATGTTGGACAAGGCCTCCCTGATTACAGCAATGAACGCATACTTCAGCTTTTTATTCGGATTGCTGGTGAGCTTATAGTCGTAGTTCAGCTCACAATATGTAAAATTTTTGATCAGATCGTGGATTTGTATGTTCAGATCCAAAGACTCCTCATAAAGTTCATGGACACTGGTCCGGATGCTGTTCATTGCTTGGTTCAACGTCTCATTCAAAGTCTTGAGGCTACGGGTAACCTTTTCATCCCGATTTACGGTCAGAAGCGCGCCGGACTGCAAAATCGCGCTTGACAGTAAATGTCCGACATTGTCATGAATCTCACGGGCAATGCGGTTCCGTTCATTCAGGGTGGCAACATTCAGTTCATAATCCTGTTTCTCTATCAGATCACGATTCTGCTTCTCGAGCTTATTGGACATCT
>JAAYKJ010000219.1 GCA_012522505.1 Clostridiaceae bacterium
TAGAAAAAATTTTTCAGGGGCACTTCCCATACAACATTCTTGAAAAGCATAAAAAGAGGCGTAAACCTTGAAATTTCAATGTTTATCGCCTCTCTATTATTCTTCAACTGTCAAACTCGGGATTGTACCAGATGGTTGCATATGTGTCAATAAAAACCGTTCCGTTTGAAATGCAAAATTATTTTTGGTCAATTGACAAAAAACTGCAACTACTTGATAGAAAACTAGTTTCGATAAGTCTTTCCTGTCATTTTTGCTGACTGAGGCACAGAGTTCTCTAACCAAATTACATAGGAGTCTGATAGCATTATTAGCTTTTCGTGGCTTGATTTACCAGACTTACTGCTACTCCAATGCAATTTCTCTTATAATCAATTGCCATATTGGACGATTTATCCTGACTTGGAGTGTCATGGTACCCTGACAAGCATAGCCCTGAATGTTTCAAGATTGTACGTATAGTACCCCCGTCTTCGAAAAGGAGAGTATTCTCATTTCACCATGGCATTTTGGACACAAAAGCAAAGCTCATCGGACAAAGGCCTGTCAATGAACTGATGCCTGCAATGGCGCTGACGATTGATCTTGAAACCTCGCATCGGTATGGATACAATGGTATGGGACAAAGGCAGATTCATTCGAGCACTAAAAGCACATTTATCCACGGAGGAACAGAGGATGTACAGCTTTAAAAATGATTACAGCGAAGGAGCTCATCCTGAGGTATTGAAGCTGCTTCAGGAAACCAACATGGAACAGACTGAAGGTTATGGGCTTGATCCCTATTCACAGCAAGCCTGTCATATCTTGAAATCGCTCATTCAGAGGGAGAACGTGGACATTCACCTGATTCCTGGCGGAACACAGACGAATCTCATCGCCATTTCAGCCTTCCTTAGGCCACATGAAGCGGTTATATCGGCACAGTCCGGGCATATCCTGGTACATGAAACCGGCGCTATCGAAGCGACGGGGCACAAGGTGATCCCTGTGGAAACGGCGGATGGTAAGCTTCGTCCTGAAGAAATACTGCAGGTTGTCCGCTTTCATACCGACGAGCATATGGTCAAGCCAAGGCTGGTGTATATCTCCAATTCCACCGAGATTGGTTCGGTTTATACAAGGAACGAGTTGGAACAGTTGGCCGCCTGCTGCAGAGAAAATTCCCTGCTGTTCTATATGGACGGCGCAAGGCTGGGTTCGGCATTATGCTCGGAAGGAAATGATGTGAACATGACCGACCTGGGACGCCTGATGGACGCCTTTTACATTGGTGGAACCAAGAATGGCGCTTTGATTGGAGAAGCCCTTGTGATCTGTAGCGAAAGCCTGAAAAAAGAGTTCCGCTTCATGATCAAACAAAGGGGTGCGATGCTGGCGAAGGGAAGGTTGATCGGAATACAGTTTCTTGCACTTTTTAAAAACAACCTGTACTTCACCCTGGCAAAGCATGCCAATGATATGGCCGCTCTGCTTCGCCGGGGTATTCAGTCGGCAGGCTATACCTTCTTTTCAGAATCACCGTCCAATCAGATTTTTCCGATCCTGCCCAATAAATTGATTGAGCAGCTTTTGGGAAACTACGATTTTTATGTCTGGAAAGAGATCGACAACCAATACTCTGCCGTCCGTCTGGTAACCTCATGGGCCGTAAGAGAAGAAACCATACGTAGCTTTATCGAGCAGGTGAAAGGCTTTCAGCCCTGATGATGGCAGTTCTATGGCCTTTTATAGGGGCTGAAGGCGGAGGATGTATATGGCTAAAGAGATTGAACGAAAATTTCTGGTATTGGATCAAACCTACAAGCAGCATGCAAAAGGGGTTTATTATCAGCAGGGGTACCTTTCCTCCCGGCCATCGGTCAGGGTCAGAATTATCGACAAGGAGGCATTCCTGACGATAAAAGGCGTTGCTACAGGTTTTTCACGCTCTGAATATGAATACCAGATCCCTTACAAGGATGGCATTGAAATGCTTCAGGAGCTCTGCAAAAGACCGATCATTGAAAAGTACCGGTATAAGATGGAGTACGCCGGCTTCATCTGGGAGATTGACGAATTTTTAAAGGATATTGAAGGTCTGGTCGTGGCCGAAATCGAACTGGAGGCTGAGGATCAGGAGTTTCACAAGCCTCCTTTTATCGGAGAGGAAGTGACCTTCGACATAAGGTACCGCAATTCAAGCCTGGTATCGAACCCCTATAAAAACTGGCTGAAGTGAGCTTCGAAGCATACACAGGGTTGAAACGGGTTGGCTGTATCACTTGCAGGTGCACGTACCAGGCCTTTGCAAGCCTTGCTCGTAAATTAGGAAATTGACTTGGCTTTCGCTAACAGAATCTTATCTTTGATCAGGATTATTTTCTATGTGCTACTGACAAATGCAGGCGGCTATATGGGCTTCACAATACTCATTAGCCGATGATTTGCATCGTATTTACAATAATTTAAATGAGTTAATTGATTTTAGGGTCAGCTAGTTTTTTCTTTAAATTCAGAACCTATATCGTGCATTTCTAAATATTATTTGATATAATACTACTTGCTGTATTGGATAAATATGGCGGGTGCAGTTTTTTACGCCGATCATTTAAAATAAACTTTGGAATCAATAATTTCTTTTGCTTATATCAGGAAGTGCGGGGATTTGAGCAGGGGGATATATGATTACTCTTTCCAATATCAATAAGACTTTCAGAGTTGCCAGGCGTCAGGCTGGATTTGGCCGTGCCGTGAAAGCTTTGTTTTCGCGTGAATATGAGCTTATTCATGCATTAAACGATGTCAGTTTTTCAATCAAAGATGGCGAAATGGTTGGATATATCGGGCCAAATGGCGCAGGAAAAAGCACTACAATAAAAATAATGTGCGGAATCTTAACACCGGATAGCGGCGAATGTAACATTGATGGACGCGTGCCATGGCGTGAGCGTATAGCCCATGTCTGCGAAATCGGTGTTGTATTCGGCCAGCGAAGCCAACTTTGGTGGGATGTTCCCATTATCGACAGCTTTGAATTGATACGTGATATTTATAAAACGGACGAAAAGACTTATAAAAATAGTCTTGATGAATTAACCATGCTTCTTGATTTGGGCGAACTGCTTAAAACACCGGCCCGAAGCCTGAGTCTCGGTCAGCGTATGCGCTGCGAAATTGCCGCGTCACTCCTGCATAAACCAAAAATTTTATTTCTCGATGAACCGACTATCGGTCTTGATGCGGTATCAAAAATCGCCGTACGCCAGTTTATTAAAAAATTGAACACTGAGCACGGCACAACTGTTATTCTGACAACCCACGATATGCAGGACATTGAAGCGCTGACCGAACGGATATTACTGATAGGTAAAGGCAGGATATTGCTTGACGGCAGCCTTGATGAACTTAAAAAGCATTCGTCCAGTCGAAAAACCCTTGTTGTTGAGTATACCGGAGTTATGCCAACAACTTCAGAGGGTATGACTCTAAAAGAGATGAAAGACGGGCGGCTTATAATCACCCTTGATCCGGAGATATTACCGGTATCAGACGCGATAACACATCTTGCCGCGGAAGCGGATCTGACTGATGTATCAGTGTCCGGTATAACGGCAGAGGAGATGGTAGCCGAGTTATACAGGGAGTATCATATATGAAAAAATATATTGCGCTGTTTCGAATACGATTTATTAACGGTTTGCAGTATCGTGCAGCGGCGTTGGCGGGATTGACCACGCAGTTCGCCTGGGGGTTTATGGAGATTTTGTCTTTTTCGGCGTTTTACCGTGCGAATCCTGCTGCTTTTCCAATGGAGTTTTCACATCTTGTGTCTTATGTATGGATACAGCAGGCTTTTTTGGCTCTTTTTATGCCCTGGGGTGTCGGAGGAAACGCTGTAGAAACAATCGTCAGCGGAAATATATCCTATGATTTGGCGCGGCCTATGGACATATACAACCGCTGGTTTTTTGAAACAATTGCAGACAGAGTATCAAGGGCAACGCTGAGGTGCGCTCCCATACTGATTTTGGCGTCTATTTTACCTCTCCCGTTCAGAATGAAATTACCTTCAGATTTGTTTCAGTTTTCAATGTTTTTAATATCTGTGCCGATTGCGATGTTTGCGGTTACAGCATATTGCCTTATAGATTATATGTCCGCGTTTTATACCATGAGCCGCTATAATGCGATTTTTGTAATTGTTGCGGACTTTTTTGCAGGAGGCTATATACCTATTCCATTTTTCCCGGAGCCTGTGAGGAAAATTGCCGAACTATTGCCGTTTGCGGCTATGCAGAATATGCCACTGAGGATTTACAGCGGTGATATAGCCGGCATGGACGCAGTTTATGGAATCGGTTTACAGTTGTTTTGGGTTACGGTTATGATAGCCTTTGGGAAACTGCTTATGAGACGCTCGCTAAAGCGGATTGTAACACAGGGAGGCTGATGTATGAAATTATATTTTAAGTATTTTTCCATACACCTTAAAAGCCAGATGCAGTATAAAGCTACGTTTTTCCTGAATTTTTTCGGCAGGATCGTAATGTCATTCGCTACCGTTGCCAGTGTATTATTTATGTTTACGCGTTTTAACCAAGTTGATGGATTTACGGTCAGCCAAATATTATTATGTACGTCAGTCGTGTCAATGGCTTATTCTTTAGCTGAGGTATTCGCCCGGGGATTTGATATATTTCCGCGTCTGCTTGGCAATGGTGAATTCGACCGCATCCTTGTAAGACCCCGAGGAATAATCTTTCAGGTTCTGGCATCACACATTGAGTTTTTACGTCTCGGGATATTTATTCAAGCCGTGGCTGTTTTGTTGTATGCTATACCTAACAGCGGTGTCATATGGACCGGGGACAAAATCGTAACTCTGCTCTTAATGATTTTCTGCGGTGCAGCAGTATTTTTTGGTTTATATATCATATACACCTCCTTTGCGTTTTTTACAACTGAAGGATTGGAATTTATGAATATACTGACACACGGGGGACGTGAGTTCGGACGCTATCCATATGTAATCTATGGCGATGGGATACTTAAGTTTCTGACTTATATCATTCCACTGGCTTTAATTCAGTATTACCCGCTTCTCTATTTACTTGACAGGGCACAAAGTAAATTATATATGTTTATGCCAATAATCAGCTTATTGTTTTTAATACCAAGTTACTCCTTCTTCCTTATAGGGTTGCGACGATACAAATCGACAGGATCATAATCACCATATTATGTTACAACCGAGTGCTTTCAGCAACCCCAAAAACGCTTTACAGAAAATGAAACCGAAATTTACTAAATATCTTATAGTTTATCCATGCATCAGGTCACTTTTCATCAGCACGATATAATCGATTTCATAGAAGATAGACGGTCTTATTTATGTTGTTAATTTTCATTTTCAATTTTGGAAAATACTGCTATAATATTTCCGGAGGTGTATCAAATGGATAAAACAAAAAAGTATTATTACGACTACGAGGACTATGAGGATGGCGGAAAAGACGCCGGCAGTCTCGCTGAAGAAATCCTGAATGACCCGGAGCTGAGCTCCATTAAGAACATCATCGTCGGATGCTGGGGAGAATCCTATAATAACAATTGTCAGCCGATTTTGGACAAGTTTGCCGAAAACAGTGAAAAGCTCTCTCACATTGAAGGCTTGTTTATCGGAGACATGGACTCGGAAGAGTGTGAGGTTTCCTGGATAGAGCAGGGTAATTACAGTGAACTGCTAAAGTCGTTACGAAACCTGAAGCACCTGACGATTAAAGGAAGCACTAACCTTAGTTTAGGGGAACTGAACCATTCTGAATTGGAATCCCTCGAAATTATCTGTGGCGGGCTTCCGAAATCAGTGATTCAGGAAATAGCCAACTCAAACCTGCCAAAGCTGAAGAAGCTCAATTTATACATTGGGGTAGAAGAATATGGGTTTGACGGAAGTATTGATGACATTAAAAAACTGACTCAAAACAGGAATGTCAAAAACCTGGAGTATCTTGGGTTATGTGACAGCGATATTCAGGATGAGATTGTGGAATCTGTTTTTAGCGACTTTGATTTCCCGAACCTGAAGATTTTGGACTTTTCCTACGGAACCCTTTCCGACAAAGGCGCACAGCTAATATTAGACAATGCAGACAAGCTGAATAAACTTGAATTGTTAGATTTACACTATCATTTCATCACAGACGATTTTGTGGATAAGCTAAAAAAACTTCCTATCCGAATCAATCTTGATGAACAGCAGGAAAATGACGATGAGTATGGGAATTATCCCATGTTGACGGAGTAGTGACTGAGTGAATGAACATTATCCTGATAGGACAATCAGAATCCAAAAGAACGGAATATTTCAAGAGAGCAGCAGACTCACTGAGGGCTGACATTCACTTTTATGAAATTGGAGCATTTCCTTTTGATGCACCACAGGGGGGCATTGTAAAAATCGATCCTCCCAGGTATAAGGATTCTGATTTGTCCAACCTCAATATGCTGATAGGTGAGTATATCAGCTATTTGAAGACAGTTGCACAGAATATGAAGTTGGTTTTCTTAAACCACCCGAATAGTATCATCGATACATTGGATAAACGAAGGTGTAAAGACATACTGGTTCACAATGGAATAGCGGTAACACCTCCTGTTGACGAAGAATTTCGGGATATCTATTCTCTGAGACAGTATGTGAAGGAAAACAGAACCTGCAGCTTATTTATTAAACCAAGGTATGGATCTGGCGCAGCTGGAATTCTGGCTTACCGATATAACCCGGCGACGGACTCCGAAGTGATTCATACCTCTGTTCACGAAGCGAACGGCAGGTTTGTGAACACCAAAAGAATCAGTAAAATAAACCGGCGTGAGAGAATAGAATTACTTGTTAATTTTATTCTCTCCCAGCCGCATTTGATTGAAAAATGGGTGCCAAAACCCAAATACCAGAACCTTTGTTATGATCTGAGGGTGGTTTATCAGTTTGGAAAGATAGACTTTATCGTGGCAAGGTGTTCCGACTCACCGATTACGAACCTGCATTTAGCCAATAATGCACTGGATGTGGATTTATTAAAACTGCCTCAGCCAGTACTCTGTAAAATTGAGTCTTTATGCAGCAAAGCTGTGAGTTGTTTTAAAGGGCTCAGTTATGCAGGAATTGATATCCTTTTAAGCGGGAAAAGCCTGGAGCCTATGATAATTGAGATAAATGCTCAGGGGGATCTGATCTACCATGACATTTTCAGAGAAAACAAAATCTACAAAAACCAAATAATAAGGATGTCGAACAATGGATAAACGGATCAGGGGAATTTCAACAGAGATAGAAGGGCATGTTGTAAATGCCCGATATTCAGTAAACATGAATGAAATCGTGGGGACCCATAATATTTTGTTTGTGTGTTTGGATACGTTAAGGTATGATGTGGCTTTTGAAGAGCAAGAAAAGAACAATACTCCCAATCTGAACAAATATGGCAAATGGGAAAAACGTCATGCACCCGGTAACTTCACCTTTCCGTCCCACATGGCAATGTTTGCAGGTTTTTTGCCTACTCCTGAACAGCCAACACCAAAGCTGGAAGTAGAAAGACTTTTTATTCCCAAAGACAATGTCGCTAACAGGCCAACCCCAAAGGAAGCTTATTTATTTGAAGGCGCCAACTTTGTAGAAGGGCTTGAGAGAACAGGGTACGAAACAATCTGCGTGGGCGGTGTGAACTTTTTCAATAAAAGAACCGAATTGGGCCGAGTGCTTCCAGGGCTGTTTAAGCGCAGTTACTGGCATCCATCCTTTAGCTGTCACATCAAAAACAGCTTTGAAAATCAGCTAAGCTTTATCGAAAGAAAGCTCGGGAGATACGACAAGGATAAAAGGGTTTTTTTGTACCTAAACATCGACAGCATCCATTACCCGAATTATTTCTATGTTGACGGAGCAAAGGAAGACTCTATACATACCCATGCCGCAGCATTGCGTTATGTAGATTCCCATATTGAAAGGCTGTTTCACTTGTTCAGAGAAAAGGGAAAAACATTTGTCATTATATGCTCTGATCATGGAAGCTGTTACGGAGAAGATGGCTATCATTTTCACCGACTGTCACATGAAATGGTTTATACTGTTCCATATAAGCACTTTGTACTGCAGGAAGGCTAAAGCTTGTTTGTACCAAAGGGCAGATAAATTACTTTCGAAATTCAATGGGCGCTGGCGCGAATTGTGTGCTGAAACGCCACTTGCGGAGGAGTCTTAAGGCGTTTGAATCAAGACTATGTATTCAGGAAGGTGAAAGCTTGTTTGATCCATATAAACAATATATGTACAGCTACCCACACAAAACTGCTTATCAGCATATTCAGCATTTAAAGCTGGAGCAATATCAACAGGAGTTGACCGAAAGCTCAACAACGCTGTATTTTCATATTCCCTTCTGCGAAAGCAAATGTGGTTATTGTAATCTGTTCTCTATCCCCTGCAAAAACTCTGAAAAAATAAACGGGTATATTGAGGCTGTCAAACGGCATGCAAAACACTACAGGGATGTATTGAGCTTTGAAGGGGTCCGATTCGAATCCCTTATTTTTGGGGGCGGTACACCGCTTATTCTTTCCATTGATCAACTGGGGGAACTGTTTGATATCGCTGAGAACAGTCTTGGTATAGACCTGGAAAGGGTGAATACCTGTATAGAAACCTCACCTAATCAGACTTCACGGGAAAAGCTGGTATTCCTAAGATCTAAAAAAGTAAACAGGGTAAGTATTGGGGTCCAATCCTTTGTTCAAGCAGAGTTGGACAAGCTGAAAAGGCTTCACAGTGCGCACAGAGCTAAAATAGCTCTTGAAGACATTCAAAATGTGGGCTTTGACAATGTGAACATCGACTTAATCTATGGTGTACCTTCACAAACCATGGAAAGCTTGAGATATTCATTGGAAACAGCCCTTTCATATCAACCGGATGAGATTTTTGCCTATCCCCTCTATCAAAGACCCAATACAGGGATATACAAGCAGTTCGACACAGACAAGGATCTGCAATACAGAATGTATTTTATGATCTGTGATGTTTTAGCTGGCAAGGGATATTTTCAAACATCCATGAGAAGGTTTGTTAAGGATAGACCTTCAAAACAGAGCAGCTGCGGGTTCGAAAATATGATATCGCTCGGTTGCGGCGGCAGGAGTTATATCGGCAACCTGCATTTTTGTGAGAGGTATACCTCCAGACAAGTCGGGTGCAGGGATATCATCAATGCGTATATCAACCGGGAGACCTTTTTCGATGGAATCAGTTTCTATAAGCTGGATATGGATGAAATGGAACGAAGGTTCACTATAAAAAATCTCTTTTACTATAGTGGGGTAACTTTTTCCGAGTATAAGGCTGTCTTCGGTACAGATCTGTATGGAGACTTTCCTGTCCTACAGAAATTTCTTCAGGAGAATTGGGCGATGGAAAATGGCGGAGCGATAAAGCTGACACCCCTTGGACTTTCTCTGTCTGATTATATAGGGACAATGCTCATCTCTGACGCTGTGTCCCGGAAGATGGAGTGTTACCGAGATGCTTGAGGGTGTTAAAAACATCTGCTTCAGAGGCTCCCTGTCGTCGTGTAATTATTCATGCTCCTATTGCAGCTTTGCAAAAAGAGGCCCTCGCAAAACGGAGCTAATGAAAGACAAGGCATGCCTGAGCAGGGTCTGCGATTTTATTGATACTACCAGCTTCACAAACCAAATTTCAATTTTTCTAACGCCCCATGGGGAGGGCCTTATCCATCCCCATTATGTTGAAGCTATCGCAAGACTCGCTTTAAGCCCAAAGTGCAGGTACATATCCTGTCAGACCAATTTAAGCTTCGATTCAGATGCATTCATAAAAAGCTTAATTGCAGCTAAAGTCGACTTATCAAAGGTCAAATTATGGGCGACCTGTCATCCCGGGATGATTTCGATTGATGAATTTGTGAGCAAGGTCAATCAACTTAAAGCAAGTATCGATTTATGCGTTGGGATCGTTGCAATCCCTGAAGAATTGCACAATGTCTTTGAGCTTCGCAAACGGTTGCCAAAAGATATATACATGTGGATTAACGCAATGAAAAGAGCGAAGACGAAGTATACTGACTCGCAGATTAAGACATTGATACAGGCCGATCCGCTTTTCCCCAATGAGCTGCAAAAATTCAGGGTTCAACCCGGTTGCTGTCATGCAGGAACCGATAGTGTCTATATCAATGCAAATGGTGATGTGTTCCCCTGTCATATCAATAAAAACAGGTTATTCAATATCTACAGAAATTCAAGCCCGGTGTTGCCGTTTCAGTGTGATAAGCGGTTTTGTGACTGTTATCTGGCCTATTCCCACAGAACCGACTCAAACCTTGAAAGGATCTTTGGCGATTATACGCCTGTAAGGATTCCCAATAAAAAAGAGATAGAAGCGCTGTTTTTGGATGTCGATGGTACAATCACTGATGAATCCGGTGCAGTCAGCGAAAAAGCCATAGAGCAGATAAGGTTTCTAAAAGATAAGATACGGATTTATCTTGTTACTGCTCTTCCATTGCATATCGCAATGAAAAAATGCAATCGCATAAAAAGCTTCATCAGCGGTGGTGTATTTGCAAATGGCGGGCAGATCGTTGACTTCGGTTTACATTATCGGCAGATAGTAAGTCTGGAGAAAGAAGTTCTGGAAGCAGTGTCCGATATCCCGCAAATCAAGGTCTATAAAGAAAATGATTCGGTGTATAAGCTATCGGCTTTCAGCAAGCATATTCCACCCTATATCAAATCAGATTCCAGATTGAAGCTGACCTATGAAAGGAACCTTGTCAGCATAAACTCCAATAGTGCAAGCAAGCTTGAGGGCATACGCAAAATATGTATGAAGAATGGATTTTGTGAAGATAAGGTTTTTGTGATGGGAAACAGTATGAACGATTTGGAAATGATCTGCCATTTTGAAAACTCTGCTGCTACAATCGATTCGAAATGCAGAGCTTTGAAGGAGCAAGCGGGATACATATTAAACAGTGAGCACCTTGCAATATTTGTTAAGACATAACCCTATTCGCACCCGTTTGCCTGCCCTCTGGCAATCTGTATCCGAATAACCGGGATCATTTTCAGGATTATCGTTCTGTGAAACTGAACCACCATCTGTAAGGTCTGTATCCGAGCCATATCCTTCGTCTACATAAACTTCCGCAGTATTGCTTCTGCTATTATAAAGTCCAATTCATCATCGATATCAATTGATCTTTCCTTTGGCATTATAAAGGCATATGCTTTCTCTCTGTAAATATCGCTGTTTGCAAGAAAATAATCAGTTCTTACGATATACAATGAACCATTAATGGTGTAGTATTTTGAAAGGCTTTGCCTGGGTAGCCGGACGATGTTTTCAGGAAGGAACCCTTTGAGGGACAGGTCATCGGGGAGAGTGTTACACCACAGTGGTGAGTGTGTTGCTTCGCAAACACCAACAATTGCGTTTGCTCCCCTTTCAACAAACATGTCATAGGCTTTTTGCAGGTCTTGACATTTGCGTAAAGGAGATGTGGGTTGTAAAAGTGCGAAGGTATCAAAGGAACTGCCGAAATCTCTGAGTTTTGTCAGTACTTCTGTGACCACATCCCATGAAGAAGCAAGATCTGTTGAAGCCTCTGCACTCCTTGGAAAAGGAACACTGGCGCCATATGTAATTGCAATGCGGGCATAATCCATCGAATCAGTGGATACAAGAATCTCGTCAAACAGCCCCGATTCTTTAGCAGCGATGATAGAATAAGCCATCAGCGGAAGATTATTAAGAAGACGGATATTTTTATGACGGAGCCCTTTAGAGCCGCTTCGGGCTGGGATTATTGCAATATTTGACATTTTTGTTTTCCTCCAATCACATCACTTATTCCATAGCTTTAAGAGGGTATATATACTCACGCATTTCTACCATTTGTTGCAGATTAGCTATCCATACCTCTTTTACCTTATCTGTCATTTCAAAGCCAGCTCGCGAAAAGGCGGTCTGACTTGCGATATTGTCGTGGCGAATATATGCATAAATTTTATTAAACCTCAGATTTTTGCAGAGTATAGCTGCTTCTTTAATGGCTGTTACAGCAATTCCGCGACCTCTTTTTGTACTTAATATACCTATTCCGATTTCACAGCATTTTTCGTGCTCTTTTGTCGGATATAAGGATAAATATCCTGCTCTTTCCCAGAATCCGTTAACCATCGTGCTGATGATATACAATCTGTACCAGTATGCCTTATCCCGGGAGTAAATACTTTGGGTAAACCAAATCTGGAGTTTGTCTTTATCAGGGGCATTGGTGTAGCCTGACCAGTAAATGCTGTCCGGCTCACATTTTAAAGTGTAGTAAAAGTCAAAATCGGTTGTTTTTGCAGGTGAAAGCAATATATTTTCAGTACCCATGGATTTCCTCACAAATCGTAGAATTTTTTACGCATGCTTGAATAATCTTTTATTGCCCTTTTAATTTCTTCCAGGATTATTTTTGATGTGTTGTTCGATTCATATGGGTTTATTGTTTTTTTAAGTCTGTTCCTGTATTCACGCGTACTGACTTTCTCCAGTGCTTCAAGGATTTCTTTTTTATCAGCCTTGCAATGGATGACTGAATCGGCACAGATTCTTCCTTTTTGACGAGTGCCAATATTAATAGTGCCCACCCCGAGGCTTGGAATTTCAACAATTCCACTTGAAGAGTTTCCAACCACGGCTGTGGAATAAGCTGCAAGGCTTAGAAATCTTTTATGGCCCAAAGAGGGAAAAACATGCCTGTTAAGTCTATCTTCCAGAACAAAGTCATCAATGAGCCTGTTTAGCTCGGAACCACCGGTGTCAGCATTTGAGCGGGTGAAAATAATTAAGAACTCATGTTTTTCCTCCAGGGATTTCAAAAGCTCTACAAGCTGTTCGGTTGAATTACTTTCAAGGGTTGTGGGGTGGAAGGTCACTAAAAGCAGTTTTTCACGAAGCGTAATTCCAAGCTCTGATTCCAACTGCTCTTTTGACAATCTCTCCAGGCGGTTGATGTTCTCAATCCCCAGATCACCTACGCAAAAAACCCTTTCGGGTGACTCTCCCAGTTGAATGACTCTGCGTCTGTAATCCTGCGTAGATGTGAAGTGAAGATAGGACAGTTTTGTTATTGCGTGCCTGAAATACTCATCATAAGCTCCTTCGGAAATTTCGCCCCCGGAGATGTGCGCAACGGGGATTTTCAACGCAACACATGCTCCAGCTATGGGTAGTAGCTCATAACGATCCCCCAGTATAACAACCATTTGTGGTTTGATTTCATACAATATGCTTCCAACCCTGAGAAGGGCATTTGACATGGTTTCGAGGATCTGCAATGTATTACTTCCCTGAAAAATTCTCACCTTATGAATGATGCCAAATCCGTCGCTATCAATATCTCTGGCTGTAAGTCCAAATTCCTCCTCAAGGTGAGCCCCTGTTACTATTAACCGAAGCTCACACGCATCATCTTCATGTATACGTTTTATAATGGGATACAACAACCCATATTCGGATCTTGATGCGGTTATCACACAAATCTTATAGGGTCTCATTTATGCCTCCTTAAAGCTCCTATAACTCTATCAGCTCATCCTCAGCAAAATTCCTTTTTGCCTTTTGTCCTAAAACCTGGTGCCAGAGCATTGGAGAAATACCTGTACCTGGTCTTTTTACAGCTAAATTTTCATGGTTAAAGGGCTCTCCCTTCGAAATTCTTCTTGCTGCCACCAAGCTTTTCCTGGCAACGAGTCTATTTTCTCTTTCAGAATCGGTAACCTTTTTGATTCCGTTTCCCATTGCCATTTCTATATTTCGTATGGCATGGATCATCGATCTAAGGGTATCAGGTTCCAGACTTGCTCTGTGATCAGGGCCATCCAATGAACGGCTTAGGGTAAAATGCTTTTCTATCACAACTGCTCCAAGTGCGATGGCTGCCAGGGACGCTTCAATCCCATCGGTGTGGTCAGATAGACCAACAGGTAATTTGAAATGCTCCTGAAGTGTTTTCATGGCGAGAAGATTTACATCCTGCATTGGAGTAGGATATTGGCTGTTACAGTGCAGCAGGATAATATCTTTTTTTTCTCCCCTTTGCAATATCTGTAATGCATTTTCAATCTCAACGATTTCACTCATGCCTGTAGAAAGGATTAAGGGACATGATAATTCCGATATAGTTTCCAGTAAAGGAAGGTTGGTAATCTCACCCGATGGAATTTTGATATGGTCAACACCGATTGAACACAAAAACTTAGCGCTTTCACAGTCAAATGGTGAGGACATAAAGCCTATTCCACAGGTTTTGCAGTAATCCTTCAGATGAATAAAATAGCTATAAGGAAATTCCAGCTTTTCTTCCATTTCCAGCATGGTTTCATTATCTTGAGCTGTTTTTCGTTGGTAAAGTGCTTTGGGAGCAAAGCGTGAAATAATATTCCGGCTTTTCCAGGTCTGAAATTTAATATAATCTGCTCCGACTTTTGCAGCAGCTTCTACCATCCTTAAGGCTGTTTCCATACTACCGTTATGATTAACTCCTGCTTCGGCAATAATTAAGGTTTTTGCCATGACAATTCTCCCTTCAGTTATGTCCGATATTGAATTAGACGATGGTTCGAAACAATAAAATCAGATTCATTGGATAAACTGATTTGCAACAGTTTTTGATAGGTATCATTGCAAAATATGGTCCTGCCAATATAGAAATCCTTGAGCCCGGCTCTGTGAAAGGATCTTTTAAAGGCAAAAAGACTATCCTGTGGTTCTATGCCTCCGCCAAGGTGGAAGGTAGTATATCCATTATCTGCACCCTGGCATGCAGCGGTATATAATAGAAGATTATTGGGAGCAAGGTGTTTGAAATCCGGATTGGAGGCTGATAGATGGTAATGCATCCTGCCATTGCAATAAAGAATGATGGCTGAACTGATAATCTCGTTTTTATAGCACGCACTGAAGAGGGAAAAGTGATCATTGAGGTTTTGGAATATATACTCAAAATATTTATTGTTAAAGAAATAAAAATCTGAGGCATGCTTTCGTTCCATTGTGCTTTTGTAAAGAGAATAGAAAGCTGTTTGAAACTGTTTATTGGTATCTGTTTTTATTTCAATGCCATTTTTTATAGCTTTGCGTACCATATTCCGATTCTTTGGATCCATATTTTTAAATATGGTTTGAGAATCAACGGTATCTATGTAAACTGTTTTCTTTAAGCTGACAATATCCGAGCAGCCTGAAAAAAAACGGTGATTATCCAAAAGAGGATGGAAACGGATGAACTGGCATGCAATTTTATTTGAGCTGCAATAATCGGATATTTGCTGCATAAATTCATTCATTTCAGGTATAGAAAAGTTTTCAACAAGAGGACCGCCATACCCGTATGGTGTTGACCAGTCAAAACAGGTATCGGGTTCAAGAATACCATTGAATTTCTCAAACTGGGAAATGTCGCTTTGCTGTATGGTATAGCACAGGCGCATTATATTTCCGCAAAAGTATATAAGGAAAAAAGAATCATTGCATGCTTTCTGGCATGCGGATACATATTCATTTAAAAAATATACGTCATGGGAGTGAAAAGATTTCACAATTTGGTTCCACTTTTCTTTTTCGCTTAAGGGTATGATTTTTAGGCTGTTCAAAGAAAGCAACCTCCTTTATAGTCGTTAATTATATTGCAAATATATTCCATATGGCGCTGGTCGTAGCGTTGGTCAACGGGAATGGAAAGGATGGATTGAGAAATATTCTTGACTGTGTCAAAAGCAAGAACCCTTTTGTCTGCTATCGGCCAGTGTACAGGACAGTAAATTCCGTTTTGTTCCAGGTGTTTTCGGAATATATCTCTGTTTTTTACATATATGGGATAGAAAAAAAGGCAATCATCCCCTATATCATAGAAAACCGGTTTAACAAAGGATGAGTGAATGTTTTTGTGTAGAAACCCGGAGTTTTCTTTTCTTTTATAAGCTGCTTTTGCAATATCAAAATATATTATCTGTTGTTCTGAAAATTCAGATATGGAATGAAGCTCCTGGGCGTGATCCAATATTTTTTCGGCATGGGAAAACAATTCTCTGTATAAATCCCTGTAATCTCCCAGACCTCGCAGATGAAGGTCCTTTAAGAGTAATCCGGCGGTCCTGACATTGGTAAAGGCTTTGTTTACATTTCTTTGCGTCCACTGCGTAAGTGGATTTATTGAGTAAGAGACTCCGCCGTCAGGTAGGCCAAACCACTTGCGAAGGCTTGCAACACAGTAATCGCCAATGGTTTTTACTTTTGCTGGCAGGCTGTGGGTTGTATCCTCAATAATGGTTAGATTATGAGCCTTGCAGAAATCTTGAATCCTTTCAAGCACTGCTTTATTCTGAAGTCGCCCAAAGTAGTTAATGAAAAAGAAAACATCGGTTGTTGGAGTATATTTGTGCACAATACTCTCAATATCCAATGACAGGTCGGGGGTGATATCATAAAAATCAATAGAGCAGTTTTCTCGCTCAAAGGCATCAATTACAGATTGGCAGATATAGGAGGGCAATAAAGCTCTCGTACCATTAATCTGCAGCAAAACTGAGCGAATGGCGCTTCGGCCGCTACAATAATAGACTTTGTTGTAGTCCTTCAGTAAATGCTGTAAATTTACCTTTGGAACTGTATTTGGATATTGATTCAGAGTATATTCACTTCCAATTTCGTAAGGGGTATTTGTCAAGCTATTCACCACCCAGAGAAGGTTTTTCTGCATTATTTGAGCAGGAAAGAATATCATAGTCAGAGTTCAGTCTCTTTTTCATTTGCTCCAATCCATCCAATTGCCCCATATCCATCCAGGCATATTCACTGATAGGATAAACGCCTACCTTTTCCTGTTTGTTTCTAAGGTTTTCGATAATATCCGGAAAATCAATTTTGCACGTATCCTCCATGGCCTCAATAATTTTGGGTTCAACAAGATAGCATCCGGTGTTTGCCAAAAAAGACACTCCTGGCTTTTCCCGTATGCTCCTGATTTCACCATTGTTTCCCATTTCAATTACACCATATGGGATTTTATAATTTTTCATAGAACAGATCATTGTGATGCTATTTTTTTGCTCAAGGTGGTAATCGTAAACTTCACGAAAATCCGCATCAATTAAAATATCGCAATTGGTCAGAATAAAGGGGGTGTGAATCTGCCCTTTCAGCAAAGATAAACCTCCACCTGTTCCCAGAAACTCTTTTTCTTCAATAAAAGTAAGCCTATAATCTTTTTTTAGCTCGTTGAAATAAGCCTTTATCATGTTTTTCATGTGGTTTATAATCATATAAAAGCAAGTACAACCTTCTTTTTGGAACTTCTCAATAATTATCTGTGCAATGGGGATTTCGCCAACTGGAATTAATGGTTTAGGAAGGATTTTGGTATAGGGGTAAAGCCTTGTGCCCAGTCCACCGGCCATAATGACTACAGGTATATTCAGTGTGTTTTTTAATTTTGTATTCTCTTCATTCCACATAGCTATAGAGACAATGGCCATTCTTTCATCTACAATAGGTATTGCATTGATGCCATATTGCCTCATGTATTCATTCGCTTTGTGTTTTTCTTCTATGTACAGAAATTTTGGATTGTAATTTGCAACATTTTTAACAAGGGTATCCAGATTCTGTGTTTTTAGAATCCATCTTCGGATATCACCGTCTGAAACTGCTGCTGACAACCTGCCCTTCTTCTCAATGAAGAGTACTTTGCTGCCCGTTCTGTTCATTTGTTCCATTGCTTCCAGTATTGATTGCTCTTCGCTGATTTTAATTACCTTTATGCCCATTAAATTCACCTGCCATGTTGTTTTTTTTCTTCCCTGGAGGCTTCTTTTTTTGTTGAATAGAAGCTTGGTTTTAAAATAGCCTTTATTTCAGGAATACTCAGTAAATAACAAACTGCAATATAAATCACCGTACTCGTGATAACAGTTATCAAAAAACAGATCACCCCGGCGACTGTACCCAATCCCATTCTTACTATTGTGAATTTGTGAATGTAAAAGGCAGATATGCCCATTATCAGAGAGGCTGTAATTACTTTTATTCCATATACCACTGTGGGTTTCAATTGTAAAGCCGGAAACTTCCTGCAAAGTGGAACTACCATTAGAAAAGCCGCCACAGCGGCAGCTATACTGGTAGCCAGTGCCAGACCGTTCAGGGACATCACACGAACCAGTACAAGATTGAGTATCACATTAGTAACTACAGAAATGCCCCCATAAACCAGGGGAGATTTTGTGTCCTGCAGTGCGTAATATGCTTTGTTCAAAAACATTCGCATAGCCATAGGTACCAGTCCCAAAGCATAAAAAACCAATACTCCTGAAGCCATTGATGCATCATGCTCATCAAAGCTGCCACGCATAAAAACAAGCTTAATAACCGGTTCAGAAAGGATGAGTAAGCCCGTTGTTGCGGGAATGGTTATCAGAAGAATAATATGAATTCCGCGTTGCAGATGATTTAGAAAGCTTCCGGTATTATTCCGGCTCCAATCTCGGGACAAAAGAGGAAATACTACAGTAACAATAGCACCAATAAAAACACTTAATACCAAACTAATAATTTTTTCAGAATAATTCAACGCGGAGATGCTTCCTGTATCCAATGATGAAGCCAGGGTACGATCAATCACAGTATTTATATCATAAATCGCAACGCTGATAAAGACCGGAGCGCTAAGCCACAATGCCTTATGGATATATGGGTCATGTAGCTGAATCATGGGTTGATATGTGAAATTCAGTTTTTTTACCGCGGCAAACTGAATGATTCCCTGGCAGCCAACTGAAATTATTCCGGAAACCATAAGCCCCTGTATTCCATAGCGGTTTGACAGAATGAGTAGATATAAAATTATTATCAGATTAGAGGGGATACCTAAGGCCGCGGTAGTGATATGCCGCTGTTCACTCTGTAAATAAGCCGTAAGGGCGCCCAGACAAATAAATAACAGTTTTGGCAGTCCTGTTCGTGTTAATGAAACAGCCATTGCATATTGCTCGGGTTGGAAGCCTTTTGCAAGAAGCTTCATGGCCAAAGGTGCAAGGAACCAGCCAGCAATGGTCAGAATGACAGAAATCAGCAGAAGCAGGTTAATCATATTATTTATATGCTTGTTCTTGGCGGCATTGCCTTCTTTAATTTTTATTTCACATAGCACCGGTACAAAGGTAGTTGCAACAGCTGTACTAATCAGGCTTGAAATTAATGCTGTTAAAGTAATTGAAACAAAGTATGCATCACTTTCCGGGCTGGCGCCAAAGCTTGATGCAATAAAGACTTCCCTGAAAAAACCGAAAGCTTTGCTTCCCAGGGTGAGCGCAGTTATTAGAATGATGGATTTTGCTGAATTTCTATGCGTCATTATTGGTTCTCATAAAGTATTCTATTTAATTCAGGATACAGATCTTTTATAGGCTCGTTGGTTTTCATTGAGCCATGGATGATACCGGATTTCGAGGATATTGCCACGGGTATCAGACTTGGTGAATCGACTGCAAGGTATTTCTCGCCATCATACCAATCTATAAGCATTCGTACCTGGGTAGGCAGAGGATAATGATATAGCTCAAATAAATAGAAAGTAAAAACATCGGGATTAATCATCCGAATATTTATTGATGCGGATGACCAGGGTGTAATAACAATCGGTGTGTTAAGTAAACAATACAAAACTTCAACAGGTATATTCATAAGCCGCAAATCAATCATACTGGCCTGGGGGCACATTTTTAGAGCGCTGTCATACTTGGTCCTGTTCTCCAGATGGTGTGGCTTTATAAGAATTTTGTAATCACCCAGGCATTTAAATAGTGATTGAAGTACATTTTGCTCAAGCTCACTGGATACCTTGCCCTGGTCACTCACCGGCTGACCGATGAATAGAATGTCGATATTTGAAAAAAGTTTTAACGCCTGGTTTACCTCTGTGCCATAAAAGGTTTGAATATATGAAAAAGCATCGCAAGAAGAAAAAAGCTTCTCTGACTGAACCACAAGCTGTTTGCCCCTCTTTTTACGTTCGGGCAGTAAGTGCTCTTTTTTTAGCAGGATGGTATGTACGTTATTGTTTAACCCTTGAGTATTATGGTGCGGAGGAGGGAGTAGAAGCAACGAACCAATGGTGCTTCTTAAAAAATGGATGGCTTTTTTCTTATTTTCCATATCACTGTAAAGAGCGAAGCCCTCTTCAATGAGAATAATTTTTGAGCCAAACTTCTGATTAAGCAGGCGGATAATTTCCCGGTTTATCAAGCCTGTATCCTTAAAGGTAAATAAAAATTCAGTGTCATTGAATTTAAGTTTACTATGAATTCTACATTTCTCTATATAAAAATGGATCAGGGTTTTAAGCCGCTGAAAGATATTTTTGCCGGCAAACTTAATATAACGGTGAATATATACACAATCCCAAAAGTTGTTTAAATCCTGCATGTTCGCTTGAAGGTAGCTGCTGGTAATTAAATTGATCTTTACATCCTTCATGTTGCTGCGAATGTTACGGGAATAAATAAATGATAGAAACAGGCTATAATAGTTATGACATAAAAATGTAATTTCCACAGGTTTCCTTTCTCATGTTATTTTTTCAGAGCTTCAATAACCTTTTCAATGTCTTCTTTCTTTAAGTTTGTACTACAAGGGATATTCAAAATTTTGTCAACACAGGAATAGGCTTTTTCTATTTTGTATGCCTGGTTGCATTGATAGGGGTGTTGCAGATGATTCAATCGCCACACAGGTCTTGATTGTATTTGGTGTCTGTAAAGCCTGTTAAGCACTCCATCACGGTCTTCTCCATATTTATCCTCATCAATCACCAGTGAATAAAACCAATAGTTGGGCCTTGTTCCTGAGTTAAAAGGCAATAATGTTAATCCTTCGATTTCCTGAAGAAGCTTTGTATACAGAAGGTAGTTTTTTCTTTTTATCAATATAAAATTATCCAGTTGTTCCAACTGTGCTACTCCCAATGCGCCTTGCAGGTTTGTCATACGGTAATTGTAGCCTATATCATTATGGATATAGTAAACACTGTCATCCTTTGCCTGTGTTGAAAGATAACGGGCCTTTTCGGCCAAGGCCGGGTCTTTTGCAACAAGCATTCCACCACCACCGGTGGTAATAATTTTATTGCCATTAAAGGAATATACTCCGAAGTCTCCTACAGTACCTGCAAATTTGCCCATATGGGTTCCTTTTGTTCTAAAGGTGCCAAGGGCCTCCGTAGCGTCCTCTATAACCTTTAAATTAAATTTTGCAGCCATTTCCATTAATCTTTCAACATCAGCCATATTTCCAAACACATGGACTATCACCACAGCGGCAATTTTCTTATTTGTTTTTCTGTTGATCAGAGAATTTCCCAATTGATCGCATTCGTTGCATAGAAAGTCCTTAAGCTTTTCCAGATCCATGTTAAGGGTGTCGTCACAATCCATGAAAACGGGTTCTGCGTGTATATATTTTATAGGGTTTATGGATGCTATAAAGGTTAGTGCCGGAACTATAACCTCGTCGCCCGGCTTTACTCCTGCAAGAAGCAGAGCAAGGTGCAACCCTGCTGTTCCGCTCTGGCATGCCACAGCGCTGTCGATACCCAGGTACTGTGCTATCTTTTTCTCCAGTAACTGGACATACTCGCCACCGGTAGAAACCCATTCGGCTTCAATTGCCTTGAGGACATATTCTCTTTCACTTCCTGAAAAATTGGGAACAGATAAAGGAATCATAATGCTCTGCATACCTCCGGTTATAAAGTATAGATGTCAGCTTTATAGCGATGGAGATTGTTTTCAAACCATGCAATTGTTTCTCTTAGTCCCTCTTTTAAAGTAAATTGAGGTTTCCATCCGGTTAGATTTAAGATTTTTTCATTGGAACCTAAAAGCCTGTTTACCTCACTGTTTTCAGGCCGAAGCCTTTCTTTTTCGCAAATGACAACAGCATGGGGATTGATTTGGCGAATCAACTCACAAGCCAGTTCGCCTATAGATATTTCCTGCTGTGTGGCTATATTTATTTCCTCGCCGATTGTTTTATCTGATTCAGCAATTGCAATAAAGCCACAGACTGTGTCCTTAACATAATTAAAATCACGGGTGAGGGATAGAGCACCCAAGCGTATCTCTTTTTTCCCCGATATCAGTTGAGTAATTATTGATGGAATTACCGCTCGGGTTGACTGCCTTGGTCCATAGGTATTAAAGGGTCTGACTATGGAAACAGGAAGGTTAAAACTTCTATAAAAGGCTTCTGCGAGCTTATCAGCTCCGATTTTTGTCGCGGAGTAGGGTGATTGCCCCTGCAGAGGATGATTTTCATCCATGGGAACATATCGTGCTGTTCCATAAACCTCAGAGGTTGAGGTTATCAGGATTCTCTCTGTGCCAAGCTCTCTTGCTGCCTGCAATACATTTAATGTGCCGTTAATGTTCGTTGCAACATAGGAGTCGGGCGCCTGATAGCTGAAGGGTATGGCAATCAATGCAGCAAGATGGTATACCACATCCACACCCGTCATGGCTTTCCTGACCGCGTTGGGATCCCGTATGTCCCCTGGTATTATTTGAATTTCACGCAGAATATCCCCGGAGAAAGTATCCAACCATCCCCATGAATTAAATGAGTTATAACATACAAAGGCTTTAACGTTAAGGCCTTTTTCCACTAAATGCTCTACCAAATGGCTTCCAATAAAACCATCGGCTCCAGTAACCAGTATAGTCGGCATAATTATTCACCTCCCAAAGCATCTGCCGTTATGGGTAGCTTACTCGGCTCATCAGATCTACAAATGCTGTCAGCATAAACAAGACCTAACAGCATCCAAAGAAATGGATTGCGTATACCGTTATGTGTCAAACCATAAAGGAGAATGCACAAAAAAAGGTAAAGCTCTTGATAATTGTTTTTTTTAAGCACTATATACAGCATCATCAAAAAACAACCCAGTCCAATTATTCCATAAGAGAGCAGCAGATTTCCAAGTGTTGAATGAAATTCTCCCGGTGGTTCAAACCGGTAATATGCTCCTTCACCAATTCCTACCGGCAAATAGGCAAGATAATCCAATAACCGGGTGTAACCCCGACCTGCAAGAGAATCATCCGTATCGGTTCCGATCAGGGAAATTCTGTGATTTACTGAATACAACAGGGTGCCTTGCTTAAGAATGTAGAGATCCGGTAAAAGAAGCAGCGAGAGAAGGAAGAATGCAACAACAATAAAAAACATGATCCGGACAATACACCTGTTTTTCTTCTTATAAATCAGGATATAGTATAGCAGCATAACAAAATAAGGGATAATGGCTGCTTTGGATAATGAAGCCATTACCAAAATTCCCGTGAAGAACAAGCCCAATATGAGTGTGATTTTTCTTACAGCAGTTCTTTGGCTTAAAAAAAGCATTAACGCCGTGCATAGTAAGCTATGATATCCAAGTTGGTTTGGATTATTAAAATAAGCAACACTTCGATGACCTGTAAATCCGCCCTGTAATATAAAGGTTGCCATTTGAAGAATTACAGACAAAAAGACAGCATTATAAACCAAATGAAACAACCGTTTATTGTACTTATGATGCAGCATCATGGCAAATAGGCATACCAAAAAGTTATAGATATAGTATGCTGAAATACGCAAAACCGATAACCCGCCATTCAGTATAAGTTCCCAGCATAGATTGGCCAGAAGAATGTAGCAGATAAATATTATCTGTATATTAATTAGCTTGTTCATCTGTGGATGAGTTTTTAAACCAAAAGTGATATAAAATAAAATAAATGAAAACATGAGTAGAATGTCAGCTATCTGGGGGATTCCACTTTTCCATAAATATACGGGCTTAAGAATTATGGAAAGGCTAAGCAGGAATATGATCAATTTATCGGGTAATGTTCTATTTTTCATACATCCCCCTGCATACAATCCGTTACACCGTAATAATCCTTATACCACCTTATAAAGTTTGAGACCCCGGTTTGAATTGAGGTTTGAGGCTTAAAACCAGTATCCTGGATCAAATCATCTATGTCTGCATATGTAGCTGAAACATCCCCTTTTTGGATAGGCAGAAATTCTTTAATAGCCTTTTTTTCAAGACATTGCTCGATAGTTTCAATAAACTCACTTAATTCCACAGGCTGATTGTTTCCGATGTTATATATCCGATACCGGGCACTACTGGTTGCAGGATCTGCCAATTTTGTATCCCATTGAGGGTCTTCCCTTGGCGGTTTGTTTAGTAGCTGCACGATTCCTTCCACAATGTCATCGATATAGGTAAAATCCCTCATCATTTTGCCATTATTAAATACATGAATTGGCCTGTTTTTGAGGATAGCGTCTGTAAACAGGAACAGAGCCATATCCGGCCTCCCCCAGGGACCGTAAACGGTGAAAAAGCGCAGCCCGGTGGTTGGAAGACCGAATAAGTGACTGTAGCAATGAGCCATCAATTCATTGGCTCTTTTTGTTGCTCCGTAAAGGCTTACCGGATGATCCGCAGGCTCATGCACCGAGAAGGGCATCTGTGTATTTAAGCCGTATACCGAACTTGAGGATGCATAAATCAGGTGCTCCACTTGATTGTGCCTGCAGGCCTCCAAAATATTAAGAAACCCTGCTATGTTAGAATCTATGTAAGGCTCCGGATATATCAGGCTAAACCTTACACCCGCCTGAGCGGCCAGGTTTACCACAATATCAGGCCGGCTTTCACTAAATATACCTTTAAGCAATCCCTTATCTCCAATATCTCCCTGTACAAATTTAAACAGGCTATACCCCTCAAGCTGCTTCAAACGGTTCTTTTTAAGTTGAACATCATAATATGCGTTCAAATTATCCAGCCCTATTACGTGACAGCCTTCTTTTAGCAGTCTTCTGCAAAGGTGGAAACCAATAAACCCGGCAGCTCCGGTAATAAAATACTTCTTCTCCCTGTCAGGATGTTTTATTTTGCTTTCCATATGAGCTCCTCCCAATACAAATACATTGGATCATTAATTGTTATAGTTTCATCGTGTCAAGAATTGTTTTGTTTACTTTGTGGACATCGTATTTTTCCCTGCATATTCTCAGGCTTTTCCGCCCCATTTTTTCAGCTTCGCAGCGGTTTTCAATCATCCAAATCATTTTTTCTGCCAGAAGCTCCACATCTCTTACAGGTACAAGAAATCCGTTGATTCCGTTTATGACTGTAGCTCTGCACCCAGGGGCATCCGTTGTGATAATGGGTCTTCCCGAGGCCATGGCCTCCAATACTGTCCGCGGTGTTCCTTCATGATACGAAGGCAGTACAAAAGTGTAGCAGGCCTCCAAATAATCAGCGATTCTGTCAGACCATTCAATATGCTCAACTATTTTCTGATTTATAAAGGATTCAATTATTTCTTTTGGAATAGCGGTAGTATTTTCGTCGTATGCTCCTACAAGAACAAATCTGGCGCCAGGGTGTACTTTCTTTACTATTTTTGCTGCCGACAGAAATTCGTTCACACCTTTATCCCGCAACAAACGGCCAACAAAAAGAAACATATGCTTTTTTGGTAACGGCTTTGGCTTATACTTTTCCAGGTTTACACCTGAACCATTGACAATGCAGGTTTTTTTTCTGTTAACAAGTCCCATGCGAAGTAACCTTCCGCGATCATCCTCATTTTGAAAAAAGACACATTTGCACATATGAAGACCTGTGAGCAGGAGGGGATAGGAAATAAACCTTGCAAGGCTGCCCTTAATTCCTGGCATATGAAACAGGGTTCCCGTTCCGTTGATCACCGCATAGATTCTTCTGATTCCTGCCAGATACGCGGCTACGGATATACCTGGCGCCAACCTTATACCATAAATCAGCAATGCATCGATTTGAAGGGATTTAAAAATATTAACCGCTTTGAGAATAAATCCAAACTCCGTGATAGGATTAATATTATAACGGGGAAAAGGAAGCTCTATGTACTGAACTGAATGGGGAGAAAGTACCGGATGGCATTCCTCCGCAGGTTCACAGCCTAAAACGGTTAAATTATGGTTTCTTTCTAAAATCGTGGAAACAAGCTCACTGCGATATTGAAGTAGTTTATTCGAAAGGGATGTTACTATGCCAACCTTCATTTTTATACCTTTCTATACCATGCCCTTATGCATTACTACAAAATACTAATATTGGTGGAGTGAATTGCATTTTCACAGTTTAAAATTGCCTGAGAGGGTGTTTCACCATTAGCGATGACATATCCAATTCTGTCATTGCTGCTTTTAACCGGGTTTACAATATCTCCAATTTTTTTTGTGAAAACAATTTCCTGTATATTGGGATTCAGTTCCCGATCAGGAAGACAAATTGAGTGTAATCTCCCGGGTTTTGAAGGAAAGTAACGAATAGCCGCCCCACCGGACTTTTTCACAGGCAATTTAATTTTTTCGCCAAGAGCAATTTTAATGCAACATTCAACCATATCTATTCCGGTGGCCAATGGAACAAGGTGAGTGGTAATATTATCTCCGCCAAGTCTTGCACCTATTTCAACAATTTTGGGTCCATTTTTGGTTAAAATAATTTCAGTATGTGCAGGACCCAGCTTAATTCCAACTGCATTAACTGCCGAGCGGGCAGCAACTGCGATCGCGTCACAGGATGCCGTCGAAAGTGTGGAAGGAATGGAATGCCCCATTTCAACAAAGTAGGGCATACCAGTTGTTAGCTTGTCGGTGATTGCAACAATCTCGGTTTTACCGTCAACTGTAATGGTTTCAACACTTACCTCGGTACCCTCCATATATTCTTCTATCAGTACAGAACCTGATCCCGAAAAAGATCTACTGTATTGATATATATCCTGTAAATCCATATCTCTGCTTACCAGAACAACCCCTCTGCTTCCGGAACTGTCAGCGGGTTTTACAATGAAGTATCCTTGAAAGCTTTCGCATGCATCCATAAACTCATTAAAGCTGTGAATAATATGGTATTTTGGTATGGGCGTATTGTTCCGGCTTAAAGCATCACGCATTTTTCCCTTGTCAGTAGCGTTTAACGCTGTCTTTATGGAATTTGCCGTCAAACCCAGCTCATGTCCGATTGCCGCTACGGTACGTACAGGCATGTCGCTGGCAAGAGTCATTACACCATCAGGCTTTATTTGCCGTGCTGCTTCAAGAGCTCCTTCAATATCGTTTGTACTAACGGTCACACATTCATCAGCAAACCTAAACCCCAAGGCAGCGGGATCCATATCCAGAGCAGCAACATATAAACCCATTTCCTTGGCTTTTTGTATAGCAGGCACCTGTAAAACTCCTGCACCAATAATCATAATTTTTTTTGTGTTTTTCATAATTCCCCCTGAATTTCCCCTAACTGTCAGACAGTAAGGTTAGTCCACGAAATAATGATTTGTATGAAGAATAGCCATAAGTATTTTGTCATGATATTTTCCTTTTTTGTATAAGCTTTCCCGCAATATACCCTCCTGGATAAAACCAACCTTTTCATAGCACTTTATGGCTTGGGTATTATAAGAGAAAACCTCCACTGATATACGGTGCAGATTAAGCTCTTCAAATGCAAAAAACAGCATTGTTTTTAGCGCATCAGCTCCTAAACCTTTTCCGCGGTTGTTTTTATCCCCGATATAAAGAAAAAGCTCTGCGTTGCGATTTACATAATCAGTATTTTTCAGCCCAATAATACCTATCAGCTTACCGCTGCTTTTTTCTTCAATTCCAAATACTTTATTTAGCTTTTCAGTTAGCTTATTTTCAAACCAAACCTCATGCTCAGCATCGGAAACAGGAAAGACAGTTCCTGTCATTGCCCTGAGATTTGGCTGGTTTACCCATTGTAAAATCAGGGATGAATCCTTACGGTTTAATGCCCGTAAACATGTTTTTTCACCGATAATCAGATAAACTCACCTGCTCTCCTGTAAAATTCTAAATGAAAGGCATAGTTTGTAGTTTTTATTCAGTCCTTATAAATATCTGTTTGCCCAAAAACTCGAAGCAGGGTGGCAACAAATATCCGGACATCCATTTTGAAAGTGATATGTTCTGTATAATATAGATCCAATTCAAATTTTTGCTTTTGAGATATAGAATTCCGATATAACACTTGGCTCAGACCGCTGATCCCAGGTCTGACACGAAGTTTACCAAGCTCCTCGGCAGTATAACAATTCAAAGCCTCGGGAAGATCGGGTCTGGGTCCTATAAAACTCATCTCTCCAGCAAGAACATTAAAAATCTGGGGCAATTCATCGATGCTTGTTCTGCGTAAAAATTCCCCGGTTTTTGTCAGTCTTTTGTCGTTAGCGGAACATATGGCTGAACAATCTTCACGCCTAAGGTCAGCGGCGTTTATTTTCATTGAACGAAGCTTTCTCATATAAAAAATTTTCTGGTTTCTGCCCAATCTTTCGCTACAATAGAAGATAGATCCATGATCTTCCAACCATATAAAGAATCCGCATATAGCTATGATAAACAGAACCAGGGGGAGAAGCAGCAGTGCGAATAACACATCAAGAGCTCTCTTGCAATATTTCTGATACATTAACTCCTCCTAAGAGAAAATTAGCATCACTGTTCAGAGCTATCTCTCAAGAACAGTAACAAATTAACCATAAAGTATATCCTTCAGTGATTCAGCTACATAAACTATGTCATCGTCCGTGAGCAGTGTATGTAATGGGAGTGTTATTTCGTTTTTGTACATATCAAAGGCGTTTGGAAAGTTTTTTATTTCGAATCCTAAATTTTGATATGCTGTAAACATTGGGAGAGGTTTATAATGAACATTTAATGATATACCTTTTTTAGCCATCTCAATTATGACATTATTACGGAAATGTTCATCCTTTCCCTCCAATCTGGTCAAATACAGGTGACCACTGGAGCTAAAATCGCTGCCAAAGTGTTTTAAACTGATAACATCACTGTCCTTAAGCAGAGCATCATAGCTTTCAATGATCCTTTTTCTTCTGTCAATAATTTCTGAATACCGCTGGAGTTGCTTAATTCCAATCGAAGCAGCAATATCAGTCATGTTACATTTGTAGGCAGGAGTTACTATATCATACTCCCAGGAACCCAGTCGGTTTTTGTCCAGCGCATCCTTTGTTTGACCATGCAGTGAAAGAAAAGTATATTTTTTGTACAGGTCTATATCATCAACTCCCGGAATCTGTCTCCAGGTAACTGCACCACCTTCCGCAGTGGTTAAATTTTTTACTGCATGGAAAGAAAAGCATGTAAAATCCGCAGCTTGCCCGCTTATTATGTTTTTATGCAAAGCCCCAAAGGAATGGGCTGCATCAGCCAATACCGCTACTCTCCCCAGTGAATGCTGCAGCAGGTTTGTTGGTGTAAAAAGGTTTTTCTTCCTATCCAAGATCTCGAAAATTTTATTATAATCACACATGACTCCTGCTATATCAACAGGAATAATTGCTTTAGTTTTGCAAGTGATTGCCTTTTCCAGTTGATCATAGCCAATATGAAAGGAATCCTTTGCCGTATCAACCAAAACAATTCTGGCCCCTACATGATGAATCACGCTGGCTGAAGCTGAATAGGTATATGCAGTTGTAATAACTTCATCTCCTTCGCCTATACCCAGAATTCTTAACGTAAGCTCCATAGCCGATGTTGCAGAATTCAGGCATACAACCTGTGGGTTACCTATATATGCTGCCAGTTCTTTTTCAAATTGTTTTGTCTTGGGCCCCGTTGTTATCCATCCTGATTTCAAAGTATCAATAACTTCATCAATTTCAAGCGAAGTGATATCTGGTGGTGAAAAAGGTATTTTCATAGCTGCTCCTTTCAAAACTCATTTTATGCATGCCCCTGATTCCCCTGCTTTAGAGCGTGTATTCCATGAGGAAAATCGCATATCGGAGGATAAGCATATTTATGCTTAAGAGGCGGTTCAATACCACATTACAGTGGTTCGCGTCCACATCAATGAAGTAGCTTACAGATGAAAAACATAAATATTTTTATATATTTCTGTTTTGTATCAGTAAATTACTTAAGTGCGATAACAGCCTGCTCTGCCAGCCGGGCCGAAACACCGGCAAACAGGTAGGGCCTTTTTTATGGTTCATTATATGTTGAGAGGTTAAATAATGACTCATGCAACGTAAAAGGAAAATAAGGAAACATAATATATTACTTTTCATAAATTAAATGAGGACAATGAAATCTTTATTACATCGGAGGATTTGGGAATGGAATGGATGGAACTAAAAAACCTGCTGCAAATTGTAAGGGAGAGAATCAGGATTTTAATTATTATACCTGCTGCTTTTGTGCTTACTGCTGCTTTGGTTACGGTATATGGGATACCACAGTTGTTCGAAGCCAACACCACTATTTATGTAATCTCCAAAAGTAATGTGGGGATGGTCGAATATGATGACATTATCATAAACCAGCAACTAGTAAAGGATTATCAGGAGTTTATTAAAAGCAGGGCGGTTATCGAAAATGTGCTTGAGGAAATGGAGCTTACAGAGATGACATACGAATCACTTTCCTCCAGCATTTCTGTAAAAGCACGAAATGATACACGGATACTGGAGATTGCAGTGCAAAGTGTTGATCCGGTCAAGGCCAGGGATATTGCCGACAAGGTGACAATAACATTCAGAGATAAGGTAGCTGAATTAATGAACATGGCAAATATCAATATTATTGATTTGGCAAGAATTCCAACAAGGCCGGTTAGTCCCAATGTGGGATACAATATTTTTCTGTCCTTTATCATTGGGCTTCTTGTAGCTCTGGCAGTTATATTTATTGTAGATTTTCTGGATGACACTGTTAAAACATCTGAAGATGTTGAGAAGTACTTAAATTTGAAGGTTTTAGGTATTATACCGGTTTTTCAACAGAAGGAGCAGATGGTTGAGGACGAGGAAATGGTATAAGAACAAGCTTTATTAATGAAAGAGGGGAATTGAGATGTTTAAGGATAAATGCCTGCTTATAACAGGGGGAACCGGATCTTTTGGAAATGAAGTGCTTAAGCGGATTCTTAAAATGGATGCAGGTGAAATCCGTATTTTTTCAAGGGATGAAAAAAAGCAGGACGAAATGAGAAAAAAGTTTAACAACAATAAAATAAAATTCTATATTGGGGATGTACGTGATGAAAAGAGCATTGTTCGGGTTATGAAGGGGGTTGATTATGTATTTCATGCTGCTGCGCTAAAACAAGTGCCTTCATGTGAGTTTTTTCCTATGGAAGCCTTTAAAACGAATGTATTGGGTACTGAGAATGTATTGGATTGTGCTATAGCTGAAAAGGTGAAAAAGGTAATATGCCTATCCACCGATAAAGCAGTGTATCCAATTAACTCCATGGGCATTTCAAAAGCAATGATGGAAAAGATAATGCTTTCGAAATCCCGGATGCTCACATCCAAATCTACAATCTTATGTGCTACACGATACGGGAATTTAATTTGTTCAAGAGGATCAGTTTTACCAACGCTTATCAGACAGATCCTAAACCATAAACCCTTAACGGTGACTCAGCCAGATATGACAAGGTATTTTATGACTTTGGATGAAGCCATTGAGCTGGTACTATTTGCCTTTAAGCATGCGACCCAGGGAGATATTTTTGTTCAGAAATCACCCGCAGCAAGGATAGGGGATCTGGTTATTGCATTGAAAGAGGTGTTTCAATGTAATAATCCGGTTCAGGAAATTGGAATTCGACACGGTGAAAAAATGTATGAGACTCTGCTAACCAATCAGGAGCTGCTGTATGCTGAAGACCTCGGTCTATACTACAAAATTCCGGTGGACACCAGAAGTCTCAATTATATGACATATAACATTGGTGTAGAAGAAAGTATTAACAATAATAGCGAGTATAATTCACATAATGCTAAAAGGTTGAATATTAGTGAACTAAAGGAGCTGTTATTGAAGCAGGATGAGGTCAGAAAAGCCATTGAGTATATGAGAGCCAATACAATAATAAATTCCTCCGATGGAAAGCAGATATGAAAGGGGATAAATGAATGGATAGCATACAATTATCAGAAAAATCCTGGGATTTGGATTCTCAGGAGGCCTTTAAAGCACTCCGAACCAATATAGAATTTTCTTACATTGATAAGAAACTAACCACACTGACTATAACAAGCTGTTCTCCCAACGAGGGAAAATCAACGGTTTCATATTACCTGGGTGCAACAATCGCCCAGAATGGCTCACGGGTGCTTCTGGTAGATGCAGATTTAAGAAAACCAATGCTTATGAAAAAAATCAATGTGGATAATCCAAAAGGCCTGTCCAATTTTATATTGAACCGTGTAAAGCTTGAGCAAGTGATTCATCAGTCTCCATATGAAAATCTGTTTTATATTTCTTGCGGTGTTAAGCCACCCAATCCAACAGAATTGCTTGGTTCAATCCGGTTTAATGAGTTTCTGGAAACCGTTTCTCAGCAATTTGATACGGTTATTCTGGATACTCCACCGTTGGGTAATGTAATTGACGCTGCGATTATTGCATCCAAAACTGATGCAACAATTATGGTGATACAGCCCGAGAAAATTAATTTCAAGCTTGCACGGGCAGTAAAGGAACAGCTTGAAAATGCAGACACAAAAATCCTGGGTGTAATATTAAACAAGATGAACTACAAGTATATGAATAAACGTTACTACAATTATTATCATCAGTATTACGGACATGACGGAAAAACCTACAGGAACTGGCTTAGAGAACGAAAACAAACAAAAAGGAAGAATCATTATGATTGATATTCATTGCCACGTCGTTCATGGGGTAGACGATGGACCATCAAGTATACAGCAATCTATAAGAATGGTGATGGAAGCTGAAAAGCTGGGAATTAAGAAAATAATTGCTACACCACATTTCCATGAAGGTATTTTTGGATCAAAACAGGTTCAGAGCAAATTTGATGATTTGAAAAAAAGAATGGACGGATGTGGTATAGATTTATTTCTGGGACATGAAGTCTTTTTGCAGCCCAATATTCCTGAGCTGATTCAATCCGGTAAGCATTTGACCCTGGGTAACTCGGGTTATATTTTGCTGGAGCTGCCATACGACACCATACCGATTTATGCGTATGATGTTATTTACAAGCTGCACCTGGAAAATATTATGCCTATAATCGCACATCCCGAAAGAAATATACCATTTGTAAAAAATATTCATTCCTTTATCCATTTTATCGAGAAAGGCTGCCTGATCCAGATTGATGCAGGAAGCGTAGTTGGAGCTTATGGAAAGAAAAGCAAGGCATTTGCAAAAAAAATCCTGCAACTTCAGCTGGTCGACTTTGTTGCCTCCGATTCGCATTGTGCAGAGGACTACAACCATAGATATCCACAGGCTTACCAAAAGATTATGGGCTGGGTGGGGGAAAAGTATTCAAAGAAGCTCTTTTATGAGAATCCGGAGATGATATTAAAATGATTCATACAAAGTATCAGAAAACAAAGAAAATAATCAGACAGAGGAAGATTTATTTAAGCCATTCCAAAATGCAGATGTTTATAAAAAGAGCCTTTGATATTGGGTGCTCTTTTTTATGCTTGATTTTGTTATTGCCAGTATATGGCCTTTATACCCCAACCTGCCTCTTATTGCGAAAAGGCCGCATGGTAAGAGAACAAATTATCGGGCGATATGCTGTGGTTTTTGCTCTTAGCTATTTTGAACCCGTCATAAAGGGAAAAAACAAAAAGAAACCTTCAGAGGTACATGTAAAGACGAGAAGAAACCAGGTTTTTGTTGAGCGAATGCAAAGATTTCTTCGTTCGTTATTCAATGTTATAAATATTTATCCGGTTTTTTATAAAATATTAATTGGAAATATGAGTTTTGTTGGACCAAAACCGATTAAAACGGCGGATTATGACAAGCTTATGCGTTGGCATCATCTCAGGTTTTCAGTAAGGCCCGGATTGACCGGACCCTGGTTTTTCAGACAATCTGACTTAAATGAAATACAGGAGATATGGATGGACTTGAAATATATCCGGGAATGCAGCTTCTGTAAGGATTTGCGTTTATTAAGAAACACACTTTCAGAGCTGTAAAAGCCAAGAGATATATATTTTTTATGAATAATCATGAAAAATTATGTAGATTAAGAAAAATAATATGCCAGTCACATTCAACAGCAAGTCTACATAATATGTTAACAGAGATATTAATACCGAAAGGAGGTATATTATGTTAGATGCTTTAGCATTCTGGATACTGCTTCTTGTACTTTATGTTCCAGGGATAATATCGACATTTATTTATGAGCTTGTATGTGGCAGGCAAATCAGAGGAAGATTCAGGTTTGCTGGGACAGCACTTATCTTTGCTCTGGTTATTCTTGCTGCAAATTTGGCTGGTTTGTACCTGTTTAAGAATATTCCTTCCATGGAGGTACTTGCGACTTACTTTAACTGCCTTAGCTTTACTACAAAATATATACTTTTAAGCATAGTTGTAGGCGCAATCATTGCTCTGTTTGTATGCCTGATAACGCAGCTGTTCAGGATTTCTACGAGAGCAAATACTGAATAGTTTTTAGATAATACAAAGAACTATGAAGTAACCCGTGTGACACTAAGGCTTCAGCATCTCCATAGACAGCGAAGGACAAATATTTTTCCAAATCAATGATGTACCAGCCTTGGGGCCAGGCCTCAATGCTGGTATATCAACCAGCATTTGCGCTGTGTCTGTGAAGTCTGACAGTGATTTACTGTGATCGGGCTCGTCACAATTATTTGCCTTGGGTAACTGTTTTATCACTATTAATGTGTTGTACAGCAGAGTGAACATTTCCTGGCGCCAGATAGCAGTTCAAGAGCTATTACAATAAAAAAAGGATTATCAAGCATGTCGAACTTGGGTATTAGTAACAGGGAAACGTTTAATTACTCAGTATCAATCTTGATGCGGAAGAGAGGTAGCGCCTGATAAACACAAGAGGAGATTATGGCAAATAAGCTGTTACCTGCTCCCTTCTTCCAATATCCATTGGGCGATAAGACAGCTGCTGTCGCTCCTTGCCGTCGTCGCTTGGTGGATGGAGTGATAATCCTGCCAGAAGTTGATGATTTCTGGTTTTTCCATGAAAGAATGATAAGGAATGGCAGCGTTGTGTTTAACCAAATATTTCAGGTTTTTTTCTTCAGCGCCTGGTAGTGGTTTTAAAAGGATTAACGGCTTTTTCAGAATCATCGCTTCGGTTACAGTCAGACCACCCGGCTTTGTTAGTACCGCCAGAGCGTTTTTCATCGTATTGAAAAGATGCGGGATTGTACCCATAACCTTCAGCCTGCCTGGGTTTTTTTCTTCCAACGCCTTCAGGCGGAGATACAAAGAACGGTTCTCTCCTGTTACAACCAACAGGTTGCAGTGTTTATGCTTCTTCAGAAGACACCGGGTGGTGGCCTCAAGATTGCCAAGCCCCCAACCACCGCCAGATAGAAGCCAGAATGGGGCGGTTGTTGCTTCCTCTCCAGCCGACGACAAGTCCAATGGACAGGGAACACCTGTAACCCTTACCTTATCATGATGCCAGCCAAGAATCATAAGCTCTTCTTTCATCTCTTTATTGGGAACACAGTATAGATCGATGTATGGATATAACCAAAACCTGTGAATCTGATAATCGGTTATAATCCCCATGGTTACCGGACAGCTTTCCTTCATTTCCCTGTTCAGCCTGGACGCGAACAATAACGCCAGCGGATGGGTACAGACAAGAACCTGCACCTTTTCCGCAACACATCTTTCCTTCAGCAATTGAATGCTTCCAGAAAAAAATATCGCAGCCACCCGGTTGAACCAGGCATTGTTTTCGGTCAGACGGTACAAAAAACGGTAAACCGAAGGACATTTGGAGATTAACTGCTTAAACCGGTTAAGAATAAAGGATTTAACGGGAAAATCGCACAGGTTCAGTACATCGGCCATACTGACGATTGTTTCCCTGTTTTGTTTCAGCAAAGCGTCCCGTACATAACCGGCAGCCTTAAAATGCCCCGATCCTGTCGAGGCGAAAAGGAACATGACATGCATATCTGCTTTTGCCTGCTTTCTTCAGTACTCTGTTATCATCTACAATTCCATTATGAACGGATGTCGGTATAAATATGCCGGGATTAGAAAAACTAACAATGTTCAGCATTCCTTTGCCCTTCATTGGAATGCTTGATATAAATACTTTCGGTAAAAATGTAATTACTCAGGGAGGTATTTCATCATGAAGAGAACACGGAAAAACAAGTCTGTTCTTTTGATATCCATATTATCCGTTCTATTATGTTTTTGTATTCCTGTGCTGTTTGAAACAATTTCAATAGCGCAGGCTTCCAGGGTTTCGGATGAGCAGTTGATAGCCAGAGCCATTAATGGAGAGGCTCGTGGTGAGCCTTATGAGGGACAGGTGGCGGTAGGTGCCGTCATCCTAAACCGAGTGCAATCACCGGATTTCCCAAATACGGTAGCAGGAGTTATCTACCAGCCAGGCGCATTTACTGCGGTCAGCGACGGGCAGATCAATGTACCAATCGATCCCGATTCTACGGTAGTAAAAGCCACCCGTGATGCGATGAACGGCTGGGATCCTACCGGAGGCTCGCTGTATTACTGGAACCCGGCAACTGCAACAAGCAAATGGATCTGGAGCAGACAGATTATAAAGACAATTGGGAAACACAATTTTGGAAAGTAGCGCTCACACAGGAGGTGATATTGAATGGGAAAATTCAGAGAGAAGCTCCAGGACTGGAAAAAGAGGCTTTCAGACAGGCATATGTACAGTGTGGTTATTGTTCTTCTTGCTGCTGTAGCAGCCTGGGGTATTTATCAATATAAGCGTGCTGCAGATTTAAGGCAGGAACTGGATAATCAATACAACCGGGCTTTTTATGAAATGATAGGATATGTTCAAAATGTAGAAGTGCTGTTGATGAAAAGCATGGTTTCATCTACACCCGAGATGGCAGCTGAAACTCTACAAGCCGCATGGCATCAAGCGAATCTGGCACAGACAAACCTGGGCCAGCTGCCCATCACTCAAGAAGTGCTTGCGAATACCTCCAAATTTCTATCCCAGGTGGGGGATTTTGCTTATGCGTTGGACAGACAAAATATCAATGGCAAAGGAATCGATGAGAAGCAATATGAAACTTTGGAGAATCTGCATCAGTATTCCGTATCCCTCCAGGATGGTTTAAACAATCTGCAATCGTCTATTTCTGGCGGAAGGATACGCTGGAATGAACCGGCTGATAAAGGCACACCGTTGTTTCAGAAGCAATCCCAAAACTTGACTGGTCAGCTTTTTTCAGATATTGACGAAACCTTCACCGAGTTTCCAACATTGATTTATGACGGACCATTTTCAGACCACATGACAAGCCAAAAGCCGAAGGGGCTTACAGGAGACGAGCTTAGCATGGAACAGGCCCGGGATAGACTGATGAAGTTTATTGGAGAGGAGAAAGTCGCATCGATTGAACATGCCGGGGACATCCAGACCGACACCCTTCCTGCCTACAGTTTTAAGATTATGTTTAAGGACAGACCTGAGGATGAGTTTGCCAGCGCGGATGTTACAAAGAAAGGCGGGCATGTTATCTGGATGCTCTATTCACGTGACATTGGGCAGGAAAGCCTGAATGTGGACAGCGCAAAGGAAGCTGGGCTTAAGTTTCTGGAAAGCCGCGGTTACAAAAACATGAAAGATACTTATTATATAAAAGAAGACAGTACGGCTACGATTAACTATGCCAGTACACAGAATGGGGTAGTGGCATATCCCGATCTGATTAAAGTCAAGATCGCATTGGATACCGGAGAGGTTGTTGGTTTTGAATCGAAAGGCTATATCATGAATCATACAACACGGGATATTCCGGCTCCATCCCTGACAGAGGAGCAGGCTATCGCAAAGGTTGTTGCCAGATCTGAAATCAGTTCAGCCGGTCTTGCCCTTATCCCAACAACTTTTGGAACCGAGCTGTTTTGTTATGAGTTGAAAGGGAAGCTAAATGACCGGGATTTTATTGTATACATCAATGCGGTTACCGGCAAGGAAGAGCAGGTCATTATCATCATCGATACACCCAACGGGATTCTGACCATGTAAAGCGAATCGGTTTTACAGAGAAAAAGCTGAGTTTACCAAAATGCCCCTAAGATCCCCTGTTTCAAAGGCGTTTGTCCGATTGGACCAGATCGTGTTCTTTGCTTAGGGGCATTTGATAAAATGTTAAGCCTGTTTATTTCGACATAGAAATCACCCGAGCCAAACTATACTGCTCTCGCAAATGAAGCGTAGTTTCAGTTATGCACAACTATCTCCCAGGTACATATGATGTGAACAGTAACAACTTATCACGGCGGATTACATAATGTTTTGTATAGCCTTGTCGAATGTATTTTTTTGCTATATAATAATAAAAGATTAAAAAGCTCGCGTTTGATGGGTCAAGGCACGGCTTGTTCCAGTATTGGGTGAGTTCCAGCGGATATGTACCTGTGGAACTCTTGTGATACGCTCCAGCAGTGGCGTACGCATTGCGTAAGTGACCATTGCTGCGCTTAACGCTACAGAGGGTTTTGGAATGATATTAAAAGATTTAAGGTTTAATGAACAGGGCCTTATTCCGGTAATTGTGCAGGACATGCATACAAAAGATGTGCTGATGATGGCTTGGATGAACCAGGAAGCTCTGGAGCAGACACTACGAACGGGAATGGCAACCTACTGGAGCAGAAGCCGCGGTAAACTGTGGGTAAAAGGTGAGACCTCCGGACATTTTCAAACGGTACACAAAATCTGGTACGATTGTGATGGGGATACGCTTCTTCTATCTGTAGTGCAGCGTGGTGTTGCCTGCCACACAGGCTCGATAAGCTGCTTTTATCGGGAAATCCCGTTTATGGAGGTAAGTAAGGATGCAGAATACATTTGATATATTTCAGGAAGTATATGATGTCATCGTTAACAGAAAAGAAAACCCGAAGGAAGGTTCCTATACCAATTATCTTTTTAGCAAAGGTCTGGACAAGATACTAAAAAAGGTTGGAGAGGAAGCTTCGGAGGTCATCATTGGCGCAAAAAATGAAAACAAAGATGAGATTCAATATGAAATCGCTGATCTGGTGTATCACTTAATGGTTTTAATGGTTCATCAGGGGTTGACTTGGGAAGACATATCTAAAGAGTTGGAAAAAAGGAGCAGCCCGAAATAAGATTTCAGTAAAGTCTGCGAATTTTTCCATTCCATCGGAATGGTCTAAAGGAGGATAAAAATATGTTCTGTCCAAAGTGCGGTACAGACGTACCGGAAGGGTCAAAGTTCTGTGAAACATGTGGAAATAATATGCAACTGGCAGAGCCTGAAGTGAATCAGGCGCAATACGATCAACCTGCTCAATCAAGCCAGGAACCAGAACCCGCTGCTCCACAGCCGGTTCAAGAGCCCCAGCCTGTCAGTTCGCCCCAACCTCAGCCTACCAATTATCAACAGCCTCAGGCGCAATCTTATCAACAAGGGTCTTATAATTCGGGCTATCAACAGGCTCCACAGCCTGCTCCTGCGTACCAGAATAATTACAATCCTACATACCAGAACAGCTACAACAATGTCGACCCTCTCGATAAGCCCTACAGTGTGGGTGGTTGGTTGCTGACATATCTTATCTTGCTTATTCCGATTGTCAATATTGTTATGCCATTTGTATGGGCTTTTGGCAGCAATACGAACAAAAGCAAGAAGAATTTCTTCATCGCATATCTGATTATGGCGGCGATAGGGATTGTGTTGCTTATCGCATTCTATGGAATTCTGGCTGCAATGATCAATGGGATACTGTCTGAGATGAACTTTTAAGGACAGTTGATGATTTTGCTTTCTTAAGCAAATCTGTCTGCTGGAAGTGAATCCAAAAATCCAGGGGGCTTCCCCTGGATTTTTACTTGAATAAGCAAAAAGTATCCACCTTATTTTGTTATAGTTTGAGAGGTGCTAACCTGAAAAAGAAGATCACCGTACGTATTTTTTAGAATTCACACAGCAATTCTTCCAGCACAGAAATAAACCCATCGATATCTTTTCTTGTAATAATAAGCGGAGGTAAAACCCGAAGAATATTATCACCCACCGTGCCCAAGAGGTACTTTCTGGCAAATAACATTTGGTTCAATTCCTTCGCTATAGGTTTATTGAACTGGATTCCAATCATCAGACCTTTTCCGCGGACCTCCTCCAAAACAGGAATCTTTTCCTTCAACGCATTGATTCTTTCAAAAAAATACTCTCCCAGCGTGGCGGCATTTTCACAAAGCCCGTCGTTAATGATGGTAGACAAGACAGCATAACCGGTGTTGCAAGCCAGTGGATTGCCGCCAAAGGTAGAACCATGGTCGCCTGGTGAAAAAGCAGACGCAACATATTCTTTTGCACACAGTGCTCCGATTGGGAATCCTCCACCCAGGGCTTTCGCCAAAGTAAAGATATCGGGTTCGACCCCATAATGCTGATACCCGAAGAGTTTACCGGTCCTTCCAAGTCCGCACTGTACCTCATCGAAAATCAACAGTATTTCATTTTTATCGCATAATTCACGGACGCCCCTCAGATACTCAATGGTAGTTGGATTCACACCGCTTTCTCCCTGTATGGGTTCAAGCAAAATGGCACAGGTTTCGTCGCATATTGTATTTTCAAGTGCTTCAAGGTTGTTGATGGGCACTTTCAGAAACTTCGGTGTTAACGGAGAGTAGTCCTTTTGATATTTTTCCTGCCCTGTTGCGGCTATCGTGGCAAGGGTTCGTCCATGAAAGGATTTATCAAGGGTAATGATTTCAAACCGATTTGGGAACCCTTTTTTCTTGTAATACAGCCTTGCCAGCTTTATTGCGCCTTCATTGGCCTCTGCTCCACTGTTTGCGAAAAATACCCTGTCCGCACAGGAGTTCCTCACGATCAGCTCTGCAAGGTTTGCCTGCTGCTCAATATAGTATAAGCTTGAACAATGGATTATTTTTTGTGCCTGCTCGCAGATAGCCTTTACAACTGCAGGAAGTGAATGCCCCAATGCGCTGACGGCAATGCCTGAGAAAAAATCCTGATACTCGTTTCCCTCTGTATCCCATAAAGACATTCCCTTACCATGGGTAAAGCACACTGGAACACGCTTTCCAAAGGTATTCATATAATATTGTTGATCCTTTTGCATGATTTCCTGTAAATCCATATTTACACCTCCAAGAACACGATGTTCGCGCATTAGCATAATTATACATTCAAATGTATAAAAATACAATAGTAAAAAGCAAAGTTGTGAATTCCATAACATGTTTATAACTTTTCATTTTACGAACTTGTTTTTTTTATTTGTCATTATTGCAAAACGGAATCAGAATGCTATAATACAATAGTTACAAGGTGGTAAATCAGAGAGTTAAAGGAGAATGCATCATGGATAAAGTTTTCGAAAAGATCCTTGAAATAGAAAACAGGGCGAAGGAAGTTTATGCAGAAGCTGTTCAGAAAAAAGAACAAATAGAAGACAGGCTACATGATGATATTAAGATTCGAAAGGCAGAAATTACAGAGATGACCGATGCAAAAATCCGGCAGTTGGTTTTGTCGGGCGAAAAAGAGCTCCAAGAGGGAATTGAGCGGATAAATCGAAAACTTCAGGAGAAACTGATGCAACTTGACGAACAAGTTTCGAAATGTGCAACAAAATGGGAGGATATAATCTTTTCCAATGTGATCGGTGATTGATATGGCATTGGCTGCAGCAGAGTATAGTGCACTTGCTGGAAAAACCCGTGCAATGTATGGAAAATTATTAACATCAGAAGATTACAGCGAGCTGATGCAACAAAGGAGTGTTGGCGACGTTGCTGCGATCCTGAAATATCACACGCATTACCGGGGTGTTCTCTCAGGCATCAATGAGTGTGATATTCATCGGATACAGCTTGAGAATATTCTTAAAAAAAGCCTTTTGGATGACTTTAGAAAGCTGTTCTGTTTTTCCAGGGGAAAAAGAAAAGCGTTTTTGAAGATCGCCTATATGAAACACGAGGTGGAGAGCATTAAGCGCTTGTTCAGGGTACTGGAAATGGAAGGGACAACAACCTTGGCAAAAGAAGCACTGCTGTTTTTGTCAAAGTATGACACTCTGAATATTACGAGGCTTTCAAAGGTACACAGTTCACAGGAATTTATTGCGAATCTGAAGGGGACAGGGTATTATCACATTTTAAGGCCTTTCCTGGCAGAGGATAAGAGCCATAATCTGTTTCATATCGAAATGTCTTTGGACAGGTATTACATGAATTTGGTTATTTCAAAGAAGAAGAGCTTGCTTCAGGGAATGGACGCAAAAGTTGTCGATTATTCGGTCGGAACCGAAATTGATGTAATGAACCTTTTATGGATTTACAGGGGAAGGGCAATCTATAATCTGGATCGAAGTGTCATTCTTGGGTATCTTGTGCCTCACGGCTACAGCCTTTCAATTGATTTGATCTACGAGCTGGTTGACGCCCGGGGCAGTGAAGCGTTCAAACAAATTGTTGCAAAGACAAAATATGCAGAGCTGTTTTCATCGGATAAACATATGTTTTTCGAACTTAATTATTCGGAATACATGTATACCATGCACAAACGTTTTCTGAGAAAGTACGGGTTTACCATATCCAGCGCCTTGTCCTATTTACATCTGAAGGAGTTTGAGCTTTCCAACATTATCTCCATCATTGAGGGAATACGGTATCAGCTCCCAGAAGATGAGATCCGGCGGTATATTGTTGGTTTTCAGGACATTCATCGTTAGATGGGGAACAGTCAAATAGAGTTGATTCAAAGCAATTGGAAGGAAGTGGAAAGGATTGTCGGTTGAACGTATGAAATATGTGAATATTGCAGGGCCTGTCGATCAATTGGATGGGTTTGTGCTGCGCCATATTATTGACTGTGATATACAGCTTGAACATGCTTTCAACCAGGTGCCGAAACTAAAGGGGCTAAAACCCTTTATTGAAGAGAATCCATATGATCGGTTAGTAAAGGCACTGGAGAACGTAAACAGGATCATGAAAGCACGGATAGTCTCTTGTTGTCCTGAGGAAAGGTGTTTTTATGCAAAAGAGCAGATTGAACCTGCCAAAACGATGGAATATCTATCAGCGTTAGAAGAAAAAATGGGTAACTTTGAAAAAGAGATTGAGAAGGTCCAGACCGAAATTGATAGAAACAGGCAAATCCTAAAACAGCTTGTGCCCATACGAAATCTGCAGTTTAGGTTGGAAGAGCTTTTTCAACTGGAGTACATGAAAATCCGTTTTGGAAAACTTCCAAAGGAAAACTTCAAGAAATTGGATATGGTTCTGAACGGGAGGGACGTGATCGTTGTTCCCTTCTCCAGTGACGACAGGGAAGCTTGGATCTGTTATTCCATGCCCGCCGTGGTATCAGAAAAAATAGACCATATCCTTTCTTCGCTATATTTTGAGCGGATATGGATTTCTGAAAAAGCCCGTGGATTCCCTTCCGATGAAATTGTTTCCATGAAAGAGGAGATCCGTGATCTGGAAGATAAGCTGGCTCAATTGAATGAACAGTTTCAGGCTGCAATTCAGGAAGAAAGAATCGCGTTCCAGAATCTTTACAGCAGAGTGGTTTATATGCAGCAGGCGTTTGCTGTAAGAAAATATGCTGCCCATACACAGGAAACCTTTTATCTTGCCGGGTGGATGCCAGAAAGAGCTTTTTTAGAATTATCGGGGCAACTGAAGGGGCTTGACGATATTGCTCTGACGGTAGAGGAGCCCGAAGAAGTAAGGGGCTTAAAACCGCCGACAATATTAAGAAACAGCAAGTTTTTCAAACCCTTTGAATCAATTGTAACGATGTACGGAATACCTGCGCATAATGAAGTTGATCCCACCGTCTTAATCGCGCTTACCTATATACTGATGTTTGGTGCAATGTTTGGAGATGTAGGGCAGGGGGCTGTTATTGCACTGGCAGGTCTGTATATGTTTTTCAGCAAAAAACAGAGCCTGGGCTGGGTGCTTGCCTGTGTTGGGGTTTCCTCCATCGGATTTGGCTTTTTATACGGCAGTTTTTTTGGAAATGAACATCTCCTAAAACCGGTTTGGAGAGCACCGATGGAAAATATCAATCAGTTATTGATCATATCCATCAGTTATGGTGCGATTATCATCCTCCTTTCCATTATCATCAATGTCTTCAACAGTGTGAAGGCAAAAGATTACGGGAGGCTGTTGTTTGACAAGAATGGACTTGTGGGCCTGGCCTTTTATGGAGGAACGCTTGCGACAATCCTGATCATCCTGGTAAAAGGGCCGGCTTCGGTGTCTATAGGGCTGTGTGCAGTGATCGTAATAATTCCTCTTATTCTCATCCTGTTCAAAGAGAAGCTTGAAAGGACCTTTTTTAAGCATCGCCATTCCAATAACGGTGGAAGCTTTGTGGAAGGCTTTTTTGAAGTGTTTGAGGCTGTTCTTGGTTTTTTAAGCAATACGATTTCTTTTGTTAGGGTATCCGCTTTCGCACTAAGCCATGCGGGGCTTGCATTGGCCATATGGACCCTGTATGGGATGGTTAATGGCGCAGGTAAAGTTGTGGTGCTTATCGTTGGAAATCTGTTGATTATCGGGCTGGAAGGGTTAATCGTCGGGATACAGTGCCTAAGGTTGCAGTATTATGAGATGTTCAGCCGTTTTTTCTCAGGAGATGGCAGGCGGTTCCATCCCAATCGTGTTTGCGGAGACAATGAGCTGAAATGATATAGATGTATTTTCATTGAAGAATTCTA
>JAAYKJ010000220.1 GCA_012522505.1 Clostridiaceae bacterium
ACCTTATTATTTCTACTCATGTTTATACTGTTTGCAGGGGTAACTCCGGGCGCACTGGCAACAGATAGTAATATTCTTATATTACCTTGCGAATATGATGAGCTTACTCTTGGTAACAATGGATATTACATGGCAAAAAAGGATGGCAAGGTCGGCGTTATCGATAAATCCGGGGCTGTTATTCTCCCACTTATTTATGACGGGACATGTTTTGCCCGCCCCGAGAATTCGGATTATTTCACCGCCACAAAGGGAGGAAAACAGGGGATTGTAAGCCGTGACGGAGAAACGATTGTTTCCTTTGTATTTGATTGGATAGGGGAATTATACCCTAATGCAGACGGGGGGTTCTATGTCCACGGAACCCAGGATGGCTGGTACGTTGTCGCAGATCAGACGGGGAGCGTGCTCAGCCCGGAGGGTCATAACTGGATATTTGCTAAAGTCTATGGTGACATCGCCATTCTCACAAGGCTTGAACACCCCATGCCCACGGTTTCCAACCCATACTACATACTGTATAACCTGAAGACAGGAGAGACTCTGTCACCACCGGATTGTGAATACATTGAGACCGCTGATGGTGAACACTTCATCATCACCACCACACAGGAGGGAATGTTCAACGAAAGTGGGAATTATGTCGTTACAAAACCTGCCCAATGTAGTATTCTTAACCGCACCGGGGACGTCATTGTCCCTGCTGGGACTTTCGACAGCATCGGCTCACCCAATTCCGGCAGTTCCTTCGCAGGCGGATATGCACCTGCACTCAAAGAAAGTAGACTGATGATGATCGACTCTGCAGGAAAAGTCGTTACGGATATTGGTGATGGATTCAGTTCCATCAGGAGTCAAGTGGATGGTATGTATATTGTGAATAAGGGAGATCTTCAGGGTGTCATGGATGAGACTGGCCAGATCCTGTTACCGTTTTCTTATCAAAGCATTGAATACAATTACGGTATTTTTAACGCGACACTGCCGAATGGTCAACCAGTCACTTTGGACCGTCTGGGTAAGACGATCGTAAACGGGTATGCTTACAGGTGTAAGAATGCGGAACTCCTTGTCGTCGGCGATAATGCGCTGTATGACATCTATGGTAAGGAGCTTGTCCCTAAAGGAAAATATGACAGCATCAGTTTAGGAGATTATGGCTTCGTAGTCGTTTCGAAGAATGACAGTTATGGTATTTTAAACGCAGATGGTCATGAGCTTTATCCATGCCAGCTGACAGCAACCGGTATAGCATCCGCCCGCTCGCAAATCCTCTACAAAGAGAATTTTATAAACGGTTTGCTGGATATTTCCGGGGAGCTTGTTGTTGATTTCGGGAAATACATACTGTATGATATTCTGCCCTCTGGTTTCATAACAGCCGGCAGCTCCGGTACTGCCGGGAATATGGGGCTGCTGTCACCAGATGGCGTGCTGGTCATTCCCTGTACATATGACAGTATCCAGGAGCTGCCCGGCGGTTATTTCGTAACATCCAGGGGCTATGATCGCCAATTGCTTGATATAAACGGCAATCTTGTGATTGGGGCGGGGGTATATCAGGATTTCTGTGCCTACGAAAAAGGCCTCATCTGCGTCAAAAAGGATGGTAAATGGGGGCTTCTGAAGTTGCCAGGTGTCCTGTACAGGTCGCCCAACAGCCCCGCGTCCAACTGGGCGGTGCCGGAGCTGACAAAAGCCGCCACACAATACTTGATTCCTGAGGACCTGATGAATAATTATAAGCAAAACATTACGAGGGGGGAATTCTGCACTCTGATCACCCGACTGAACGAACAGAAAAACATCGAGATTCCAGATTCCGTCCTATATGACCATTACCCATTTTATGATGTTCTCAATAATAACGATATTCTCGCGACATATTCTCTTGGTATCGTCGAGGGGGACGGCAAAGGATTTTTTAACCCGTCTGCTCCGCTTACACGGCAGGAGGCTGCAAAAATGCTTCCCTTCACCGCGAAAGC
>JAAYKJ010000221.1 GCA_012522505.1 Clostridiaceae bacterium
GGTTGAGGGTATTCTCGATAAAAAAGATTATCTGATCAAAAAATCTGTCTGGATTCTCGGTGGAGATGGATGGGCTTATGACATTGGTTACGGCGGGTTGGATCATGTCCTGGCTTCCGGTGAAAACGTCAATGTGCTCGTATTTGATACCGAAGTCTATTCGAATACGGGTGGACAATCCTCCAAAGCCACACCTACTGCTGCAGTTGCTAAGTTTGCAGCCTCGGGTAAAAAGGTGAAGAAGAAGGATCTGGGGATGATTGCCACAACTTACGGTTATGTATATGTTGCCCAAGTAGCCATGGGTGCTGATAAAAATCAATTAATGAAAGCACTTATCGAAGCTTAAAAATATGATGGTCCATCATTGATCAATGCTTACGCTCCTTGTATCAACCATGGTATCCGCCAAGGAATGGGACGTACCCAGGCCAGAACAAAGCAGGCCGTTGAAGCGGGCTACTGGCATATGTGGCGTTTCAATCCGGAATTGAAGAAGGAAGGCAAGAACCCGTTCATCCTCGATTCCAAAGAGCCTAATGCAGACTTCTTGGAATTCCTGGAAGGTGAAGTTCGTTACACTTCTCTGAAAAAGACCTTCCCTGATATCGCCGAAGAGCTATTTGCCAAGGCATATGAAGATGCCAAGGGTAGATACGAAAGTTATAAAAAGATGGCTGAGTAACAAAGACTTAATGAAACCCCTGGTTGACAAAACCGGGGGTTTTTGTATACTTATTAATGACGGAGAGATGGCAGATCTCCTCACGTTTTAGCACCCATTCCATGGGTTGAGTTGGGTCACGACAAATCCTTAGGCCTACCTCAGAATTAATAATAAAGGAAGGTAACAAGATGAAATCACAGCCTAATGTGTTAAAGAACCCGAAATCCATGTTCATCGTTTTAGGGGTCATCATAGTGGTTGGTTTATTAAGTATTATCCTGCTTGTAAACAAGCCGGCGTTTCAGCATGCGAGCCTATCAGAAGGAGAAGATTATAACATTGAAAACATATCTCCGGGGAAGTACAAACTCACCGATGACAATGGGAATACCATAAACCTGACAAGAGCAAGAGCCGAAGACATCGTTTTCGTGGACGGTGAAGGCAGACTTTATTTCTTTGTTTCCGGTTCCCCATATCGATTTGTGGGAATGGAATGATTTCATGAAAGAGCGAGGGAGTATTCTGCGGGAATCCAAATGGGAGTACATCCCTTTTTTTCTGATTACGTTTATCATTCCTCTAACCGTTCTTCGTATTCCACTGGTGCTCCATGAAGAAATAAGCAGGTTTATCAAGCCTCTAAAACATTATGAAGATTTTTTTCATCTGATAAAGGTGTTCATTCTCTATGGTGCAACCCTCCTGCTTTTCTTGATGTATCTGATAAAATGGGAAGGGCCTTTACCCAGTATATTCTTTGTGTTTGTACCTTACATCGTTCTGGTGGTTCTCTCGGTCTGTTTTTCGGATAATAAAGTAACCGCTGTTTTCGGCGTCTTCGACCATTATGAGGGAGGGCTGACACAGATATGTTATGTTCTGATTCTCATCTTCGCTTATTGTTTTTCCCGGGATGAAAAAAGAATCTTTATCCTGGTAAAGATCATTTTATGGGCGTCGGTTGCCGTGGCATTGGTCGGAATGCTTCAGTTTTCCGGAGCTGATTTTATAAACCATACTGTCCCTGGAAATCTCCTGAACTTTGGAACAGCTGGATCCTATGAAGATACCCCCGGTATCTCATCTACTATCGGGAACTCTAATTATACAGGCACTTACGCTGCTCTTCTCATACCTCTTTCCATCGCTGCGATACTGTTAGAAAAGAACTTCAGACAAAGAATCATTGCTATGATGCTTCTTTTCGGTGCATCCGTCTTCCTGCTATTCGGTTCCCTGTCCAGAGCGGGATATATCAGCTTTTTCATGATGTGCCCTTTGATTGTGATATTCCTTCGAAAAAATATCCAAAAACAATGCAAATGGGCTATAGCCGGGGTAGCATACGCCATCCTGATATTCACGATGATGAACATAGCGTCGTCAGGTGTTCTTCTACAGGAGATTAAAAGCATCAATCCATTTGCAAATAAAATGGGGACGGATGATAAGCTGATTTTTTATCAGATCGGTCTGAACAAGGATTCAGTAGCGATAGAAACGAACAAATGGGCCCTAAGCATCCAGTATAGGGAGAATGGTTTTAATTTTGAAGATGTAGCAGGGAATCCAATTCCAGCTGATTTCGATGAAAACAATCAAAGCTTTCATTTGACCGAAAAGCCATACGATCATGTCCAAGCCCGGATACAACAGAAGGAAGGAATTCAATGGATGTTTCTTCAGATGGAGAAGAAAGAGATTGAACTTGTTTACACCGGTCAGGAGATGATGATTGTAGGCTTCAATCGTTTATTAACCGAAATTTCCCCAGTGGAAACTTTCCCACTGATAAAAAACGAATCTTTTGCATCGGGTCGTGGATACATCTGGTCCCGTGCGGTTCCGCTTCTGAAAAAGACTATTGCTTGGGGGTACGGGCCGGATACGTTTCTTTTTGTTTTTCCACAGAATGATATTACTGGTAAATTGAATTACGGATCAATATGGGCAGTCATTAGTAAACCTCATAACTGGTACTTGCAGGTGGCGTTGGGTTCTGGAGTCCTGTCGCTGTTTTGTCTGCTCCTATTCTTTGCCTGGTTTGGCTTTACGACAGTCAAAGCGACTTGGTCTGCAAATGTAAACGATGAAAAAGCCGTACTATCCTCGTGTATTCTTCTATCGGTGGTGAGTTTTTTGATAACCGGAATGTTTAACGACAGTGTCGTTTCGGTGTCGCCAATCCTATGGATGCTGTCCGGGTTTAGCATCAGACTGCTAAAGATGATGAGAGACAGTAAGCCCATGGCAGAATCTGTAGCAATACCAGAGTTGAATCAGGCAAGATGAAGGCTTTGTGCTATGTTAACATCCGGTTACTGTGTCTACCCAGCAAATACCCATAATTTGGTTCAATTACTTGCGCAATGGCTACAGATTGATGTAAGATAAAAAGGACTCATCATGCCCGGACAAACATACTTCGCCAGGCGTATGCATAGGGGGCTTAACGAGGCTTATCCAGGCTTAAAGACGTTCTGCGGGAGGACAAACCGTTCGGGCACAAAAAAAGCGCAAACCTTGAAGGGTTTGCTTTTTCAAGTCAGAGAAAATGCTGCAGGCATTGCAGCGGAATCGAGGTTGTTATGAAATTAGTATCCTGGAATGTAAACGGAATAAGAGCCTGTTTGGGGAAAGGCTTTATGGACTTTTTCAACGAAGTCGATGCGGATATTTTTTGTATCCAGGAAACAAAGGTGCAGCAGGGGCAGGTACAATTGATCCTCGACGGCTATTTTCAGTACTGGAATTATGCTATAAAAAAGGGCTATTCCGGAACAGCACTTTTTACAAAGGAGAAGCCAATTTCGGTGGTTGACGGGATTGGTGTGAATGTACATGATAATGAGGGAAGGGTATTAACAGCGGAATATGGGACCTATTATGCGGTAACAGTCTATACGCCAAATTCCCAGCGCGAGCTGGCCAGACTGGAATACCGGATGCAATGGGAAGATGCCTTCCGTGTTTATATAAAAGAGCTCGACTCGAATAAACCGGTTATCCTTTGTGGTGATTTGAACGTTGCGCACAACGAGATTGACCTTAAGAATCCATCCTCCAACAGACGCAATGCAGGCTTCACTGACGAAGAACGGACGAAGATGACCGCTATGCTCGAAGCTGGTTTCACCGACAGCTACCGCTACCTTTATCCGGATAAAAAAGACGTATACACCTGGTGGTCGTATATGTTCAAGGCCAGAGAAAAAAATGTTGGATGGCGTATCGATTATTTTATGGTATCCGACAGGATCAGGGAGAATATAATGGATGCGAAGGTTTATTCCGATATCCTGGGTTCGGATCATTGCCCGGTAGGGCTTGAGATTGAGTTATAAGAGAACAGAAATCCATCAAACCTTAGTCTGATGAATCCATAGGAAGAGTGCTTGTACTAATTTGCGCCTCTTCGGCATAGAATGAACCAGAGCGCGGTTAAGAACCAGAGGAGACTTCATTGTTATTGTGAGGGCCTATGGTAATGAAACTGAAACCGTTGCTCTGGTAATTTTTATGCATCGGGGAGGCGTTAGAATGAATGCTGTAAGGCTTTCACCCCATTATACAGAGCAAAAAAAGAGAGACTTAAGCCTATCGGATGGTGAAGCAAAAAGACGGCTTGAAATCTATGGTGAAAACCGGCTGGTGCAAAAGAAGAAAAAGTCCTGGGTTCTTTTGTTGTTTTCACAGTTTACAGATTTTATGGTATTGGTCCTTTTAGGAGCAACCGCCATATCCATGGTGATGGGTGAGGTTACCGAGGCGATAACCGTTCTGGCAATTGTTTTTATCAATGCATTTCTTGGGTTCTATCAGGAGATGCATACTGAAAAAACGATGGAGGCATTGGAAAAGCTGGCAGCGCCAAAAGCCAAGGTGTATAGAGAAAACGAGCTGCGGGAGATTCCTGCCGAGGAAATTGTACCGGGAGATTTAATTCTGATTGAAGCCGGCGACAGGATACCCGCAGACGGAATTCTCATTGAGGCAAATAACCTTCAGGTGGATGAATCGATGCTGACCGGTGAATCTATGCCGGTGACGAAAAGCGAACAGTTGAAGGCATCCGGTAAAAGACTGGAATCTGAAGCATATAAAAGAACCAGTGTGTATATGGGGTGCATCGCTACGGGTGGAACTGCCAAAGCTACCATTACCAAAACAGGAATGGAAACCGAGATGGGTAAAATTGCCCATATGATCCAGCAGGCGCAGGCACAGGATACTCCATTGCAAAAGAAATTGGAAAGTCTGGGAAGCTATATTGTAATCGGATGCATCATCATTTGCATGATTGTGGCTTTGACGGGTATCATCCGCGGGGAGGGTGTTTTTGCGATGCTTCTGTCCGGAATAAGCCTGGCTGTGGCCGCAGTTCCTGAGGGCTTGCCGGCAGTTGTGACCATAGCACTGGCATTGGGTGTGCAACGAATGGTGAAGAGGAATGCTTTGGTCAGGAAACTACCTGCTGTTGAAACACTGGGCTGTGCGACGGTGATCTGCTCCGACAAAACGGGAACTCTTACCGAAAACAAGATGAGAGTGATATCGTTATACAGCGGCAGGACAAAATATGAGATCATACGGAGTAAAGGCTCGACACTCAGCAAGTTCACACAGCAGGGTAAACCTGTGAAGCCGAAGAATCTGTCTGGACTAAACTGGATGATGCTGACTGGAGTGCTTTGCAGTAATGTTAACCTCCGGGAGATCGCAAAGGAAGAAGGAAATGATACTGAAGGTGTATTTTTGGGGGATCCCACCGAGGTTGCTCTGTTTCAGATGGCAGTCGAGGCGGGATATGACCCAGGCTTTATTACCGGGGAATATAAAAGAATAAAGGAGCTCCCCTTTGACTCAGAGCGGAAAATGATGTCGGTTGTGTGTCAGTTACCGTCGGGGGAGAAGATTGTATTTTCAAAAGGTGCTCCAGAAGTATTACTACGAAAATGCTCAACCATTTTTGCAGCAGACAGGGAACGGCCAATCGAGGATTATGATATACGAAGAATTGAGAACGAAAATAATCAGATGGCTCAGGATGCACTACGGGTTATCGGTATGGCCGTCCGCGTGATTGGAAAGGGCACGGAAAATTTGCATCATCCAGAACAGAATCTGATGTTCGTTGGTCTTGCAGGAATGATGGATCCGCCCAGAAGGGAAGCTTACGATGCTGTCGAGCAATGCCGCCAAGCTGGCATCAGGCCGGTGATGATAACCGGTGATCACAAAGAAACCGCCCGTGCGGTTGCAAAAGCGTTGAAAATCATTGATGAAGGCCAGAGTGTTCTTACCGGAAATGAAATCGAAAGCCTGAACGATGTGGATTTGAAGAAACGGTTGAAGGATACGGTGGTTTTTGCCAGGGTATTGCCAAGACACAAACTGAGGCTCGTAAAGTCGTATCAGGAAGAAGGACATATCGTTGCGATGACCGGTGACGGTGTTAATGATGCGCCCGCTGTAAAGGAAGCCGATATCGGTGTGGCGATGGGATGTAGCGGAACGGATGTGACCCGCCAGGCCGCATCGATGATCCTGATGGATGATAACTTCTCCACCATCGTCTCGGCAGTGGAAGAAGGCCGGAATATCTACAACAATATCCGCAAATTCATCCGATACCTTCTGTCCTGCAATATCGGAGAGGTTCTGACAATGTTCCTGGGTATGCTTCTCGGGCTGCCCGTACCGCTTCTTGCAGTGCAGATTTTGCTGGTAAACCTTGTGACCGATGGTCTTCCAGCCATAGCGCTGAGCATGGAACCTGGCAGCAGCGAGGTCATGAGCCATAAACCCAGGGATCCGAATGAGCATATATTTTCCGGTGGTCTTTGGAAATTAATCATTTTAAGGGGCATATTCATTGGCCTTTCGACGCTTGCATCCTTCATTGCGGTAGATATGCATACACACAGCCTTGAATGCGCAAGAACTGGGGCGCTTGTGACGCTCGTACTAAGTCAGCTGATTCATGTTTTTGAATGTAAATCCGAAACAAAATCCATATTCCAGATTCCTTTTATGGATAACCTTTGGCTGGTCGTTTCGGTCCTCCTTTCCCTTGGCGTTCTGCTTGCGGTTATTTACCTTCCGTTCCTGCAGAACCTTTTCAGGACCGTACCCCTTTATTCCGAACAATGGCTGCCTGTTATAGGGTTCAGCATGCTGGCTCCTGTTGTAAGCTCTCTGTTCATTCGCAAGCAAGGATAGACATTTAATGTCAATACGCGCTTCCCTCGTTTTTCATCAAAGCTATTGCCAAATAGGCTGATTCTGTGTATAATAGTCTTTGTCACAGATACGGGGGTGTAGCTCACTTGGGAGAGCGCTTGAATGGCATTCAAGAGGTAAGGGGTTCGATCCCCCTCATCTCCACCACATCATGAACACTAAATGATATAATGAAACCCGCTTCAATACGAGGCGGGTTTTGTTGTGCGTGTGGCTGAAAATCTTGATGGTGCAAGGGTTTGTGGAATTAGGGTGTTTTCGGAATGCTTGTGGATTGATATCGTAGACAGTGTTTTTTGCTCATCTGGTTCGTTCATAACTCCGTTTGCCAACAGAAAATGCAACCCCTCCCAGCTGTAATTCGAAAAATGAAAGGCAAGCTCTTAAGATATATCCGTAGAGACATAAAAATAGAGGAAGCATTAGTCAGGCGAAATGGATTGGAATTACTGAATAAGCGTCAATACAAGAATCTTTTGGTTATCCAGGAATTATACCGTCAGCA
>JAAYKJ010000222.1 GCA_012522505.1 Clostridiaceae bacterium
GCCTTTTATCATCCATGATAAAAAAAGAAATATCTCTGCGGTATATGACGGGCAGGAGATGGTACTGACGGACGAAGCCCCAAAGATCCCGGCCGACAGAACATCATCTGAGGATGAATATGTAGCTTTATGGAAGGAATTCTTTCATACGATTGCCATCGAAGAGCGTAAAAACCCTAAGACCCAGATGAAGTTCATGCCAAGGAGGTATTGGAAAAATCTAACCGAACTGCAGGATTAGGATTACCATTTTTTTCAAAAAGTCATTGTCTTGCACCAGGTAAATGAGTATAATAAGTCAATAACGCTTGGATTGGAGTGATGGGATGCTGACAAAAAGAATAATTCCCTGTTTGGATGTACATAATGGCCGCGTGGTAAAGGGTATAAACTTTATCAACCTGGTAGACGCGGGTGATCCGGTAGCCTGTGCAGCTGCTTATGATAAAGCAGGTGCTGATGAGTTGACTTTTCTGGATATTACCGCAACTCATGACAGGAGAAAAACAGTTACAGATATGGTAGCCAGAGTAGCCGAACAGGTATTTATCCCCTTTACTGTCGGAGGCGGAATCGGTACAGTTGAGGACTTCAGGCAGATTCTTCTGGCTGGCGCGGATAAGGTGGGGGTAAATTCTGCTGCAGTTAAGCGCCCAGAGCTTATCAGCGATGCTGCCATGCGCTTTGGCAGCCAGTGTATTGTTGTAGCCATTGACGCGAAAAAACGGGAAGACGATTCGGGATGGGATGTCTACATCAATGGAGGAAGAATCAATACTGGGCTGGATGCAGTGGAATGGGCCGTCAAAACCGAGGCACTCGGTGCAGGAGAGATCCTTTTAACCAGTATGGACCGGGATGGAACAAAAGCAGGTTACGATCTTGAGTTGACCAGTCAGGTTGCGCAAGCTGTAAAAATTCCGGTTATCGCCTCTGGTGGGGCCGGCACCATGGAGCACTTCCGTGACGCAATAACGATTGGGAAGGCAGATGCAGTTTTGGCTGCATCACTATTCCATTTCGGTGAAATGAATATCATGGAATTAAAGCAATACCTTAAAAATGAAGGTATCGCTATCAGAGTATAACGGATATAGTGAGACGGTCGTTGCTATGACAAGCCTGTAATGGACGTAAGTTAGTATGATTGGATCCTCATGCACCCTAAGGAAAAGCTCTGCGATTACAAGATGTTGCATGGCGAAACCCTTGTAAACAGTGCGTTCTGTAGAGATTGGCTTTTATATAACAAACCTTGACAAAAAAATCACAAAGTGCTATAATAAGTTCAGCAATTTACATTGTAGATACAGAGCAGGGGGTAGTTGCCAAATATGGATAAAAATGTATCAGCTGCTGTTATCCGAAGGCTTCCAAGGTATTACAGATATTTAACCGATTTGCTGAAGGTAGATATTAAGAGGATATCTTCAAAGGAACTCAGTGAACGTATGGGCATTACTGCATCTCAAATTCGCCAGGATTTGAACTGTTTTGGCGGATTTGGCCAGCAAGGATACGGATATAATGTCGAATCGCTATACAGGGAACTCGGAAAGATACTTGGGGTTGATAAGCGGTTCAATGCCATTATCATTGGTGCAGGGAACATGGGAAATGCTCTGGCAAATTACCCTAACTTCAAAAGAAGAGGGTATGACCTGATCGGAATTTTCGACATCAACCCTGAACTGGTAGGAAAAGAAATCAGTGGAATAACCATTCAATCTATAGATGAACTGGAAAGCTTTATTGGCAAGAACAAGACGGATATCGCCATACTCACCATTCCCAGCCAAAGCATATCTGAAGTTGCAGAAAAGGTTGCAGCCTTGGGTGTGAAGGGGATATGGAACTTTTCCCCACAGGATCTGAAGCTTTCGGGTGATGTAGTTGTTGAAAATGTCCACTTGAGTGACGGGTTAATGGTTCTGGGATATAAAATAGGGGAACTGGAACAACAAAACCGCTGATTGGGTCAAAATGAAACAGTCAAAACGCAAAAACACTGAATCCCCTGGCCCAGGCCAAAATCGGTCAGGCCTTCGCCTGTTGTTGCTGTAATTCCCACACTGGTTTCGTGAATGCCAAGCAGTTGCGCAATTCTCTTTTTCATTTGGGGAATAAAGGGCGAAAGTTTTGGAACCGAACACTCCAGGGAAAATGAAACGTGAGAAATGGTTCCATTCAGGTACTTCAAAGCTTCCAGAAGAAATATAGAACTATCGGTGATACCATCTTGAAGGCACATTTTGTCGGCGATTTCACCGAGGATATTCACACCAGTTATTCCCGATATGGCATTCGTCAACGAATGCAGGACAACATCCGCGTCACTGTTGCCCAAAAGCGGTGTACCCTCAATCGGGATACCACCCAGTACGAGCTTTTTTTTCTTGTTCTCAAAATCGAATCTGTGACTGTCCTGCCCAATAGATACTTTAATCATACTCCACCTCATCCTGGTATACCGATTTTTTTCCAGAAAACTTGTATATCACATAGCATAACCTAAGGGTATCCCAAATTCAAGAGGGGGCCAGGCAGTCTCTGCCTTGTCCGCCTGTTCCATGGTAAACCTTATCTTGAAAAAAACAATGGATTAAGTTAGTATAGATACATGAAAGAGCTCCAACGCAGGGCTTGTTTGTAATGCCGGTTTACAGGGTTGGCAACATGGTATCACACGGACACAGCCGCCATCCTGGCAGGGTTTAAAGCCGAACCTTGCTAAAGGAGCAGGAACATGGAGGAAACAGAAGTGAAACAAAAGAAATACTATATAACCACACCAATTTACTATCCCAGCGGAAAGCTTCATATAGGTCATTCCTATACTACCGTCGCAGCGGATACCATGGCCAGGTATAAAAGGCTGCAGGGGTATGACGTGATGTTCTTGACCGGAACAGACGAGCATGGCCAAAAGATTGAACGGATAGCCCAAAAGGAAGGGGTTACGCCGAAAGAATATGTTGATAAAATCGTAGCGGGTATCCAGGATTTATGGCAGTTGATGAAGATAACAAATGACAAGTTCATAAGGACCACCGATGAAGAGCATACCAAAGCCGTTCAAAAGATATTCAAAAAGCTTTATGATAAAGGGGATATCTACAAAAGCGAGTATGAAGGCTGGTACTGTACCCCCTGCGAGTCATTTTGGACCGAAACTCAACTGAAAGAAGGCAAATGTCCGGATTGTGGCAGAGAAGTTGAACTAACCTGTGAAGAAAGCTACTTCTTCCGTCTGTCAAAGTATCAGGATCGTCTGATGCAATATCTTGAAGAACACCCGGATTTCATTCAGCCAGTCTCCAGAAAGAATGAGATGATTAACAATTTCATCAAACCGGGTTTGGAAGATCTCTGTGTGTCACGAACCTCATTCAAATGGGGGATACCGGTTTCTTTTGATCAAAAGCATGTCGTTTATGTATGGATTGATGCATTATCCAACTATATTTCAGCGCTGGGCTATCTTTCGGATAATGATGAGAAATTCGGGCGTTACTGGCCTGCAGATGTCCATCTTGTCGGGAAGGAAATTGTCCGCTTCCACACCATTATTTGGCCTGCAATGCTAATGGCCCTTGGACTCCCGCTTCCAAAGCAGGTTTATGGTCATGGATGGCTAATACTGGAAGGCGGAAAAATGTCTAAATCCAAAGGAAACGTGGTCGACCCGGTCATCCTGATTGAGAAGTACGGGCTGGATGCTATTCGGTATTTTTTGTTAAGGGAAGTCCCCTTTGGTTCGGATGGAGTTTTTTCCAATGAAGCGTTGATCCAGCGGATTAATTCAGACCTGGCCAACGATCTGGGTAACCTTGTTTCGAGAACGATTGCCATGATTCAAAAGTATTTTGGTGGAGAACTTCCCGAAACTATGGAGAAGAATGCGCAGGACGAAGAGCTGATCAAGCTTGTCACCAGTATGCCTGCAAAGGTGGAACAGCTGTTGGATCAGCTTCAGTTCAGCACCGCACTGAAAGAAATTTGGAAGGCTGTATCCCGAACAAACAAATATATCGATGAGACTACACCATGGATATTGGCAAAAGATGTAGACCAAAAACCGCGTCTTGCGCAAGTATTATATAATCTTTCAGAGAGCATCCGGATTATCTCAATCCTCATTCAACCCTTCATGCCCGAAACGCCTGAGAAAATATGGAAACAGATGGGTGTTCCAGAAAGCAGCCGCAGTTGGAGCAGTACCAAGGAATGGGGAGGAATGACGAAAGCACCAGTGCAGCCAGGTGAAGTCATATTCCCGAGGCTCGATCTGGATAAAGAATTGAAGGAACTTGAAAAGACCCATGTGCCCGACAAAACGAAGCAGCTGCCTGAAATCAGACCCCAGATCGGAATCGATGATTTTGCAAAGCTGGATCTCAGGGTTGCGCAGGTGATTGCCTGTGAGAGGGTAGAAAAGTCTGAGAAGCTGCTAAAATTGCAGTTGGATATCGGCCTTGAAACCAGGCAGGTCGTGTCGGGTATTGCCAAATTCTACACACCGGAAGAACTGGTAGGCAAAAAGGTAATCCTGATCGCCAACCTGAAGCCGGCAAAACTGATGGGAATTGAGTCTCAAGGTATGATTCTGGCTGCAACATCCAAAGATGAAGACAAACTGGTGCTTGCATCCGTCGATGCGGATATTCCCGTAGGAAGTCAAATATCCTAGCGGCGAAGGGCCCCTGATAAAGGGGTAGAAAAGAGAAAACAATATGATTGTTGATTCACATGCTCATTATGATGATGAAAAATTTGATGAAGACCGTGCAGAGGTTATGAAAAGAATTCATAAGCAGGGTGTTGTGCGTGTTGTGAACCCTTCCAGTGATCTGGAGTCGGTTGAAAAGTGCATTCAGCTGGCTGATGATTATGACTTCATTTATACTGCTGTCGGTCTTCATCCCCATGAAGCAAAAAGTTTTTCACTTGGAACGGTTGACATGCTGCGGGAAACGGCCCGGCATCGCAAGGTTGTCGCCATCGGTGAGGTTGGGCTGGATTATCATTATGACCTGTCCCCAAGAAATGTGCAGAAAGAGTGCCTTGCCGCTCATATCCAGCTTGCAAAAGAGTTGAGCCTGCCATTAATAATTCATGACAGGGAAGCGCATCAGGATATTCTGGATATCATCCGGTCGGAAAAAGCATATACGGTCGGCGGGGTTTTCCATTGCTTCACGGGAAGCGTTGAAATGGCCAGGCAGGTGCTGGATATGGGGTTCTATATCTCCCTGGGTGGTGCCGTCACGTTTAAAAACGCCCGCAGACCTGTTGATGTTGCAAAATATGTCCCTGGTGATCGGCTTCTGATTGAGACAGACAGTCCCTATATGGCACCTGTTCCTTACCGCGGGAAACGGAATGACTCCGGATATCTTACAGAAGTCATCAGTAGGCTTTCGTCCATTCGGAAAACAGATCAAGATCTGCTTGCCAGGCAGACAGCGATAAACGCAGACAGGCTTTTTGGTCTTGACCTGTAATTTACGATACGGTGCCGTTTTGGATTTATCCTGAAGGAGGTTGGGATATGAAGCGTTTTATTGTGATTATTACTTCCCTTCTGATTATCTTTGTTTTTGTTGCGCTGAACTATCTGATATGGGACAGGGAAAGCCTTGTAGCCCTAAGCGAATCCAATCAGTCCAGTATAGACACCCTGACCCGCTTGAACATGACTTTGAATCAGGAAAAAAACAGACTTGAGCAGCAGATAGAAGAACTGAACAAGCAGATAGAAGAGCTTAACGAAAAGATCAAAAACATCGAATCGGATGTTCGTGACAAGCAGCTGATTTCCGACGAGAAAACCCGTTTTATCCAGACTTTAAAATCTCATATCGATCTCACGCCATTAAAGAAAACAATGCTGAACTGGGTAAACAGCCTTTCTGAAAAGAACTATACAGAGGCCTATCTTGAAGGTGGTACGGACTGCAGTTTCTGGGGAAATTATTGGACGATGCGTATATTTTCAGATTACTTTGAACAAAATGTAGACAAAATGCAAGTCGCTGTGGATGAAGAAACAGGGCTCGCGAAAATAGAAGTGGTCCCAATCAAAACGCCTGACTGGGAAATGAGTGTCTATATCCATGTTAACGTTACCCTTGCGGATGATGGCATAGAGGATTATCTGAAGCAGGGGGCAAATGTTCTGCACTTAACCTGTACATATGATGAGCGGCTTGAACAATGGATGATAACTTCAGTTTTCAGTGAAGAGGTCACCATACAGGAGTAACTGACATAAATAAAGCGTAGTTTCCGTTGTGCACAGCTATATCTCAAGTAATAGGCTCTGAACAGCAACCATATCCCAGCTTTATAGAAGGAGTTTTAGCGCAAGTTGACAACAATTGGGGAATAGGGTATCATGTAAAAGCTTATGTTTGCCAACCGAGGAAATGGGCGGTAAAGAAAGCCTTGGAGCAACGGTGGTAACTTTTGATTTTACAAAAGCATATACAGAACAGAAGATAAGTACATAATAGTATTTCCTGTCCGGAGGGGATGAAGATACTGATTTATTTGGCCCCTGAACGGATATTATTCCGCTTGGCGGGAAAATCATACCTGTAAGGAAGAGATATAGGAGGAACACCTTACAGGAAAGATTGATGAAAGGAAGTTGAGAATGGGGAATCTGATGTTAGGTTATGCGAAGCGTAGCTTGACCCTTAGGCGGGTTCTTATTCTGCTTGTTGTTATGCTGATATCCGTGTCCGTCGGATATAGTGTTTTCAACGGGCTGAAGAAGGAACTAAGAATTATTGACGGAGATAGCGTTATCCGTGTAAAGACCATGAGTAACAATGTTGGGGCTGCTTTAAAACAGGCAGGTATTACTGTAAATTCTTTTGACTATATTAGCACATCGCTTTCCACCAAGCTTTCTGCGGATAATCTCCAGGAAGTATATATTAAACGGGCAGTGCCTGTTCATATTCATTTGGAAGGAAGAACGTCAGAGGTCATGACACATCACGATACAATTGGTGAAACTATCAAGGCCAGTGGTATTGAAATGGGTCCTCTAGACAGAATTGATGAAAGAAATTCCAATGATCCGATACAAGCCGGAATGGACATTAAAATTATCCGGGTCAGGGAAGAATTACTTACAGAGAAAGAGTCAATCCCCTATAATGTTATCCAAACCCCAGATACAGATATGAATCGGGGAGAAAAAAAGGTTGTTCAGGTCGGTGAAGAAGGTACGCTTGAAAAATATTTCAAACTGACCTATGAAGACGGCCGGATCGTTTCCAAGAGTTTTCTTACTGAAAAGGTGGCTGTGGAGCCTACGGTGGAGTTGGTCCGAATCGGAACAGTTCCCAATTTCACGACAAGCCGTGGAGATTTGGTGCGTTATTCAAAAGTGCTTGAAATGGAAGCAACGGCATATACTGCTTCATTCAAGGACACCGGAAAGCATCCGGATCACCCTGAATTCGGAATTTGCTATACTGGGATGAAAGCACGGGAAGGGATCATCGCCGTAGATCCAAAGGTAATCCCACTGTATACAAGAGTTTATGTAGATGTATTGGGAGACATCAAGGATTACGGGTTTGCAATTGCTGGTGATATCGGCAGCGGCGTAAAGGGGAATCAAATTGACCTGTATTTTGACACACAGGAAGCTGTTGACAAGTGGGGACGTAAACGGGTGAAGGTTTATATCCTGAATGAGCAGGACGATTCTCGCTGGAAAGAAACCGACTATATCAAATAGTAACCTTTGGTATTGAATTGGTGAATATGCCGGAACGCTTTTGTTCCGGCATATTTTATCACAAAACCCGTTTGATCAAAGTTAAACCACGGTGTGATCCAGAATTATGGCTCGAACGCAGGAAGTTTCAGGGAGGGGGGAGAGCCTTTGAACACTAACGAAATACTGAACCAATATAATATCCGGCTGTCCAAATCCCTTGGCCAAAATTTCCTTACCGACACCAACATCATTCGGAAAATTACTGATGCCGGAGAGTTGTCCTCGAATGACCTTGTAATAGAAGTCGGGCCTGGTATTGGCGCACTAACTGTTTCTCTCGCGCAAAAAGCTGGAAAAGTAATCGCTGTTGAGATCGACAAAAACCTGATACCTGCTCTGAAAGAGGTTACCGGTTGTTTCAGTAATATATCCGTCATTCATGAGGATATCCTGAAAACAGACATTAATGCTTTCC
>JAAYKJ010000223.1 GCA_012522505.1 Clostridiaceae bacterium
CCTCGTTCTTTTAAAATATCATAGACATTTGATATACCCATTTTCCGTTCATCCTTTCTGTCCGTTCACAGATTACGGTTTTTCTTAGACATATCCATGGTATACAACCGTTAAAACCATTATTTCAAGCCGAAACATCCCAGGAATGATATTTGCAGCATTTCTGAATTCATATTGGAAATACACTAATACAAAGCCTTTCAATATCGGAGCTGGTATACACCTGCAGAATGTTTTCCATTATTATAACACTGGAAGCAATTGCATGCAATTACATTGAATATACATACGCTGATGTTTCTTACTATTGCACAGCTATATCTCAAGTATATATGATGTAAACAGTAACGCAATATTCCCCGCTCTGGTGGCGCAAATGAAAAAAAAGTTCTTATTCAATAAATTTATGTTATAATATCTTTGCGGGAAAGACCGGTTTCCTTTTGACTGCAGACGGTTTTATTTCTTGTTGGATTGTTGTTCCGGTCCCCCGGTAAAACCGATGCATTCTTTCAGGAGGAGATTATGAACTTATTGTCATGGATACAAAGAAAAGCAAAAGGCGGTTCAGAGAAGACTGAAACAAAAAAATTAAAAAGAGAAAAGAAAAAGAAGGAAAAGAAAACAAAGCCGCCCATGGCTGCACCAAAGAAGAAAAGCCCTGTGGTTGCGGGCCTTCTTATTTCATTAAAAGTATTATGGAGTGCGATTAAGCTTGTTCTTTTAATAGTAGTATTGGTCGGCTTTATCGGGGGTGGTCTCGGGGCAGGCTTGATATACGGTTATATTGAGACAACCCCAGAGCTAAGTGCCAGCGATTTGGCTATTACCAAGTATAATACCTTCATTTATGATACCGAAGGGAATATATTGGCCGAGCTTAAGCAGAATGAAAATCGTGTGTGGATCGATTTTGCCGATATTCCGAAAAACCTGATCAATGCTTACATTGCCGTAGAAGACAAGCGTTTCTGGGAACATAAGGGTGTGGATTTCAGAAGGTTTCTAAAAAGCTGCTATGTCAGCGCTATAGCCTTGATTAAGGGTGAAGATGAAATGCCTGGCGGAAGTACCCTTACACAGCAGATGGTGAAGAACCTGACCGGTAATATGAAAATAACAGCAAAGCGAAAGATTCAGGAGATTTGGCAGGCTCTGAAGCTTGAACGGGAAGGGCTATCCAAGGAAGATATTCTAACCCGATACCTGAATACGATCCCTATGGGCAGTACAATCTACGGTATCGAAACAGCGGCTCAGGCCTATTACGGAAAGGATGTGCGCGATCTATCCCTTGCTGAATGCGCCAGTCTGGCAGGCATAACCAACTGGCCCAGCCGATATATTCCTCACAGTGAGGAAAATATAGAGAACAACATCGAAAGGACACATCTAATTCTTGGGCTGATGCTGGAACAAGAATTAATTAGTCAGGAAGAGTATGAACTGGCCATGCAGGAGGAAATTCAGTTCACCTTTAACCCTGGTGCCGGTAAGGTTACAAAAACCAGCATCCAGAGCTATTTCGTTGAGGAAGTGATCAAGCAGGTTAAAAAAGATCTGAGTGAGCAAAAAGGGATCAGCCCTCAAACCGCTGAGGATATGATTTACAACTCTGGATTGAAAATTTACACCACACTGGAACCAAAGGTCCAAAGCGCACTGGATGATGTATATATTAACGGTGGAGAAACCTATTTTCCACAGATCAATGAAGAGGCAAAGCTACGGAACGAAATCCCTCAATCTGCAATGGTGGTGCTGGATCCTGCCACAGGTGCTGTCCGTGGGTTATATGGCGGATATGGTAAAAAGGAAGGGAGCGTATTCAACCGTGCTACCCATGAAGATATGCGACGTTCTCCAGGTTCAACCATCAAACCGTTGCTGGTGTATGCTCCCGGAATTGAAACAGGTCGCATTACTGCTGCTACCATTATAGATGATGTTCCCCAGCATATGCGCCTGAATGATCTGTCCATTCCCGAGAAAGAACGGCTGCAGATTTACCCTCGCAATGTCGAAAGGAAAAACTTTGGCCTGACAACTGTCCACACCGGGCTTGTTGAGTCAAGGAACGTTGTGGCCGCCCTCTTGTTGCGTGATTATACTACCTTCAAGGTTGGGCTGTCCTATTTGGAGAAGGTCAATCTCCCGCGCTGGGAAGATGAAGGAAAAATTTCAATTTCCATGGGGGGCTTGACAAAGGGTGTGAACCCGCTGCAAATGGCTTCGGCATACACCGTCTTCGCTTATAAAGGCGTATACTGGGAGCCTTACTTTTATACGCTCATAGAGGATTACAATGATAATGTGGTTCTGGAAAAAAGCCCAAAAAGTACAAAGGTCTACTCCGAGCAAACGGCTTTCATCATGAACAATATTCTGCAGGATGTTGTTAAGAAAGGAACAGGTGTCGGAAACCAGGTATACAATAAGAAAGAGGAAGCTATCCCCACCGCAGGTAAAACAGGAACCGCTGACAGCAGCATCGACAAGTGGTTCTGCGGCGCTACACCCTATTATGTTGCTGCTACCTGGTACGGATATGACAATAATCAGGTTCCCATCTCGCTTACGGCTGCAGAAACGAACAATGCCAAGAAAATCTGGCACACCGTGATGACAAAAATTCATGAAGACTTGGCGCCAATCCCCTTTTTCAATTCAACGCCGCCGAAAATTGTAACCCGCAAGATATGCTTAGATTCCGGGAAACTTGCATCAACCCTGTGCGAACATGATCCAAGAGGCTCCCGGGTGGTTGAGGAATATTTCATCGACGGAACCGAACCCGATTATGGAGAGATCTGTGATGTGCACTATAGGGCCACGGTTTGTACCGCATCAAAGGACGAATTTGGAAGACCTGTTCTTGCGAATGAATTCTGCCCGGAAGCAGAAGTAAAAGAACAGATCTTCATCCGAAGACCGAAGGAATATAAACCTGCATTCCCTACTGATCCCTACCCGGAAGACTGGAAATATGAGATTTACGAAGGTGAATACTGTACTGTGCATAATCCACCACCGATAGATGATATCAGGAATGCAACCGACGCTTCACCATTTGTTCTTACACCAGCACCTACACCATTCTGGCCGTACTAACAAGTACGGTCAGATATGGTTAATATTTTGTCAGGTACATCAGTCGTATTTTATCGGCGATCGTAGCGATAAATTCTGAGTTTGTAGGATGAGCATCTTTTCTATTCTCAGCATATGTAAAAAACTTAGCGAGCTTTTCGGGGTTCATTCTTTGCCATACCTTTTGAATGGCGCCCCGGATAGCTCTTTCCACCTTCCCCGGTGTGGTATTGAAGCTTTCAGCAATCATCGGATACAGCTCTTTAGTTATAGGGATGAATCCCCGTTCGCTTAGAACAGTTTCCAAAATTGCCTTTTGAAGATATCCATAACCACTTAGGTGGGCGGGAACACCAATGTCCCGTAAAGCTTTTATTACATCCGCTTCAGCATAGTCTCGAAGGGTATAAGACTGTCTCTCTTTAGCACGGATAGCACGGGGCTGGCTATTCATTGCCGTCGGTATCCTGAAATTTGGTTTTTTGTTTCTTTCTGAATCCTGATAAACCTGCAGAATTCTTTTGGGCAGTAAATTCATGTCATAGGGTTTCATAATATAATATTCCGCCCCAAGGCTTAAAGCCTTTTTTATGTATTTGTCCTGTCCAATAGCAGTTAGCATAATGATCACCGAATTATGCAGCTCTTCTTCCTTTTGAAGCTCTTCAAGAACTGCAATACCGTCTTTTTGTGGAATAACCAGATCCAGAAGAACGATATCTGGTTTCGTTTCAGTAATGCCTTTAATCGCCGCCTCGCCATCATATGCCTTTCCAATTATCTCGAAATTTGGAATATTGCTTAAGCTTTCTTCCACAAGCTGAATATACTCCTCGCTGTCATCAACAACATATACAGTTATTTTTTCATTCACAATCCTCACCATACCTAATCATTTCATTCCGATGAAAGCTTTTCATTGTTGAAGTTTCATTTTCTGCCCATTATGTTCCTTCAAGTTCAATCTATGTTGATTCAACCAAAAAGCTCTTATCTATCATATTATATTCCATTTTGATTGAAGATAACAATACTTTCCAGAACAAACTTTAACAAATTGTTCAATTATATTGTAAATTTTCTGTAAATAGAGCCTTCTAAATGAATAAAATGTTATTTTATGTCATATTATTACAATAATGATCAATTATCGGGGTGGCCGAGGGCCAAAGTACTGATAGAAATTGCATAGAATTCCGCCGTTATACAATTTTCTCTTTTTGTTGGCTTTCTGACCGAAATGTTGTTCGAACTCAAGATCGGACGTAATGACATAAAAAGACCAGGTATCGAAATTTTTTTTGAAGGTTTCAGACATTTCCCTGTACAGGCCCGCATTCTGGGATTTTTCCCCCATACGTTCCCCATATGGCGGGTTTGTTACTATAACGCCATACTGGTAACGGGATGAGGTTTCCTTCATGGGCCGCACCTGGAAATGGATGACATGGTCTACTTCTGCTTCTCTTGCATGGAATCGGCATGCGTCAATTGCGTTTGGGTCGATATCATATCCGAATATTTGGAGCTGTTTCTCATTCCGGGCCAGATCACAAGCCTCCTCAACAGCCTTTTCCCATAGTTCGGACCGGATATTTGTCCAATATTGGGCATCAAATGAGCGGTTCAGCCCGGGTGCAAGGTTCAATCCAATCATTGCTGCTTCGATAGGAATCGTACCTGAGCCACAGAAAGGATCCAGCATGGCCTTTTCTGGGGTCCACCGGCTGATCAGCAAAAGAGCACTGGCAAGAGTCTCTTTCAGCGGAGCAAGTGTGGTTCTCCTGCGGTAACCGCGCTTGTGAAGGCCTTCGCCCGAGGTATCAATTCCTAAGATAACCCTGTCTTTCAATATCCAGAACATAATTTTATATTTCGAACCATCTTCCGGGAAGATCTGTAGACCATACTTCATTTTTAATCTTTCTACAACAGCTTTTTTTATTATGGATTGACAGTCAGAAATACTCATCAGGGTAGAGCGAACACAACTGCCTGTTACCGGAAAAACCGCATCGGCAGGAAGCCAGTCTTCCCAGGGCAATGCTTTGGTCCCTTCAAAAAGCTGATCAAAGGTTTTTGCCTGAAACTCTCCCATTTTAAGAAAAACTCTGTCAGCACACCGAAGCCACATGTTTGCCCTGCATATGCCCGACAAATCAGTGGTAAACGTAACCTTGCCATCTTCTGTATGAACCTCATCATATCCCAGATGCTTTAATTCTCTCGCCACAACAGCCTCGACACCGAAAAGGGTGGTTGCAATCAACTGAACTTTATTCTTCATATAGGCTAACCTCTCTGGTTTTTAATAAGTAAATACAATACCCATATTCCAATATAGGGCCCCTTTCGGGCTATTCTTTAACAAAGCAGGACCCTCCGATAAATTCCTTAAGAATTGAATTCGACGGAATGTCATCACTATCAATTGGCAGGAAATAGCTTAAGAATTCCACAAGCCTTCTGGATTCTGAATAATGCGGCTGTGTGGAGTCAATCTCCAGTAAGATAGGCAATGCCAGATTTTTCAGCACACCAAGCTCATATATCAGCGATGAATTGAACATTACGTCTGCATGCTCCTGGAACGGGAAAATATTCTTCTCTTCGCCACGCCTTACAGATGGCCACAACTCTATCGTCTTCTCTGCCGAACAGCCTCTGAACTGGTAATCCCGAACAATTCTTCTGACAAAGCGCAAATCAGTAGTTGGGATCCGGTTATGCCGATCAATCCGCATGGAAGTAATTGCACTGATATAGATTTTGAATTTGCTGCTGTCACTGACCTCGGCTGTAAGCCTCGGATTCAGCCCATGAATTCCTTCAATCACCAAAACTTTTCCTTCTCCAAGGCTTAGTTTTTTGCCACTATACTCCCGTTTGCCAGTTAAGAAATTGTATGTCGGAATACTGACCTCCTCGCCGTTGATCAAGCGATTTAGCTGTTCGTTGAATAGCTTCAGGTCGACGGTTTCCAAGGCTTCATAATCTGGCTTTCCATACTCATCCAGAGGAGTTTTGTCTTTGTTTACAAAGTAATCATCCAAAGAAATGTTTACAGGGATCAACCCGTTCACACGCAGCTGTATGGACAGACGCTGCGCAAAGGTGGTTTTTCCCGACGATGATGGCCCCGCAATTAAAACGATCTTTATTTTATCTCGTTGGTCGAAAATCATGTCGGCTATCCGTGCAATCTTTTTTTCATGGAGGGCTTCGGAAATCCAGATAAACTCATCCACTTTCCCCGCTTCCACAATATCATTCAATTTACCCACATTATCTACGCCCAGAATACTAATCCATTCCCGGTACTCACTGAATATTTGGAAAAGCTTCTGGGGTATTTCATGCTCTTCAAGGCTGTTTGGGTTGGTTATCCTGGGAGATATCAGAACAATCCCACCATTGTCATACTCTAAACGGAACTGGCGCAGATATCCAGTGGAAGGCACCATATATCCATAGAAATAATCTTCCATACCATCAAGAGTATAAAAGCTGACATAGGACTTTTTACGATACTTGATAGCCCCATAACGATCTTGCCTGTTTTCTTTGAGGAACCGCAGCTTAGCTTCTTCTGTGGGCATGGTCTGTTTATAGAAGGGAAGATCCTTCACAACAAGATCAAACATCCTTTTTTCAACTTTTGAAACGTCCTCGGCATTCAGTTGCTTGTTTGAGGCTTCGAAAAAAATTCCTCTGCTGACCGAATGGCGTACCTCAATTTCTTCTTTTGGAAACACGTCATAAAAAGCTTTCACGAGAAGGAAAATAAGACTTCTCTGGTATATTCTCACGCCATCTGCATTTGACAGATCCAAAAAACTGATGTTGCAATCTTCCATGAGTGGATAGGTTAGTTCCCTGATTTCATTGTTTACTTTGCCGGCAACTATAGCAGGCCTGTCTTCCAAGTTGAGGTCTCCCATCAGCTTTTCCAGCGTCGTTCCCTTTTCAGTTTCTTTCTTTTCCCCATTAATGGTAACTGAAATTAATTCGGATCGCATCATAAACCTAACCTCCTGTTCTATTTTTATGAGCTCATTCGCGGATAAATTATGATAAGCATATCGTTCCCTTTTGGCGTTCTCTTTAGCAGTCTTTGCGAAACTGAATGATGTTTCGGGTTCTGCGGTATTCCGTAAATTGATAGCGAAGACCGGTTTCGCTGATCTGAATTTGCCCTTCATCAGCTAATTCCCAATCAGCAAGCGTATCAAATCGAGGCAGAAACGCATCGGCTTCAAACACAGCTAAAAAGCGGGTGATATAAGCCTTGGTACAATACGGTAGCAATTGTCGATATATGCTTTCTCCGCCAAAAACATAGATTTCACCCTGATAATCTCTTAAGAGATCCACCAATTCAGGAATACTGTATGCAACCATTGCGTTGTCTAGATTGAAATCCCTGTTGGTGGTTAGGACAATATTTCTTCTATTCGGCAGCGGCTTTCCTTCGGGAAACGATTCAAGGGTTTTGCGGCCCATGACAATCACTTTCCCCTTCGTTTTACTGGAAACATGCTTCATATCTTCGGAAACCCTGGCCAAAAGGCGATTTTGAAATCCAATACCCCAGTTTTGATCTGCGGATGCAATGATAATCCATTCCTGCACAAAAATCACCCCTTCTATACCGCAACGGGTATCCCTTTGATTTGCGGGCCCGTCTGATAGTTTTCCAATGAGAAGTCTGCAACCGTAAAATGATAAAAATCCCGCACCTCGGGGTTCATTACAATCTTGGGTGCTGGGTAGGCTTCTCTTGCCAAAAGCTCTTCTATCAGTGGTATGTGTCGATCATAGATATGTGCATCTGCAATAACATGAACCAATTCTCCGGGCAACAAGCCTGAAACCTGAGCAAACATATGGATGAGAAGAGCATATTGTGTCACATTCCAGTTGTTCGCCACCAAAACATCCTGTGAACGTTGGTTCAAAATACCGTTCAGCCGATTTTGGGTTACATTGAAGGTCATACTGTAAGCACAGGGATACAATGCCATCTCATGCAGATCTGCGTGGTTGAACAAGTTGCTTACCATTCTTCGGCTGTTGGGGTTGTGTTTCAATTCGAACAGAATACGATCAACCTGATCGAACTCTCCCTCCGGGTATTGATGTTTCACCTGAAGTTGATATCCATACGCTTTTCCAATTGTCCCATCGTTATCGGCCCAGGCATTCCAGATTTTACTGTTCAAATCTGCAATCCTGTTCGACTTTTTTTGCCATATCCACAAGATTTCGTCCAGGGCTGCTTTCATATTTGTGGGCCTCAGAGTTAATATGGGGAACTCTTCGGATAAATCATATCGGTTCACCACCCCAAATTTTTTCAGTGAATGGGCTGGGGTACCGTCATCCCATCTGGGCCGTACCTGGTGACCATACGAACTTACACCATGATCGAGAATATCTCTGCACATTTCCTTGAAAACCAGATCTGCCCTGCTCAATAAATACCACTCCTATGATGAAATCAGTGTCTTCAAAATACTATAAAATACTATATCATGGAAAAGCCATTCTCTCAAGGCATCGTTTTTTCCACGAAAAGTCTTTCGAAAAGACGATAGCGCTTCAAAGAGTGCCCTTGCAGAATATAAAGCCATACAGGATCATACCGCAGGGCCGAAAGGTGGCCAAGCATGGAGCACCAATAGCAAGACGCCAACCGCTTAATGTGATTGGCGTCTTTTTATCCGTAAAGGCTTTTTCCAGCGACAAAGGCTTTTTCCAGGAAGCTACAACGCAAAATAGTTTTTCGCATTGTAGTAGCTGATCTCCCGAACCATGTCCCCCAGCATTTGCAAATCCGTATTTACTTCACCTTGTTCTGCCCAGTTACCGATAATATTGCATAAAATGCGGCGGAAATATTCGTGCCTTGTAAAAGACAGAAAGCTTCTTGAATCGGTAAGCATACCGACAAACCTTCTTAAAAGGCCTACATTGGCCAAGGCTATCATCTGCTTTTCCATTCCATCCTTTTGATCATTAAACCACCAGCCCGAGCCAAGCTGAATCTTTCCGGGAACTTCTGTGCCCTGGAAACAGCCCATTATGGTCGCGAGCGTTTCGTTGTCTTTTGGGTTCAGGCTGTATAGAATCGTTTTCGGAAGCTGACTGGTACTGTCCAGCGCATCCAAAAAGGCTGCCAATGATTTGGCCTGATGGCTGTCTCCAATAGCATCAAAACCAGTATCTGGGCCCAGAATACTGTACATTCTGGAATTATTGTTTCGAATCGTGCCCACATGAAGCTGCATTGCCCAGCTTCTTTTTGCATATTCTCTTCCCAGAAAGACAAGCATTTTTGTTTTGTACCGGTCTGCATCAGCCCGTGTCACCTTATTTCCGTCAATTGCCAGTCTGAAGATATTTTCTACTTCTTCATCCGTAGCTTCTGCATAAATCGCATACTCCAAACCATGATCGGATATCCTGCAGCCATTGTCATGGAAGTAATCCATCCTGCTTTGCAATGCTTCCTTCAACGCAGCAACAGAAGATATCGTGATGCCGGTTGCCTGTTCCAGCCTGCCGATATACTCTGTAAAGCCCGGCATATCAAGATTCAGTGCCTTATCCGGTCTAAACGTGGGATAAACCCCGACAGGGAATGTGGGATCGTTTTTGATGGCTTTATGGTATTCCAGCGTATCTGCAGGATCGTCAGTGGTACAAATCACTTCCACATTGGATCTGAGAATAAGCCCTCGCGCTGAAAAATCATCACCTTGCAGCATTTCATTGCATTGATTCCAAATCTCCTCTGCAGTGGCTGGCGACAGGATGCTGTCGATGTTGAAATATCGCTTCAATTCAAGATGGGTCCAGTGATATAGTGGATTTCCAATCAGATATGGCATCGTCCCGGCCCATTTCATAAACTTTGCTTTATCATCCGCGTCTCCGGTAATGTATTTCTCTTCAACACCGTTAGCCCGGATTACACGCCATTTGTAATGATCTCCGCCCAGCCAAAGTTCGGTAATGTTCCTGTACCTTTTGTTCTCTGCGATTTCCTTCGGGTTTAGATGACAATGATAATCAATGATCGGCATACCTTTTGCATCGTTGTGATAAAGGTTTCGTGCGGTCTTACTTTGAAGCAGAAAATCTTCATCCATAAATTTCAACATACCTTTTTCATTCCTTTCCCGGTTGATTTCTTGTGAATGACTCACTCTATAATAGCACAAGGCGAAGATATATATACTTCGTCGCCTCTGCTATTTTCAGCCGTATTCAGCCCGATTCAGCACGATTCAACTTGAAAGCGCTTACAGGTTGCTTTATACTAAATATACCACTTGTTAAGTTAGACTGCAATATTTTATCGATGAGGACGTTCCCCGGAGGGAGGTGGATTTTATGAACATTTATGATATTGCAAAAGAAGCAGGGGTATCTATTGCAACGGTATCAAGGGTTCTTAACGGCAGTGAAAATGTAAGAGATCTGACGCGGCAAAAAGTTGAGAAAGTTTTAAAGAAATATAACTATGTACCAAGCGCCATCGCACGGGGTTTAATGACAAATTCCATGAAAACCATTGGTATCGTGACCATTGATATCCGAAACCTGTATTATGCGAACGTTGCCCATACCATAGAGCAAGCTCTCCGTATCATCGGGTTCAATTCAATTCTGTGTAATACCGGATATGATATTGAACAAAAAATAGGCTACTTGAGAATGCTGACAGAGAAAAAGGTTGATTCGGTCATTCTCGTCGGCTCAACCTTCAGAGATCCTCTGTTGGATAAACCAGTGTTGGAAATCTCAAAGCAGATTCCCGTCATTATTGTCAATGCTTATTATGGCTACCCGAATACATATTCCATTCAATGTGACGACAGGAAAGCATTGGAGAAATTCGTGGAGTATCTGGCTCACAGGGGACGTAGGAATTTTCTGTACTTGTATGACGCGGACACATTCAGCGGAAACCTGAAGCTGGAAGGTTTTCAGAAAGCAGCATCAAAACACGGAAACATCGCGGGTATCCATTTAATCCGTTCGGGGATAGACGAGGCTGCAAATAAAACAAAAGAACTTTTACGCTCTGGAATCCTGTTCGATGCCGTTCTAACCAGTGAGGATCTAACTGCGATTGGTGTTCTTCAGGGCCTTCGTGAAAACGGGATTGCTGTTCCTGAGCAAGTAAGCGTTGTCGGTTACAATAATTCAATTCTGTCCTTATGTTGCCATCCTCTTCTCTCTACGGTCGACAGCCGAATGGAGGATATGGGGAAACTTGCCGTAAAAGTGCTGCACCAGGTTCTCTCAGGAGAACGGGCTGAAAACTCGATAAAAATCGCCCCTCAGCTTATTTTTCGACAGACAACATAACCCCGCGTTCCAACACATGGGAAAAGGGCTTTTGCAGCCCTTTTGTGCTATCTGCCCAGTATACGCTTTCCTTTGATAACCCTAATCAGGACTGTAACAATAGCCAAAACAAGGAGAATGTGTATAAACCCGCCAAGTGTATAGGAGGTTACAACTCCTAAAAGCCATAATCCTATCAGGACAATTGGAATGGTCCATAGCATGTTTATCACGCACCTTTCAAAAATTGTTTTTCCCGAAATCATTTCATTTCATGCTTCCAAATTTATACGGACTTTCCTTCTGAATAAGATCTGTTTCAGGAGCGGACAATAAAAGCAAGAAAAAAGTTGCGGAGTGAATGAAATGATGAAAAAAGGCCTTATATTCCTGCTAATATTTTTAATATGGCCGATTCTGTCAGGGTGCCCTGATAAAGAAAAGTCCACACAAGAGGAGGCAGAACAGGTACCAAATACGATGGAAAAAGCCACTGCTGAACTTGAGCAGATCATTACGCTTTTGGGCGGCCCTATGTTTGATAGCCGTGACAGAATAGAGCAACTGAAAAATGAACAGATACAGATGTTGGCCACGAAACTTGCAGAAAAACCAGAGCAAGTTACAACAGGTTCGGATAAAACCGAACAAAACCAAGAAAAAAAACACTCTGAAAAAAATGACGGTGAAGAAACAGGCAATCAGGATAAAAAAGCGGATGATGGGCAGGAAAAAAACAGCGGTGGTGAACAGGAAAAGAAGGCCGAGTCAGGTAAAGAAAGCACCGAACAGGAAAAGAAATCAGAATCCAACAACGGTGGTGAAGACAGTGCTGATACCGGCGAAGAAGGTGATAAAAAGTCTGAAAGTGCGCAGGAAGAGAATTCCGGCGAAGGACAGGATGCTAAAAAACCTCCTGCGTCCGGTAAGGAAGAAAAAAGCTTCCAGTTTGAAGACAGCCTTTTTGGTATCGCTCAATGGAATGAGGAGAATTGGAAAATGATAAGGGTATTAACTGATGGCATGTATTTCACTTGGAACAACCTTCAACCGCAACTATTGGAAAAAGGAATAACCGAAGCTCTGTGTGAAGACTTTAACGCTGCCCTTGAGACTCTATCTGTATCGGTTAAGGATAAAGATATCAAGAATGCGCAATTCTCGGCCTATGAGATGTATCAAGCCTTGGCTGACTTCTCAAGCTACTACAAAACAAAAAAGCCACCCGAAATGCAGCGCATTACAAGCATGGTTACAGGTATTCATTTTTCAGTTCGCCATAATCAATGGGATAAGGCACAGGAATTATCCAACCAGTTGCCACCGGAGTTCGCAAGGGTAAAAAGCAGCGTGGAAGATGGTCATGCCGAAATGATCAGCATGCTGGAAATCTCACTCAATGATTTGAGAAGCGCCGTTCAGAAGCAGGATGCAGTACTTGTTATGATCCGGACAAATCTGGTGACTGCAAATATTGAAGAGCTTGAGGCGAAGTTCTCACAGAAAGAGTAAACGAGCTACGGCTGATCAAAACTCTTGATTCCAATGTCTCTTCTGAAATGTGCATCCTGGAAATGAATACATGAAACAGCATGATACGCTCTTTCTCTGGCTTTTTCAATAGTTTCCGCCATAGCGGTCACACCAAGAACCCTTCCGCCATTTGTATAATAGCAGCCGTTTTCTTTCTTGGTTCCTGCGTGGAAAACAATTGCATCCGAGATCGTATCAAGACCTTCAATCACATGGCCCTTGCTATATCTTTCGGGGTAACCTCCCGATGCCATAACGACACAAACGCAGGCATTATCGTTCCACGCTAACTGAACTTTTTCCAATTCCTCATCGATAACTGCTTCAAAAATTTCCAGCAGATCGGTTTTCAAGCGTGGCAGAATGACCTGTGTTTCCGGATCACCAAAGCGTGCATTATATTCCAGAAGTACAGGACCGCTTTCTGTGAGCATCAGCCCAAAGTATAATACTCCCTTAAAGGGGCGGCCTTCATTGTTCATAGCCTGGATCGTGGGCAGGAATATTTTCTGCATGCACAATTCAGCGATTTCTGGCGTATACACGCGGCTTGGTGAAAAGGTGCCCATACCACCGGTGTTCAGACCTTTATCACCGTCCAGGGCTCGTTTATGATCTTGTGAGCTGACCATTGGTATGATGGTTTTTCCATCGGTAAAGGCCAGAATGGAAACTTCGGGACCGGTAATAAACTCTTCAATAACGATCTTGTTACCTGAATCACCAAACTTCTTTTCTTCCATGATACTAATAACAGCGGCCTCTGCCTCCTGCTGGTTTTGGCAGATGAGAACCCCCTTACCCAGAGCAAGCCCATCAGCCTTCACGACCAGAGGATATTTGTGGCTCTTCAGATATTGAAAAGCCTCTCTGCTGTCGTCAAACAATCCGTACTCCGCTGTTGGAATACCATATTTTCTCATCAGTTCTTTTGAAAAAGCCTTGCTGGCTTCTATCAACGCTGCTTCCTTCGTCGGTCCAAATGCACGAATCCCGGCATCTGTCATGGCATTTACCATGCCTTTTGCCAATGGATCATCTGGAGCTACGATGACCAGATCAATTTTTTTCTCCTTTGCAGCATTCACCATGCCCTCAATGTCCAGTGCGTTTATCGGAAGACATTCGGCAATATCGCTAATTCCACCGTTTCCCGGGGCACAATATATTTTTTTCACTTTGGGGCTTTGAGCAAGCTTCCATACAATCGCATGCTCCCGGCCTCCTGAGCCAACAACGAGTATGTTCATTCATCTTCCTCCCAAAACACATTTGCTTACTAGTGAATCCCGCTCCTTTTATTGGGCTGCTTGTTTAGCAAATATCTCCACGCAAACCTGCACATCTGTCCGATTTTTCTTCATTGGTAATGGTATTATTCCCCTCGCTAATGAGGACTTTTCTTCCGTTCAACGACAGCCTTCCCTGTGAAAATAATCGGATTGCTTCAGATAGAATCACCCATTCTCCTTGTTCCATTACCCTTTTTTGAAGAGTCTCGGGTGTATCGTCCTGATGGACTTCAACAGCCTTTTGCAGAATAATAGGCCCCGAATCATATTCAGGTTCAACAAAATGTACCGTGGCACCAGTAACCTTTACACCATATTCCAGCGCTTTCTGGTGGGGCTTGATGCCATAGAAGCCCTTTCCGCAAAAAGAAGGAATTAAAGAAGGATGAATATTGATTATGGCATTTTTCCAGGCCTTAACAAAATCTTCTCCAAGGAGGCTTAAAAAACCTGCCAGAACTACAAGCCCAACATTGAACTTCTTCATGTGAGCAATCAGCACACTATCGTACTCCTCGATGGTATCAAAGCTTTTACGGGAAATAACAACCGCAGGGATTCCCCTTTTTTTTGCCCGCTCAAGGGCATATACACCTTCACGGCTGGCAACAACCGTTACAACTTCACAATTTTTCAAGGTACCGTCATCAATTCTGTCCAGAATGGCTTGTAGATTTGTTCCTCCGCCGGATACCATGACACCAATTCTCAGCATATCCTTATACAACCCTCACCTTTTTGTATTTCTCCAATACACCAGGCTTCTTCTCCCAATTCACGCAGAGCTGCAACAACGCTGTCTGCCTCTACCGGATCTACTGCTAAAACCATACCAATTCCCATGTTGAAGGTATTGTACATGTCATTCTCAGAAATCCCGCCCAGACTTTGAAGCATTGTAAATATAGGAAGAACTGGCCATGTTCCCTTATGTATCGTGATTTGAAAACCTTCAGGGACAATTCTGGGAAGGTTTTCAATAAAACCACCCCCGGTGATATGGGCTATCCCTTTCAGTTCGAACTTTTCCATTAAGCTTAGAATAGTTTTTACATATATTTTCGTTGGCTTCAGCAGGACATCTCCAGGGCAGCCATTTAAATCATCATGCCACTTTGTGAGGGCTTCTCTGTCCATCGGAATCAGCTTTCTTACCAAGGAAAATCCATTGCTGTGAACACCTGATGAAGCAATTCCGATCAATTTGTCATTGTGCTTTATTTTGCTGCCATCAATGATCTGATCTCTATCTACGATACCTACCGCAAACCCTGCCAAATCATATTCATCCTCAGGATAGAAGCCTGGCATTTCGGCCGTCTCTCCACCAATCAGCGCACAGCCTGCCATTTGACATCCCTCTGCAACACCCTTCACAAGACTTTCAATCTTTTCTGGGTAGTTTTTCCCTGTTGCAATATAGTCCAAGAAAAATAATGGCTGTGCGCCGCTACAGATAATGTCGTTTACGCACATCGCCACACAGTCAATCCCCACCGTATCATGCCTGTCTAAAAGGAACGCCAGCTTAAGCTTTGTTCCAACCCCATCGGTTCCCGAAACCAAAACTGGTTTCCGCATGGAAATTCCCTCAAGGGAAAACAGGCCTCCAAAACCGCCAATCCCTGTAAGCACCTCAGATCGCATCGTTTTTTGAATATGCTTTTTCATCAGTTCGACTGCTTTATAGCCTGCCTCTACATCCACACCCGCGTCCTTGTAGTTTGCCATATATAACCCTCCAGCCAGGATATGAGAACCCTGATAATATCCGCTTGCCAATGGAGTTAGACATATTTCAACCCATTGAGCTTATCTTGTAAACGCTTGTCTTTGTCCTCGATCGATTGCTTCATTTTTTCTTTATACGCAGCCATTTTATCCCTGAATTCGGGATATTTGCCACCAAGAATCTGTATCGCCAAAAGGGCGGCATTTTCACTTCCGTTAATTGCCACCGTGGCTACCGGAACACCGGGCGGCATTTGTACAATAGACAACAGGGCATCCAACCCATCCAAAGTGGACGACTTAATCGGAAGTCCGATAACTGGCAGAACCGAATACGCCGCCAAAACACCCGGCAGGTGTGCAGCTTTCCCGGCAGCTGCGATAATAGCATCGAAACCCCTTTGTTCCGCTTCTTTTGCGAATTGACATGCTTTTTCGGGTGTCCTGTGGGCAGAACATACCATAATCGTTGTTTCAACACCGAATCCCTTCAATAATTGAATACAGCTTTCCAATATCGGGTAATCGGAATCACTTCCCATAACAATAGCAACTTTTGGACCGTTATTCATCATCTATCTCCCATTCTTCTATACACTCTAGTCTGCAGGTGAAATGATGTGCTTGAATCTTGATGAACTTGCGTTTTGTGGAATAACAGAAAAGCAAATACAACTACTATGCTTCTTTATCCCACTATATACTATAAAAAAGACCATTCCCTGTCAACAAAAAAGGTGTACAGAATATTCATATTCCTTTACTTAAATTCAGGATAAATGTTATATTTATAAACAAAACCTGATGGATGGTAGGAGCTTTTCGCTTTGCGCAGCCCTTCTTTTCCCATGTCTTCCTCACGGTTTATATATTTTGTTTCGGGAAAGGCTCAGGTCACAAACTCCTTGTTTATGACCGTATAGATACCATGAACATCGGTATTCCCTTTTTCGATATGAATCACCGCTGTATTGTGATTGACCATTTCACCGATTGTAAAGGCTTCAAAGCGTCCGTTTACTTTTATTAGCGCACCTTTTAAACCGGGGAGGCTATGCCAGTTGTACAGCAACTGTGAGCATGCCCATTTTTCACATTCTTCAGGATATTCACATTCGCAGGCATCATTTTTTTCACACCATTCTTCGAAAATCCTTTTACATTCGGGAACTGTTTCTCTGCTTATTTCAACATATTCAAAGTCACCGTATTCGCGCATGAAACGGTTAATGTGGTTGCGTTTTGAGCTCAGCTTTTTACCTGAGAGCGTCATAAGTCTCTCTGTTCGATAAACATAATCTGAAACGGCTTCATTTTTTTTAACACGCACCTTTATGTCAAGGTGCTTTTTGAATAAATCCGCCATACGCTCTTCCACACGCCCGAAAAAAAGATCCCATCCCTGGCTTTCAAAATAATGCTTCAGAGCGTATACTGTATCGGTGAACGCTTCAGGCTTAAATGAGTCTAAAGGAATCGGGGTAAAGGCAAAGGGTTTATATGCTCTTGAATTGGATATCATGCAAAGCATATCGTTAATGATGCTAAATCGGGTATTATAGTTGCTTCTCCACATAAACATGTTGGCAAAAGTCATTTCAGAAGCCTGTGAATCAATATTGTCGAATGCTTTCTGAAAAATCTCAATATCGGATAATTCTATTTCTTTCCACTGCATAAAAATGTACTCCTCAATGTTGCTTTCGTAATGTTAACAAATGAACTGTCTTAATCGCCAAAACTAACGCCCATATCCCTGGCTATAGATATGTACTCACCATCAGTTGGAACCGGCTTGGTTTTACCAGATATCTCGCTTAAAGAAATTGATTTTACAGCATGATGGTCAACACATACCATTTTATTAATATCACCGTTTTCAATCAAATTAACAGCAACTGCTCCAAAACGTGTTGCGAGAATTCTGTCATAAGGAGATGGATCCCCTCCCCTTTGTAGATATCCTAAAATAGTAATGCGTGTTTCTATCGATGTCAGTTTTTCCAGTTCTTTTGCGAGTAAACTACTTGTTCCCCCTTGAAATGTAAATTCATCCATTTTAGAATTTGCATCTTTTTGACTTCCCATTGGCCTGGCTCCTTCAGCAGCAACAACGATACTGAAGCCCTTTCCGGCATTTCTTCGTTCCAGAATTGCCTTGGCCACCTTGTTGATGTCATAGGGTATTTCAGGTACCAGTATCACATCCGCCCCACCGGCTATACCGGATTCCAGTGCCACCCATCCTGATGCTCTGCCCATTACTTCAAGTATCATGATCCGGTGATGTGCCTCCGCAGTGGAGTGCAGTTTGTCGATCGCCTGAGTGGCAGTGTTTACAGCAGTCATGAATCCAAAGGAAATATCGGTTCCGTATATATCATTTTCAATCGCCTTTGGTATGGCAACAACAGGCACCCCTTCCTTTGAGAGCAAATCCGCATAGCGGATGGTCGTGTCCCCACCGATCACCGCAAGACAATTGATATCATGCATCAGCAGGGTATCCTTGACTCTGTCGCTCATATCCCGCACAACCTTGCTGCCATCCTTGTCAACCTGTACACTGAATGGGTTATATCTGTTTGTTGTTCCCAGGATTGTACCGCCCTTATCTAATATTCCGGATACATCGGATAACTCCATTTTTTTAAATCTGTTTTCCACCAGACCACGATACCCGTCTCTGAAGCCAATTACTTCAAATCCGTAGTTGTTGATCGCTGATTTGGTTACGGCACGAATTGCCGAATTCAAGCCCGGGCAATCACCACCACTGGTTAAAACACCAATTCGCTTGTGCTTCATCTCCTATTCCTCCCAACTGGTTTCAAAGTCCTCCGAATTCAGAAGGACTCATCTATATTCAAACTTCTTTCGTAATCAACATATTTTTTGTAGCATCGGCCAAAATTTTTCAAGTTCAACGTTTCACGCCTTTTACACAAATTTAAAATATGCCACAGAAATATAATGGTCGTTTATTGTTGATATATACTATCTTACCACTGATCCGGTGAAATTTGAACCTATACCGTTAATACCACTCCCAGTAGTTATCTAAACGTAACTGTTCTCCCCCTATATACTTGAGCCTATCCTTTTCGAACCCGTGGGGTTGGGGCGGTGAAGAGCGTTTAATCGATTGAGCCATAAAGCTGAAAATCACGGAACCCTTTTTGGCGGAAGAATTCATAAGTGACAATCGAAACTGAATTAGCGAGGTTCAATGATCGAATTGTTGATAGCATTGGAATACGAATGCAGGTTTTATGATTTTCACGCAACAAGTCCTCAGGCAGACCCTTTGTCTCTTTGCCGAAAACAAGAAAACACTGATCTGGAAAAGAAATGTCGGAATAAACATGCTCCGCCTTTGTTGATACATAGTAAAACGGGGCTTCCTTATAGAGGCTTTTCAGGATATAAAAACTATCGTGATATATAACTTCTACATCGTTCCAGTAATCTAAACCCGCCCGTTTCAAGTATCTGTCTTCTACAGAAAACCCTAAAGGTTTCACCAGATGCAACCTGGCGCCGGTTGCTGCACATGTTCGTGCAATATTCCCGGTATTCTGTGGGATTTCAGGTTCTACCAGAACTATATTCAATTGCATACTCAAACTCCTGCCAATCCCTCAGTTATTATATCTCAAGGGAAATATCTATATCAACTTTTCTTTCTTCACCCAAATCAAGCGGAACGCAGATTGTTCTCATGCTGGAGGATGATATCTTGATTTTTTCACCAGATAGTAGTGACGGTGGTGTAATATCAATACCAACACCTTTAGCGGCCAAAATAGTAGCTGTATTACCCATGATCATGTTTCCTAATTCTGATATGGCACTATTTGAGATTTCGTCCATCACTTCAATAGGTATGCCTCCCATCATAATGGACGCTACTGATTTTGCAGTATGATTACTTAATGAAATGATCACCTGCCCGCGTATTTTTCCGGTTATCCCAACGATAACTGCTATAGAATCTCCTGAATATGGTGAAGTTTTTAGATGTACCTTACCAAGACTTGGCATTATTCCCGTCATCATTTTAAAAACCTGCTGACTAGCTTCAATAAATGGGTTAATATATTCTACATTCATAAGACTCTCCTATAGGTTTTATTTCTGAGAGGATATCCCTTGGAAATATCCAATACACCCTATACTATATCGTCATCTTTCGCCTTTTTATTGATACATAATCGCCTTTTCCAGGCAAGATCGTACACTCTCATGTTTTTACCGTTAGCAATGATCACAGAGCAGCAGTTCACTTCAATCCGGCAATTTTCTTATTCATCATCATTCTTGAAAGCAAACTACGGTGTACTGTGATTGCATTATGTGCGCACAATTCAAGACAACAGAAGCATCGAATACAGTTTTCATAATCAATAACAGGAGTTTTACCCTTTTCAAAAGTAATTACGTCGGGGGGACAATTTTGAGCACAACTACCGCAATGAATACACAATCCACTTTGGATTTGAGGTTTGGGTCGCATCCATTGCTTCACCAGTTTTAGCAACCCGCGATTAAACCTGCCACGCCGTTTGACTTCGTTCAATATGGGTATGTCATAATCCTTCACCAGAACATTTTCCAATTGAACTCCGCATAGCGTTACTTCTTCATCCAATAGCCCTCTACTCTTGGCGCAGACCATCACTGGTACATTATGAGCATTCAATTGGATTATTTTCAATGCTGTATCATCCAATGCAAAACCGTCTACTGACGCAAGCAATAATCCAATATGTTTGGGATTTCCATTTGTAGGGCCATAGCCTTCCATGCCTTCTATGGCATCCATCAGGTTCAGTGTTGGCTTTATACTCAGAAAAATATCGATCAGGCTGTCGGCAAATTTGTCGTAATCAGGCATTCGTAAATGTAAATCCGCTTTCGCCGTACCTGCAATAGC
>JAAYKJ010000224.1 GCA_012522505.1 Clostridiaceae bacterium
CATTTGCAAGAGCTGTATAGTTCAGCTCAAGCGTTTTTAACGCAGAGCGTTAAAAGACGCAACATTAATGTAGTGCATTTTGCAAAGCAAAAGCACTATCAAGCCGAAACTCACAAAAATGCTTTTAAAATATTACTTTGTTGCATTTTTGTTCAAACAGTCGGCTTGCATTTCCTCGCTCAGACTATACATCTCTAAGCTGCATTACGCTAATGTTTCCTATTGTTGCACATCTATCTCTCATCAGATACCTCTGAACAGTAACAAGGAGGGTGTGGAAAAGCACCAGAAATATCTGATGCTTCTTTGATGGATTCATTTTATGAAACATGTTAACCCTTGATTGCCCCTGTCATCATTCCTTTAATGATCTGTTTGGAAAACAAAGTATAAATCAGTAAAGCAGGAACAATGGAGACAAACATCGATGTCATTATGCGGGGGTAATCTGTTACATAATCACCCTTGAACCGCATTAAGGCAAGGGGTAAAGTGTATAAGCTTTCCTTATCGAAAAGGATAAGAGAAAAAGCGAATTCATTCCATGTATGAAAGAATACAATGATGCCACAGGTCACCAAAACAGGTTTTACAACGGGAAGTATAATCGTAAACAGTGTTCTTGTAAACGTACTCCCATCAATATATGCCGCTTCTTCCAATTCCCGTGGAACTGTTGCCATATATCCCATCACCAGAAACGTCATGGTCGTCAATTCCATACAAACAACAGGTAATATCGTGGAATACCAATTGTTGTTAATTTTCAGCGCTGAAAATATAATATAGGTTGGAACCAGAATTGCATGGATTGGAATAAAAAGGCCGCAAGTATAAAGGCCAGCAATAAATTTCCTGAAGGTGAATTTAAACCGTGCAAGAAAATATCCATTAATGAATGCAAGCAAAATAACAAAAAACAAGACAAAAAAAGTTATGCGAACGGTGTTAAACATTGATTGCAATATTGGAACTCTTGTCAATACATAATCATAATTGGCAGTGTTAAGGAATGATTTTGGTAAAGCCAATACATTCGCTGCAAACTCTGGCATGGTTTTGAATGTAGAGTAAAATATCCATACTACGGGAATAATGCATGTTACTGCATAAACCGCCGGAATCAGATTAAGTATGATCGTGGCAAAAGCAGATAAAGCTTTTGGTTTATTATTCGTCGCTTTCATAACATTAATCCTTCCTTCTAAAAATACTGGTAATACCGTTTGTTATACCGAATATAAGTACTGTCACGAACAGAATAGCAACAGATATCGTGCTGCCATAACCCATATTCATCTGCGAGAACGAGACTTTATATGCATACAAGGCCAGAACATTGGAAGAGTAACCTGGTCCGCCGTTAGTCAAAGCCATGATGTGGTCAAACACCTTCATATTCGCCGATATGCAAAGTAAAACACAAATAAATATAGTGCTTTTTATCATCGGCAGGGTTATAAATAAAGCTTTTTGAATGCCACTGGCACCATCTATTTCAGCCATGTGGTAAATGTCTCTATCGATGGAGGTCATGGCAGAAAGCATAATGACAAGATGAAAACCTACATACTGCCAAATAAGAGGAATACAAACACATAACATGACAGTGCTGTCTTGTGCAAGCCATGGAGCTACTAAATCCGGACGGCCAATAGCCTTCAAAAAACTAACAAGTATGGAGACTGAATAATCATCCGTGTAAATGGTAATAATCTCCACATAAATGAATGGAGGTTATCCCAATGAAAAGATCAAAAAACATCCTTAGTGAAAAGGAAATGGAATTGGTCAGTCTTCTAATGCAG
>JAAYKJ010000225.1 GCA_012522505.1 Clostridiaceae bacterium
CCATCGATGAGGACAGCTTTTATATAGTTTCGCCCGCCGGATCCATCGGCTTATGCGAGGACGGCGAGGACATCGACTGGCTGTTTCTGTCCAATGGCGCACCAAATGAAGATTTGCCGCTGATATACCAAACCGCCACACAGGTAAAGTTCTGCATGAAATGTGGATCCGGTGTTGTTTCCGGCGCGCGCTTTTGTGGCAAATGCGGCAATAGACTATGATAAGTATTAGCTGTTTTATATTTAAAAACCATCGATAAAGTGCGAAGTAGATACTTCTGATAATTTTATAAATTATTATTTTGTCCTTTCTGTCCCCATTGTCCTTGGGGGCGCTATGCAGAAAACCGTTACCAAAAATAATGCACCACGCGCCAAAAACATGGTGCATTGTATCAAGTAGCGTTAGATTTGCCACATGGAAACCCGCTTGGCGCAATACCAGGCGGGTTTTGCTATGTCCAGAAAGTTGCGAAAAAAATTGCGCATTTCCTTCCATTGTTTTATCACTGTGACATTAAAGACGTTTCATATCAAAATCATTTTCATGTTATCAAATGCTTTTCCACAACATTTCTTTGTCGGCAAGTCAAAAGAATTTCTTGTAAAGAAGCCACAGAATCCGTTTCTACAATAATAAAAAAACCAAGCCGGGAGATAATTACATTAATCTTTTGTGTATCACGTATAAATCCAACGCTGGCATTCTTCGTACGAATGATGTAAAAAAAACCTCTGTCTAAAACATATTTGCTGCCCAGACATGGGCTAGCATGGCAGATGGCACCGTCTGCCTCATGTGGCCTTGTGGAAAGTGAATATGTTTATTCGATTGGTTATTGGTATTTTTGCTCTGTATAAGGGTATATATGATGTATGGCGACTAAGCAGTATTGCTCCACATTCCCTAACACACAATCCGTAATTTCTTGCTTAGGCACATCGTTCAGCTTAGCTTATATTACGGATCGCAGGATACTTTACTGGTGGAGGGAAGTATGTAGAGACTACATTAGAAGAGTGAACCTGCCCTTTATAGGGTATCATAAAGTTTTGCAAAAATTAAACATGAAAGGACGGATAAGATGTTAAACGAGAAGATAACAAAACTCTTAAATGAGCAAATCAACAAAGAATTATATTCAGGGTATCTGTATCTGGATATGGCAAATTATTACGCAGACCAGGGTTTGAATGGGTTTGAAAACTGGTTTTATGTTCAAGCGCAAGAGGAACAGTCTCATGCCATGCTAATCAGGCAGTATTTATTGAATAACGGTGAAGCTGTTGTTTTTACACCGATAGATGCACCGGATGAAAAATACAGTGATTTCAAGGAGCCTTTGACAAAAGCACTGGAGCATGAACGATATGTAACCGATTTAATTAACAAAATTTACGAAGCAGCAGAAGGAATTAAAGACTATCGGACGATTAAATTCCTTGACTGGTTTATTCAGGAGCAGGGTGAAGAGGAAAAGAATGCAGAGGACAACATTAGGAAATATGAGCTGTTTGCCAATGATTCCAAGGGGTTATATCTTTTGGATAATGAAATGAAAGCGAGAGTGTATGTTGCCCCATCCTTAGTAATGGATTAAGTTGAAAGATTGTGCAAGGTTTTTGAATCTATTTCAAAAGCCTTGCACAATAATTAATGTATACTTGTGGAATATGATTCCCATATCCCTAAAGCGCCGAAGGCGTGTTTTGCATTGTAAAAACG
>JAAYKJ010000024.1 GCA_012522505.1 Clostridiaceae bacterium
ACGGTGCAATGTTTCTGAGGATTTCCATGATTTTGATCCTCCAATGGGTTTTTATTATTATATGCACATTTGTGCCATACTGTCAATGGTTACTACTGTTTTTACGAAACAGAAGTTTTTCTTAGCTACAGCAGGGCTTAAAAGAATTCGTTGTACAGCGATATGATCGCATTGTCAAGGTCCGACTCGTCGATTCCAAACATGATGCTGACTTCGGATGAACCTTGGTTGATCATCTGGATATTTACGCCTCCTTTGGCCAGCGCAGTGGTTGCACGGCTTGCAACACCAATTGAACGCAGCATGCCTTCGCCCACCACCATGACCAGAGCAAGGTTATAACCTATGGTAATGCTGTCCACCTGAAGATCATGGGCAATACGCTCCATGATTCGGGACTTCTTATCCTCATCAAGTAATTTTTTCCGGACGATAACCGAGATATCATCGATGCCGGAAGGAATATGTTCGAACGGAATGGATTCCTCCTCGAGAATTCTAAGAACCTTTCTCCCAAATCCAATTTCACGGTTCATCATATACTTGTGGATATTGATCGACATAAAGCCTCCTGCACCTGCAATTCCTGCAACAGGCCCGTTTTTAACCTCCCGGGTTGTGACGATCATGGTTCCAGGCGCTATTGGGTTATTCGTGTTTCGAATATTCACCGGGATACCTTTTTTAAACACCGGTGACAGCGTTTCTTCATGCAACACTGAAAAACCGGCATAAGCAAGCTCCCGCATTTCACGATAGGTCAATTCCGAAATCGCCTTTGGATTTTTAACAAGCTTGGGGTTCGCTGCATATACCGAATCCACATCTGTAAAGTTCTCATAGACTTCGGCTTCTATGGATGCCGCGAGGATGGAACCGGTAATATCCGAACCTCCGCGCGGGAAGGTAACGACTTCTCCTGTAAGAGAATATCCAAAGAAACCGGGGAAGATCATGATTTCCTCTCTGTTTTTCAATTGGGACAGATTCTTGAACGATTGTGGAAGCACTCTTGCATTTCCATATTCATCGCTTAAGAAAAGCCCCGCCTCCCTCGGGTTTATATATTTTGCGTTGTATCCTTTGCTTTTTAGGTATTTCGCAACAAGCCTGGCACTGTTGTCTTCACCGGCTGCCTTCATCCGGTCCACAAATTTCTCACTATTGTCAAAGCCCAGAGATATTCTGGTTCTTAGATTATTTTCGATATCCCGAATAATTTCATTTCCAAGGCCAAGCCCTTCGGCAATTCGCTCATATCTGCCAACTACCGCCATCAGTTCCTTTTCGCATTCTCCTTCCCGAAGAAAGGTTTCAGCCAGGTTTATCAGCATATCCGTTACTTTTGTGTCTGAATCATTTTCTTTCCCTGGAGCAGAAACAACGACCAGCTGACGAGCTGGATCAGATGTGATGATAGCACAAACTTTCATAACCTGTTCTGCCGTAGCCAGTGATGAACCGCCGAATTTACAAACCTTCATGGTTAACCCCCCGATACAGTATCCGAAATTCCTTCCGGTTGACTCCCATACTTATCTTATTCGATATCATAAGCCGTGTGCAATTTGTCCATTTAACAATTCCTTACCTGCTGCGCATCGAACGCCTTCTTAACTCTGCTCACGCCATGAATAACGAATGTTTTCTTCTATTTCGCTTTATCAAATGTACCATGCAGTTTAAGTATTTGTCAATTGCAGTTTCTAGTACCTGCCATCCGAAAAACTTAACCGTTTGCTATATATTTTTCCTGCTCTATGTCTCTCCCGTGCATAAAAACGATCCGTAAGATGCCCTTGTGACATACTTTCAAGTTTTTCGTACGGCTCAAATGAAGCAACATAAAAACATGCCGCACCACGAACAACCCACAAAGGTGGATCGGTTATGGAGCGGCATAAGATATATAAGTTATCAATTGAATTATTTCTTCAAAATTTTCACAGTTTCCTTTGCAATTGCAAGTTCTTCATTTGTGGGTATGACAAGGGTCCTTACCCTGGCACCGGGCTTACTGATATCCAACTCTTTACCGCGAAGATTGTTCTTCTCTTCATCAACTTCAATTCCAAGAAATTCAAGACCGTCCAATATGCTTTTCCGGATAGCGCTGTTATTCTCACCGATTCCTGCTGTGAATACAAGTGCATCGATACCACCCATGGCAGCGGCATATGAACCGATATATTTCTTCACGCTGTAAGAGAATACTTCCAGCGCCAGCTCTGCCCGCTCATTTCCTTTTTTAGATGCTTCGTCCAAATCTCTAAAATCACTGCTGATGCCTGAAATGCCAAACACACCCGATTGCTTATTCAACAAATCATTCAGCATTGCTGCATCGTAATTATCATGTTCGATTAGACCTGTAACAATGGCTGGATCGATGGAACCACAGCGGGTTCCCATTGGTACACCATCCAACGGCGTGTATCCCATGCTGGTGTCGATGGCGATGCCATTGCGCACGGCACAGATGCTCGAACCGTTTCCAAGATGACAGGTTACAATCTTCAGTGTGTCATACGGTTTATTCAAAAGAATGGCCGCCCGTTCGGAAACATATTTATGAGAGGTTCCGTGGAAACCATATCTGCGGATTCCTTTTTCTTCATACAGGCTATACGGAAGTGCATAAATATATGACCTCTTCGGCATCGTCTGGTGAAATGCAGTATCGAACACTGCAACCATAGGAACATCAGGCAAGAGCTTCTTACAGGCCTGAATGCCTATCAGGTTTGGACCGTTGTGTAAAGGTGCGAGATCAATACTCTCCTTTATGGTATTAAGCACTTCATCATTGATCAAGGCAGATTCGTAGAACTTCTCACCACCATGAACTACACGGTGACCTACCGATGTAATCTCAGACATGTTTTGAATGACACCGTATTCTTCGTCGGTTAACATTTGAATGACTTCTTTTATGGCATCATGATGATCTTTCAGATCCATCTCTTTTTGGAAATTATTGCCGTTATCGTTGGATTGTTTGACAAATGAATGACCAAGCCCTATTCTATCACACAAACCCTTTGCCAGGACCTTACCAGCCTTCATATCGAACAGCTGGTATTTAAGAGATGAACTTCCTGTATTGATAACAAGTACTTTCATGAATATAAACACCCATTTGTTTATGCTGCACTATATTTATCTGCAAAATCTTTGAAATTATTATTAATCTTGTGCCTGAACACAGGTGATCGCTGTAACACCGACAATATCCTCTGCCGTACAACCACGGGACAAATCGTTAACCGGTTTTGCAATACCTTGGGTAATAGGACCATATGCCTCGGCTTTTGCAAGGCGTTGTGTTAACTTATATGCGATATTTCCGCTGTTCAGATCTGGGAACACCAATGTGTTAGCCATTCCTTCCAACGGGCTTTCAGGTGCTTTTGATTTCGCAACACCAGGAATAATCGCTGCATCTACTTGTAATTCACCATCCAGCAGGAGGTCAGGAGCCTTTTCTTTTGCCAGACGCGTTGCCTCGACCACCTTCTCGGTTAGATTACTTTTTGCGCTGCCATAGCTTGAGTAGGACAGCATCGCAACCTTCGGTTCTGCTTCTACAAGTTTCTTGAAGGATTTTGCCGAAGAAAGGGCAATTTCTGAAAGCTCATCCGCATTGGGATTTTCCACCAGACCACTGTCTGCATACAGGAAAACACCTTTCTCACCATACTCGCAGTCGGGGACCGCCATAATGAAGAATGCTGACACCAGCTTTGTGCCCGGTGCTGTTTTCAAAATCTGTAATGCAGGCCTTAAGGTATTTGCCGTTGAATAGACGGCACCTGCTACCATGCCATAGGCTTCTCCCTTTTTAACCATCATTACACCCCAATAAAGAGGGTTTATTATGGTATCACGTGCTTTTTCAGGTGTCATTCCTTTGTGCTTGCGCATTTCATAAAATGCGTTCGCATACTCTTCCAATTTATCGGAGGAATCCGGCTTCACGATGATAACACCAGTAAGGTCGAGGTCCCCAGCCAGATCCATAATTTGGTCTCTGTCTCCGACCAAAACCACATTTGCAATGCCCCTTTGTTGAATCATGGACGCTGCCGAAACAACGCGAATATCTGTAGCCTCCGGTAATACAATTGTTTTTTTGTCTGCCTTTGCACGTTCGGATATGCGGTCCAAAAACTTACTCATATACAAGTTCCCTTCCTTTGCACATTTATATCTTTCACATATGTTTTGCTTTTTAGGCATGATAATTAATTATCACCTGGTTATAAAACCTTGTAATAAGCCTATTTCAAGCCTTTTAAACCACATCAATTATAACGCATATGTTTTTTGTATACAAGATTAAAAAGATAAAAAACATTTCTATGTTTTAATTAAACATAGAAATGGTATTATTGAACATTATTCCCATACTGTTAATGGAACCCGTAAATGATTTTTGCCAATCGGCTGCAGGGCGCTTCAATCATTGACCTCAATCGATAACAGCCAACAACACAGGTCACTTAAATTTGTCACCTGCTGATGTTCTGCGCAGATTACTTCAAGATAAAAGCCAACAATACCTGCCACTTAAATAAGTGTATGTCTCATGCTTTTTATTGCTATAGCAGCAATAGGGCACGACTGACATCTTCCACTGTGATCAGAGTCAGATCTTCCGGTCGGATATTGTCAATATTCGCTCCGATTCGGTTGGATTGTTCCATTACGGTTTTTTCGAACAGGTTTCTGACATAACGGCCGTTTCCGAAATGTCCGTCCCTTAGCTTAACAACCGCCTGAAAATGTACCATGAGTGCAGTCTTTGCATCTGCATCCAAAACATATTGTTGCTTATTTGCAAAGACCATAAAAATATCCATCAACTCTGTGGCATTATAGTCATGATACTCAAAAGTCCAGTTGAAGCGATCTTTAAGACCAGGGTTCGAACGGATAAAGGTATTCATTTTATTGGTATATCCTGCGGCAATGACAATCAACCGATCACGGTCATGATCCATTCTTTTCAATATCGTGTCGATGGCATTTCTTCCAAAGTCATTCATTCCACCGGCAAGGGCATAGGCTTCATCAATGAACAGAATGCCATCCATAGCCTCGTCGATGATTTTGCTGGTTTTTTCCTCAGTTTGACCCACAAAACCGGCAACAAGACCACTGCGATCCACTTCGATCACATGGCCCTTTTTTAAGACGCCAAGTGCTTGATAAATCCTGCCCAATATTCTGGCAATAGAGGTTTTTCCGGTGCCTGGAGAACCGCAGAATATGGCGTGATACGATAACTGTCTGACAGGCAGGCCCGCCTCTTCTCTTTTCATGTTTGTTTTTATCAGATTCACAAGACTTCGGATGTGATCCTTGATGTTTTTCAGGCCAATATATTCATTCAGCTCATCCATAACCGTTTCAAGCTTGTCAGAAGTAACCAGAATATCCTTTAGCGGAACGGATTTCTCGATGTCTTCCAGTGTAATCGTTTTCAGCATATCCACGGTGACATGCTCTTCTTCCGCAAGACGATCCGATTGATATTTGATCAAACGTTCCAACGTATTGCGGACAACACGTCCATTGCCGAATTGATTATCCCGGATGTCATACAGGTATGTGAAATATTGTTCCAGCTTATCCGCGTCGGCCTCATCCAGTGTATATTGGCTTCTCTCCATCTGAAGGCGAAATATCTGCATCAATTCAGGTCCTGTATAGTCCTTGAAATAGAATTTCCGTGTGACCCTTGAAGCAAGCCCGGGATTAAACTGAATGAATTTTTTCATGTTTTCTTCATAACCAGCAAAAAACACCGCAAGGCGATTGCGTTCCTTATCCATACGATCAACCAGGACATTGATGGCTTCCCTGCCAAAATCATTTTCACCGCCTTCAGCCAGTGCATAAGCCTCGTCGATGAACAAAATGCCATCCAACGCTTTATCAATAACATCATTGGTTTTTGCAGCGGTCACACCAACGTATTGGCCGACCAGATCAGAGCGTGTAACCTCAACAAGATGCCCTTTTTTTAACACGCCCAATGATTTGAAATATTCTCCCATCAACCTTGCTACCGTTGTTTTACCAGTGCCGGGATTGCCTATAAAGGCTGTATGCAAAGACAGATTGCTGCCACTCAGGCCATGCTGTTGGCGAAGCTTTTGGATCTTAACAAAATCCATCAGGGCTTCAATATCTTCTTTAATATTGGATAGGCCGATCAATTTTTCAATCTGGCCACGGACTTCCTCAGGTTTGAAGGGTGGTTTTTCATCCTCATCGCAACCGAGAATTCCTTCCTCCCGATAAAAATCATCCATTAATGTATTGAGTTCTTTCTCAAGTGCATTCACAGAATTTGATTGTCCGTCTTCCTGTTGAGGTGCGTTCTTATGTTTATTCCTGCTTATTATCTTATCCAAAGAAGGTTTCTTCTCGTATAAATCATGATAAACACCGCTTATAAAACGGTTTTTGTTTTCCATTCTCATTCACCCCGTTTGTTTCCATCAGCCAATTAGCATTACATTTCATTCTATCATGATTATCGGTTTCAATTCCATACTGAAATATTGATTTATCCCCTGCCAAAATCGTGCTTTTAGCCTGCAAACGGCTAAAAACACGACAAGGCAGTGGTTTTAGAGGATGCTTCCAAAGTATAAATACGTAACGAAGCATCAGTTGTCTTTCAGTAATTGGATCATTTTCAATGCTCGATTCGCAATCTGCAGATTTTTCTCTTGTTTCTTCTGCCGTGCAGTCACCTTTTTTCCTACGTTCGTCTTGGAATGTACTGGACTATCCTTTGTGTCCATAATCCCGAAATTGATGTTCATCGGTTGGAAGTTACCCATCGATGATGTTGAAATGTAATGCGCCAATGCACCAATAGCAGTACTTGCTGGAAATACCAACTCCTCCATCCCCGCCGTTGTCCTGTATGCATTGATTCCTGCAACCAGGCCGGAAGCAATTGATTCCACATATCCCTCTACCCCGGTTATCTGGCCTGCAAAATACAGATGATCCCGTTTTTTGAACCTGTAAGACGGAGTCAACAGTTTTGGCGAGTTGATAAAGGTGTTTCGATGCATGACGCCATACCGTGCAAACTCTGCATTTTCAAGACCCGGAATCATCGAAAAAACCCTCTTTTGCTCGCCCCATTTCAAATTGGTTTGAAAACCGACAAGATTGTAAAGGGTTCCTTCACGATTATCCTGCCGCAGTTGTACAACAGCATAAGGCTGTTTACCGTTATGGGGATTTATCAGCCCAACTGGCTTTAGCGGCCCGAAAAGCAGCGTATCTACCCCGCGCGCAGCCATAACTTCCACCGGCATACAACCTTCAAAAATATGCTTTTTTTCGAAATCTTTTATTTCCGCTGTTTCAGCATGTATAAGTGCATCATAAAAAGACAGATACTCATCCCTGCTCATTGGACAGTTAATATAATCACTGGTTCCTTTGTTGTACCGGGATGCAAAAAACGCGATGTCCATATTGATGCTTTCGGCTTTGACAATAGGCGCTGCCGCATCAAAAAAGGAGAGTGATGCTTCGCCGATGATGCCCGAAATCGTTTCCGACAATGCATCCGATGTTAATGGCCCAGTGGAAATGATGGTGATTTTCTGCGGATCGATATTGGTGACTTCCTCTTCATACACCTCAATATTCGGATGATTTCGTATCATTTCGGTCACAGACAGAGAGAACCTCTCCCTATCCACAGCAAGAGCACCACCGGCAGGTATGGCGTTTTGGTCGGCACATTGCATGACCACCGATCCCATACTTCGCAGTTCTTCTTTCAAAAGACCGACTGCATTTTCCAATTGATTAGAGCGCAGAGAGTTGGAGCATACCAATTCTGCAAAAGTGTCCAGTTGATGTGCTGGTGTCTTTTTTATCGGCTTCATTTCGAAAAGAGCCACTTTTCCACCGCGCTTTGCTATCTGCCATGCTGCTTCACACCCAGCAAGTCCAGCACCAATGATGTTTACTTTCAATGGATCAACTCCTTATAATTCAATGAGCGCTTGTGCGAGTAGTGCGCCAAAACGCATGCGCTGAAAGCGCCTTGTTTTGCGGGTGGAGCCGTGTGGTGCGTTTCAGCGTTTGGGGTTATCCTGGTTTTACCGGGTACAAACCGCACCATTCAGATAATGGAACAGCCTGCCCTGGTACCGATGATCCCGTTTCATAACCTCTTCAATCTGTTCAACAATTCTCCACCAGCTTGTATTCCAGCTGCAAAAAAGGCTTCTTTCTTCAGGTGCTCTTCCAATCAAACGTTGTATGACCATATCCGGAGAAAGGTATTCCAAAAAAGTGATGGTTCTTTCAATAAACTCTTCCATGGGGAGCGGTTGGATATGCCCCTGCTGATAAAGCTGTCCCAGCCTGGTTTGCTTCAGAATGTACAGGGAATGACATTTTACCTGATCCACATGCAGTGCAGAAAGTATTTTGGCACCTTCCTTCACATCATCGATATCATCCATCGGCAGATCGGTTATCATATGGGCACAGATACCGATAGCATAATTTCGGGCCCTAATAACACTGTCTATAAACTCCGCAAGCCCGTGGCCACGGTTCAATTGTTTCATGGTATGATAATTGACTGTTTGAAGACCGATTTCCACAACGATGTCAACGGAATATTTTTCGCGAACCTCAGCCATCACTTCATAATATTGGTTGTTCAGGCAATCTGGCCTTGTGGAAATATATAGTGCAACAACATTTTCAACACAAGCCTCTTCCAGGTATGTTTGAAAAGTATTCAGGGGAAGGTAAGTGTTGGAGTAATTCTGAAAATAAGCAATATATTTATTGGCATTATACTTCTCTGAAATATAGCCAATATTTTTCTGAAGTTGTTCAGACACGGACATGACCGAAGAGAGGCTCTCAAATCCTGCTCCTTCCTCGCCACAGAATATGCAACCATCAAAGGCTATCAGTCCATCCCGGTTCGGACAGCCTGACGGAAGATTAATCGGTATTTTATATACTTTTTCGCCATAGGTTCCGGCAAGATACTCTGAAAACTTGTAGTAGCTCATTTTGCTCTGTGCTCTCCCCATTCAGATTTATACAATAATATCCTGTGTTACATTTTATTCTGATAAAAGGTACGGTGTGGGCCTCACGCCTTTTTGCATGATTCACAATCTGTTTTCATGAATATTTCTGGCTGAATGCTTCTGGTCTGATACTTCCTGTTTATTGTACCTTTTTTGTAACTGAAAGGAAAGGGTAAGCATTCATAACATGGAAATTTGATCAAATTCTAATGCCGTTTTAATAAAACTGTGATATACTCTTAAATTATTTCACAGGAAAATCTATGGTTTTCTTGCGGTTTATGCAATACTCATTGTGAATACGGAGTACCGGAGGAATTATGTTTTTTTTAAAACTTATGATTTTAGCGCTTATTGGCGGATTTATAGGCTGGATAACAAACCTTATTGCCATCAGGCTGTTGTTTCGTCCACTTAAACCAGTCAAGCTTCTTTTCGGAATGAAGCTTCAAGGGGTATTACCGTCCAGAAAGAAAGAGTTGGGGGTATCCATAGGCAGTATTATTGAGAATAACCTGCTGAAACCAGAAGAGATCCTGGGTAGTCTTGTCCAGGATGAGGACATAGAGCACCTGAAGGAATCGATTGTAACAAATGTGGTGAAAATTCTGAAAGATAAGCTTCCTGCATTCCTTCATGGGTTTACAGATAAAACCATTAAAAAGCAGTTGGAGGCTTTCATGGCGAAGGATGGTGATCGATATATTCATGATATGATCAGCAACATGATCACCCATGCCACACAAAATTTATCGGTTTCGACGATGGTTGCAGAGAAAATTGAAGCTCTGGATTTGGTTTCGTTTGAAAAAATGGTTCTCAGCGTTGTCAATCGTGAGCTGCGATTCATCGAATACTTGGGAGCAGTTCTTGGTTTCTTTATTGGAATCATACAAGGTCTTGTTTTCTTGGTAATATAACTTTTTGCGTACCGATACAGACAAGTTTCCATGTCAAGCGATATAGCCCGGCAGACAGTTAAAAAACATCTTGCCGGGCTTAATGATTATTTTACCGCTTTTTCTGCGAAGGTATTGTTCACAATCTTTTCAAATGGTGCGATATCCTTTAGTTCTCCCGCATCTTTCATGACATCCTGTAACCTTAGCAACGCTTCTTCCTTCATCACAGGTGTCTTGTTCCAGGCATCCTGTTCCCTGTAACGTTTCACCACCGTTTCAAGCAATTGCTGATCATTGTCAGGGAAGGCATCCTTCAAAGCTTCTGCAACCTCATTTTCACTATGGTTCTCAACCCATCGCTGCCCTTTATAGACTGCGTTTGTAAAGGCCTGTATAATTTCTGGATTCTTTTCAATATAGCTTTTTTTCGCATAATATGCGGTGTATGGTATTTCACCACTTTCTGCGCCGATAGACGCGACTATGTGCCCGGTTCCTTCTCTTTCAAGAGTGGACGCAATCGGCTCAAACAAGGTTACAAAATCGCCAAGGCCCGAAAGAAAAGCACCTCCCATAAGCGCAAACTGTATCGAAGTATCCACTTGCACATCTTCTCCGGGAATAATATCGTTTTGCTTCAGCACATATTCCAAGGTCATTTCCGGTACACCACCCTTTCTTCCGCCGATGATGTACTTGCCACGCACATCTTCCCATTTGAAATCAGGCATTGGCTCTCTTGCCACCAGAAAAGAACCGTCTCTCTTCGTCAACTGCGCAAAAACTACACTATAGTCCTCTTTTCCTTCATTATAAACATAGATACAGGCTTCAGGGCCTGAAAAGCCAATATCCGCCTGACCCGACAGAACCGCAGTCATAACCTTGTCAGCACCTGCTCCATTCACCAATGTAACTTTCAAACCTTCCTCTTCAAAAAATCCTTTACTGATCGCTATATACTGTGGTGCATAAAAAATGGAGTGGGTGACTTCGCATAAGGTAATTTCCTTCAGTTCTTTTGTTCGGCACCCCGGTAAAAGCAATAGTATAACCAGAGCAAATACAAGCACGATTCGACCCAGTTTCATATTCAATCCCCCTATCAACTTAATATTTTTTCCCGATCCTCTTTCCAAGCAGCTGAACCCCGAAATACATCAATGCGGCCAAAACTGACAAAATCAATACGCTTGTCATTACCAGATCCAATTGGAATACCTGACCGCCATACACGATCAGGTAACCCAGCCCTGCTTTGGACACCAAGAATTCACCAACGATCACACCCACCCATGATAAGCCGACATTTACTTTTAATGCGCTCATCATCACAGGAAAGGAGGATGGAAGGATGACTTTTGTCAGAACCTGTTTGTTGCTTGCTCCAAAGCTTTTCACCAGCCTTATTTTTTCAGGATCTGCTTCCTGGAAGCCAGTATAAACTTCAAGAACTGTAACGATCAAAGAAATGCTGACAGCAACTGTGATAATGGATGCTGGTCCTGCACCCAGCCAGACAATAAATACAGGACCAAGGGCTATTTTGGGCAACGCATTTGCGACGACCAAATATGGCTCAATGATTTTAGAAATAGTCATGGAAACCCATAGTACAATTGCAATCAGAATTCCAATAAGGGTTCCCAGCAGAAAACCAACCACTGTTTCCCAAAGAGTGGTCCATATGTGAAGAAAAATGCTCCCCTCTTCGATCAGCCTGGCAATGGTGCTTACCATTCTGACAGGACTGCTGAAAATAAATGGATCCATCCATTTCAACCTTGTGGCTGTTTCCCACAATGCAAAAAAACTGATCACAAGAAGAATTCGCATGACCAGGATGAACCTTTTTTGAGACTTTATTCTTTTCAGGTATTTCTGCTGCTCTTCAGATATTCCTTCAGGATACATGAATGTCAAGCTCCTTCCACACCTGATTGAAATACCGTTGGAATCCCGGTGTTTCCCGCGATTTTAACGGTGTACGCTGTTCGATGTCAAAATGAATGTCCATGGCCAGCTTAATGGAACCAGGACGTTTCGATATTACGTAAAGACGTTCTGACATACTAATTGCTTCTGCAATATCATGGGTTACCATGATGGCCGTTTTACCTTCCTTTTTAATGATGTTATAAATATCATCATTTACTGCCAGCCTGGTTTGGTAATCCAACGCCGAAAAGGCTTCATCCAGTAGAAGGATATCCGGGTTTACAGCCAATGTGCGAATCAATGCAACCCTTTGGCGCATTCCGCCCGACAATTGAGAAGGGCGATGATCCCGAAAGGCTGATAATCCGTATTTCGTTAACAACTGTTCCACAGCTTGAATATTTCTCGAAGACAGTTGGTTTTGTATTTCCAGTCCCAACAGGGTGTTTCTGAAGATGGAACGCCATTCAAAAAGGCTATCACTTTGCAGCATGTATCCGATTTTAGGATTCACACCCTTCAGGGGTTCACCAAATATGAAGATTTTTCCTTCCGATGGCTGAAGTAAACCAGCAATTAAAGATAGCAGTGTTGATTTGCCGCACCCGCTTGGCCCAACAATTCCGATGAATTCACCTTTCCGAACCTCAAAAGATATATCTTTCAGTGCACAGATTTCTCCATCCGGGGTATGATAACATTTTGAAATGCCTTCGATTTTTACAGCAGGTATCAAAGCGTTCCCTCCCGATCTGGATACATAGCCAGTATATGCTTAATGACATGACATGGTTCCTTTGATACATCAGCCAGCTGGTTGCTCACGCATTGCATTTCTGACAAAAATGGCAGCTCTGATTGTTACTTCATCGGTTCCTTGCTTTATGTTACCATACACACTCTATATCCTTGAGATATAGCTGTGCATGGCGGAAACTACGCTTCATTTGAGATGCCCAGTGGACCATCTGTTAACCATTGTCCACATATGGGAATTATGGTATAATTTATTTTATGAATGCTATATTCTTCCAGCATTGGTTTGATTAAATCTTCCAACATGCGATCATCCGTTTGATAAAGGAGAAACCCATGAATGTACTTGTTGAATCGTTGATTCAAAATATGGAAAAGATAATTATTGGAAAAAGAACGGTACTCGAATATCTGCTAACTGCATTGCTTTGTGAAGGACACGTGTTGATTGAAGATGTTCCCGGTGTGGGAAAAACACAAATGGTAGCTTCTCTTGCCCGCTCGGTAAACGGTGTCTTCCATCGGGTTCAGTTTACCCCTGATGTAATGCCTTCCGATATCATGGGATTTTCCATGTTTAATCCTGCAACCAGGGAATTTGAGTACCGTGAGGGTGCGGCAATCTGTAATTTTCTACTTGCAGACGAGGTAAACCGTACTTCTCCAAAAACCCAGTCAAGCCTGTTGGAGATCATGGAGGAATACCAGGTTACGGTGGATGGTAAAACCTATCCCCTTCCCCGTCCTTTCATGGTTCTTGCCACACAGAACCCTATCGAGAGTTTTGGAACATATCCTTTACCGGAAGCACAGCTGGATCGTTTTTTCCTTAAGCTTGTGATCGGATACCCCGAAAAGGATCAGGAGAAAGAAATCCTTGATCGATATGGCAGCAAAAACCCACTGAAAGAACTCGAACCTGTATCCAATCCTGCCGATGTCCTGAAACTACAGGCACAGGTCAGAGAGGTGCATGTTGCGCAAGTTCTGAAACACTATATCGTCGATTTGATTGAGCAAACGCGCAAAAGCGAGCATATATTATTGGGAGCAAGCCCGCGCGGCAGTCTTAACCTTTACAGGGCTTCGAAAGCCTGGGCTTATATCCGCGGCAGAAATTATGTCCTACCAGATGATATTCAGAATATGGCCTCATTGGTTCTACGGCATAGAATCATGATTAGCCAGGAGGCTAAAATGAATGGGATTACCGCGGATGAAGCAGTGGCTGATGCGATATCAAAGGTTCAAGTGCCTTTGTTTTAATTTTTCTGATTCTGATGCAGGTTCACATCAGAAGAACTTGAGGTTTCAGTGGTAAATCGTCTCTCACGAGGAAAGCTATGAAGCATAGTGGTATTTTTGTAATCATGTTTTTTTTCACCTTTCTGTACACCTATTATGTTGGTGCACAATCCAGCATGTTCATATTGTATATGTTTCTCGTTTGTATTCCTGTTTCCTTGCTTCTGACTTACCCGGTACGCAAATGCTTTTATATTGAAATTGAAGTTCCGTCTTCAGAGGTTGAAAGGGACGGTATTGCCCAGATGCGTCTGGTAATAAGAAACAAATCATTCCTGCCAGTACCCTTTGTTATGATTGATTTCTCCGAATCAGAAAATCTGAGCCTCCAGATGATTCCCGAAACCCATTACGCTTTTTCCCCTTATGAATCCAAAAGCATTTCAGTCCTATATCGGGCTGACTTCAGAGGTGTCTCCGAAATAGGTATCAAAAGTCTGGCAGTTCAGGATTATCTTGGTCTTTTTTCATTTTCACTGCTCAAGGATCTTCAGAGCCATCAGTATACAGGAAAGATAACTGTGCTGCCCAGGATCTCAGAAATGAAGCTTTCAGATAGAATTATGAATCCATCCCAAAAGACAAATTTAACCGAGGTATCTTCAACAGCATCTGCACAAACCAGCAGTTGGTTCGGAGAGCCGGGGCATGAATACCGGGAATATTGTGCAGGAGATCCGCTTCATCGAATTCACTGGAAGCTATCCGCAAAGACAGATCAACTTATGGTCAGGAAAAATGAAGGCGGAGGAATGCCTAAAAAAAGCCTTATTCTCGATCCCTGTCTATATACTTTGCAAAAAAGTAATAAAAAGACAGGAACAATAAAGCTGCAAGAAATCGAAGATAAGCTTTTGGAGGCCCTCCTTTCAATTACCAGTGCAGCCATCCAGCTGGGAAGGCTTGCGGAGATATGGTTTTTCGAAGAAGGCCACTGGCAGATGGAAAGTATATCCAACCGATATCAGCTTATGGAATTCCAACGGCATCTTGCAGGTTATCGGTTCACAGACATACCCTTTTCAGACAGCAGTCATAGGCTCCCTCTGCTTCCCATGCTGAATATGCATAAAACAAACCGCAATTATAAAGGTGAAGAAGCCATCCTGTTTACAGGATATTATGATTCCCTGATGGAGTCATCCATAAAAAACAGCATACAATACAATCTTTCGGTAAATATTGTATTGGTTACAGATAAAGCAAAGCATCATAAAGACAGCACCGAAATTGTGGATACGAGTGATTTTTCAGGCCAGACAGTGGTCATCGGAGCATTTGATAAAACCTGACATCATATGGAAATCGAATAAGATCTTATTTCTCAGGGCAGGTGTCATGCATGAAGGCATTGATTAGAGAAGCGAAAGAAAAAATCATACCCCTTCTATTTTCAATATCAATTACTTGGTGGATACTGGATTGCTTCGTGACGAAAACCAAACCACAGACCCTTATATTGGTTTTTTTACTCCATACCTTCGTTTTTTTGGGCATGATGGAAGCGGGTAAAAGCAATCTTGGGCTTTTCCTGTTTTTAGCGGGAACCTTGATATATTTCGTCATTGTATTCCTTATCCTGGCAACCGCAAGGGATGATAACAGAACAGGTTTTTTGGTATGGATTGCAACATTGGAACCAAACAATAACAGTGTTTTTGTCGACTCGTATTGGGTTGGAACGGTATGCCTGGTATCCTATATGTTTTCTGCCATCATCTTTTACTTTTCCTGTATCAGAGACAGGATCGTATTTCTGTTTATGACTGGATGCATTCCTTTAATCCTTCACACAGCCAAGACGGATAAAGGTGTAACCCTTCCCTTTATCCTTTTCGTCGTTATCTTTTTTATTCTATACATCGGAAAGAACAGTCTTCTATCAATGAACACGAACAACGATGGTTTTATCGAATATACAAAGGACCCATTGCACAGCAAAAGCAGGCACAATAGGATACCCCGGACCAATGGCATCTTGAAGAAATGGTATCTTGTTTCTGTAACATGCTTTGTTATCATTGTAACCGGGTTGTCCATGATATTACCAAAGTTCCTCACTTCCCCCAAGCTGGCTGAGTTTGATTTGGTTGTTTATCAAGTTATCCGGCCGTTAATCAATGCCGGCCGTCATGGTGGTGATATCCAGCGTAGAGAGATCTATTCACTTCAGTTTCAAAGCGAACAGACTGATCTGGAGAATTCAGCTGTTCCTGTAAGCGACAGAATTCTGTTTATGGTCGAGGCGGATGAACCGCTCTACTTAAGAATTCAAAGCCGTGATCAATATGAAAAAAACCGCTGGATAACAGGCAATCAAAAACTAACCCTCAACGCCCCAATTGATAATTTTTGCCGCAGACATCTGAAACTGAATATCCTTTCAACTATGATAGGCCACATGCATGAGCAGGACCTTCGAAAGCTGGGCTTCTCAAACCCCGAAATCATTTTGCAGGCTGATTCTATACTTCAAAAAGACGCCATGGCTACAGTTTTAACCAATCAGGTGCAGTCTGATTGCTACCTGACAGTACCCGGTATTTGTAACTTTACTACCGAAAAGCAATATCCGGTTTTGATCAATGAGCTGGGTTTTTGTGTGTCATCTGATGGTGAGAATCCTGGCATATTCGAACGGTACACTTTGGATTACATCAATCAAAAGATTTCACCAGCTTCCTTACAGATGGCTGTTGTTCAGCAAATGAATCCAGAGATCTATAACGCGATTACTAAAAACAGACAGGCGCTTTATGAACAGTACGAAAACAGCTTCAGTGATCTGGGCTTCTCTGAATCGGAAATCATGGCAGTTCTCTTTGATGCTGATAAAGAGATGAAAATCGCTATTGAGAACTTTACAGCTTTGCCTGCCAATTTACCGCAGCGGATTTATCAGCTTGCAGCTTCAATTACGCAGGGTGAAACCAGTGATTACAGAAAGGCAAAAGCGATCGAAAATTTCTTTCATTCCTCGGGTTTCAGATATGACGCCTCTCCTCCGCGATTACCATACGACAGAGATATCAATGATTATTTTCTGTTTGAAAGCAAGAGAGGTTTTTGCATACACTTTGCCTCAGCAATGGTTATTCTTGCGAGAGCTTGCGGTTTACCTGCCAGGTATACCGAGGGTTATTCAGTTAGTGAGCCTGCAGACTCAAACCGCTACTATGTAAGAGCTAAGGATGCCCATGCTTTTCCTGAGATATACATCTCAGGGGTTGGCTGGATGGTGTTTGAGCCAACTGTCAGCGAAACAGGAAATGAATTCCTTGTATTTATTAGCCGCTTGGGAGATGAAATAAAAGGTTTTGCAGAAAAAGTGACCCGAATGGTTCAGTCTGCGCCCACAGAAGTAAAACTACTCTTTGTGCCGTTCATTCTTTTTGCATTACTCTATATGTTATGGCTAATTTCGAGTCTGCGTTATCATACATGGCTGAAAAGGACAAGGAAGTCCATCGAAAACTCTGATAACCATGCCCTTAACAGGATTTTCTCACGAATTGTTTCCCTGTTGAAACTGATCAGGTTTGACATGAAAAAGGCTGATACACCTTCACTGTATGCTTCCCGTATCCTTTCAGAGAGAGGAATCAACATCAGCACTTTGGCAGAACTCCATAACAGAGCTATGTATGGCAATCACCAGCTTTCACCGGACGAACTTGAGAAAGCCCTGGACCTTTACAAATCTGCTGCTTCTGAAATAAAAGCTTGCGTAGGCCGCCCAAACTCGTGGTTCATCCATTGATCAGGGTTGAATATGCAAACAGGTTGTTTGAATATGAATGGACAGCAAAAAATACTGCAGATGAAATTCTTCAAATGCTGTGAATCTCTCCATTTTTTTCATGATTTCCTCCTCGTTTAGGCTTTTCTACTTATTTATATAGTTTGACGGAGTTATATGGATATTTGATCCAAAAAATAAAGACCTTGTTAAATACGCGCTTGCGCTAAAAATACATTTCCTCTGGTCGTACCCTTTAGGCCAGACAAGGGTCTTAGGAACATAAAACAAGGACGGTTCTCATGTTCCATTTTTATAGAACACACGAACACGTCCCTAAATCTGCGTATCTTGTCTACTAATTTTTATCTGCTAATATCGTGACGGGGATATCGCTTTACCAGAACGGCAGCTTTTGTAATTGCTGAAATCACATCCACTTCAAACTGTGTTTTCAGGTTGTTAATTTTGGAGTATACCTCTCCTTTTTTGGTGACAACATATTGTGGTGGCAGATCATTCAAGGCCTTTGCTGCAATATCCATCATACAGAGTTCGCATTTGCACATGTTGATATCTTTTAATATTTCGTTCATACTGCGAAAAACTACCTCTTCCATATAATTTTTAACGATCATGCCGGATCTCCTCCAATCATTACGCCTTCAGCTTGTCCCTATACATTATATAACATCTCTTTCCAAATGTGAAACAGTTTCTTCTCATCCTCCGTGTTTATACGGACATTTGTTAACCATTGAAAAGCCTTAATACAGGAAAAGAACATAACATCCCTTGCGTTGAAAAACCTGCATCCCTTTTCCTGCGCCGTCTGCATCAGTTTCGTCTGCGGTGGATGATATACTGTATCCAGCACCAGATGATGGGCCATAAATTGATAGTTTTCTGGCAGAGGGTTTAGATAAAGGTTTGGATACATGCCACTTGACGTCGCATGTATGATGATATCAGCATTATAAAAACGATGGATGGTTTCGGGATCGTTAAAATCTGTAGCATATGCGATACCCTTATGGTGAATGTTTATCAGGTTACTCAGTTGCCGGGTTTTATCCAACGTACGATTCGCAATTGAGAGCGAATTGCAACCCTGAGATGCGCAGGCGACGGCAATGGCTCTTGCGATTCCTCCACTGCCAATAAAAATATATTTTTGTTACTCAATTCTTCTCCCGTGATAATCGGAAATGATTTCTCGAAAGCATTGATCTCGGTGTTGTGACCATGCAACCCGTGGATGTCTAGTTTGACAACATTAACTGCTTCACAATGGCTGGCTTCTTTTGTCATCATTGCCAACGACTTTTCAAAATCGCAGCGGTATGGCGTATCGATTAATATACCTTTACATTTTAATTGTCTCAGTGCATCAACCGTCACTGTAAGTTCGTTTGTATTCGTGGCAAAAGGTAGCATTACTGCATTATAACCAATTAAACTACAGATAGTATTAAACAGTCCTGTTACTGGTGAGAAACCAAGGTGCTGTCCAATTGATGCAAACATAGCTGTCTTTCCGTCGATGTTCAATTGAGTCATCTTCACCCCTTCCGGTTTTCATTTGTATACAACATAATTTGTCAGTATCCATCGCTATAATTCAATGCATGCTTGCGCGAATTATGTGCCAAAACGCGGGCGCTGATTTCTAAAAATCATTATACCAAGGGATAAGGGAAGACCCAGGTTATATGGGTTTTTGCTTTACAAACAGTTTTTCAATAACTCGTTTTATCTGAATTGTAAGAGGTTCATCAACATCCAAAGGTTCTACCAGTATAGTCGTAAGACCAATCTTGTTTCCTCCACAGATATCAGTAAATAACTGATCGCCTATTACTGCTGTTTCCTCAGGAATAAGATTCAGCTTTTCCATTGCCTGTAAGAACCCTTTTTTTGATGGTTTAAACGAACGATAACGTGCATATAGGCCCAATTTTTCATTAAACACGCCGACTCTTTTTTTAGTTGCATTGGATACTAATGCAACCTGTATATCATTCTTCTGAAAGAATTTAATTAATTCGACAACCTTTTCATCTGGCACTTTTTGCTTGTGAGTGATCAATGTGTTATCTATATCAAGAAGAACACCTTTTATTCCCCTCTCCTTCAGCCAACATACATCAAACGTAAAAATGGATTTGACGAACAAATCCGGTTGCAGCCCTTTCCCCATAAAAACCCCTCCTTTCGGTATCATATCAGACATCCATAAGGCATGCAATAAGACAGGTAAGAATTTGTTTGCAGTGCATTGTTCATTGTGATAAAATACCTAAAAAGAAAAGAAGCCCTATCATTTTCTTTGCTTATTGCATATGGTTAAATTTTTTTTAAATAAAGGAGTGTGACCCAAATGATGATTACAGTTGAAAAAACAAAAACACCAAAATCGAAGCCTGCAAGTGATCAACTTGTATTTGGAAAGTCATTTTCAGATCATATGTTCATTTGTGACTATTCAGAAGAAAAGGGATGGCATAATTCGAGAATCGTTCCTTACCAAGATATAGCGATTTCTCCCGCAAACATGACGCTTCATTACGGCCAAAGCATATTTGAAGGCTTAAAGGCATATAAAACCGCCGATAATAAAGTTAACCTGTTTCGTCCCATTGAAAACATCCGCCGGTTAAATTCATCCTGTTTAAGGCTATGCATGCCGCCGATTAATGAAGAATTTGCACTGAAAGCCCTTAAAACACTGGTCGATATTGACAGAGACTGGGTACCGAAAGAAGAAGGCACATCTCTGTACATCCGCCCGTTTGTTTTTGCATCCGAACCCCATTTGGGTGTTCGTCCATCAAGCACATACACCTTTATCATCATTACCGGCCCGGTAGGTGCCTATTATAAAGAAGGGATCAATCCTGTCAAAATATTCGTAGAATCAAATTATGTTCGAGCTGTTGTTGGTGGGTTGGGTGAGGCAAAAGCTGCCGCTAACTACGCTGCCAGCCTGAAAGCTCAGGTAGAGGCTAAGGAAAAAGGATATACACAGGTGTTATGGCTGGACGGCATTGAAAAGAAATACATTGAGGAAGTCGGTACGATGAACGTATTTTTCATCATTGGCAATGAAGTTGTTACACCGAAGTTATCGGGAAGCATTCTACCTGGCATTACCAGGAAATCCTCGATAGAACTCTTAAAATCCTGGGGATATGAAGTGAACGAACGACGCATCACCATTGACGAAGTATATGCTGCGCATGATAAGGGTATGCTGAAGGAAGTCTTTGGAACTGGCACAGCAGCAGTGATTTCGCCAGTTGGTGAATTGAGTTGGAACGACAAAGTGATAACTGTTGGCAGCGGTAAAACAGGTCCTGTTTCACAACGGCTTTATGACACCATTACAGGTATACAATACAGCAAAATGCAGGACACCTTCGGCTGGATAGAGCATGTTTAATTTTTCATATAGAGAATCAAATCAGTCTAAGGCGTATAAAAAGAGGGGTTAACCCTCTTTTTATATTTAATAATATTCCCTTTTAACAACACTCGGTTCAGCTTTGCCGAAAATTTGGCCCCACGAACCAATTAGGAATGAAGCTGTCATGCCAAATCTTCTTGCTCTTTTTTTATTCTGTCTATGATACTTTCGGGAAGTTCAAGCAAGCTCGAGGTTTCTTCTATGGTCTTCCCTGATTTAATAAGCGCTTTTGCAGCAACATACAAACCTTCTTTGATGCCTTCCTGTCTGCCTTTCTTTTCCGCTTCGCTCATCCATTTTTTCATATTTGCTTCCAGGTTCATTACCATTTGCTCCACCTCCAATTGGTCAGCTTCTTCAATAATTTTTGATAGCTCTTCATGCTTGGTATCTGGGACATTCTGATGTGATATTTTATATACCCATCGTTTGAATTTAACAAACTGTTCAGGGGTAAATTTTTTCACAATGGTTATTAGATTATAGAATCTTTTAATCCACTCTTCGTGGTTTATATTTTGATCCAATAAAAATACGGATGATATCAGTGTTCCAATTTCATACAGTTCAGATTCTGAATAGCTGTTTATGTCGAACAAGATGTAGCGGAAACCTAACAGGTTATTTGTAAAGCATTCTTGCCCATCCTGATAGTCTAAAAAATTTTTGACCGCGGTCCATCTTCTGGTCCCGTTGTATAGCACCATTGGTACTATTGCAGGCAGCCTAAAGTTTTTTCTTTTTCGTTCATTTTCGTTTGTATCGGCAAAGAACCTTTTCCAGAGTTCTGTCATATATATCAACAGCCTGAAAGGCATTGTGTAATCAACGGTTGATTGCATTTCCAGTAGTATAAAAAAATATACCTCCTGCTCATTCAGTTTTGCTTTATAGATGATATCAGACTCACGTTCCTGATAATCATATAGAATAAAACTTTGGTTTTCAAGGCTTAAATCATCCTCTGATACTTGGTCTACCCAATCCTCACAAACAAAGCCTTTAAGCAATTCCAAAAAAGTTTGTTTATGGGTAAGGAACGATTTATAGGTTACATCATACTCATTGTTTATACGACTTTTATCACTCATACTTTTTCCCCTTGCGTACACATTTAATTATAGCATTTTTTAATAAGAATATAAAGAAATTTCCAATAATTGTTTCCATCAACTTATACGCGATTAACCTGTACGCTGAGAATATCATAATCTGGCTGGCTGTGTGCCATAGCCCAATCACTTGAGGGTAGCGGCTGCTTCTTCGAAATTTCTTTAGCCGGGAGAAAAAACTATTGTCTATTGAGGGGTTGCAGTTAGTTTGTAAATTGACCGTTGACATAAAAAACACAGTGACATGAAAAACCTCTTGCGTTAGTTGCATTTTTGTATTATAATTAATTTCGTTGTTGAATTTAACTCAATCAACATTTTCTCAATAAGGGGAATCAATCATTGATGCGGACTGGTGTAATGGTAGCACGAATGACTCTGGCTCATTTTGTTAGGGTTCAAATCCTTAGTCCGCAGCCAAACCGGCTGATATCAGCCGGTTTTTTATTATGTGGTTAATTCTAATATATCCAGAAAACTCAAGCTTTGCTCCGGTTTTTTTAAACCATCAATAATCTCTATTTATATAAAGTCATTTACGAAACCAGTTTTCTTGTATGGGTAACAAATAAATAGCCGTTTGCAGAAACAAAGAAGTGCAAAAAGATAGATATAGAAAAGTGCTCAAGTTGTTGCTAATGATGCTGTAAGGGATTTATTAGTTGATACTATTTCTTCCTGCCGCCCTCTAATAATTCAAGCTTGAAATCATGGCTGCTAACTTCAAAAGACAGGTTGTCCAGCTTTGTTTCAATATTATCAAACCGCTTATCATGCTTCTGAAGCTTTTCATATGTCTGTTTGTAACCATCGAATAGGGCATCAAGCTTTTTATCGTGTTCGTTTTCAATCCGTATGATATGGCCGTCAACTGCATCAAGTTTTTTATTGGTTTCGTGCCTGAACTCATTCATGTCGCTTTTAAAAATCGTTAACTCATTATACATTTTTGCTAATAAATCAAATGCTTTATCTTCATCTTCCACAATAACCGCCTCCATATCGCGAAGATAATTATATCATAGCTAAATTGGAGATGGAAGATAAGTTTTTATTGTAACCCGTGGGAAAACTTTTTAAAGGCATATAAGCGGTATCAGCTTGAACAAAGGTTACTGTTAGGTTCTGACTGGAAAACAAATGATAGAGTTATTAAGACGTTGGATGGTAGCGCCTGCCATCCAGATTTCCATTCTAAGGCTTTCAGGGTATTCCGCGAGAAGAACAACCTCCCCCCTCTCACATTTCATCAGCTTCGACATACCAATGCAAGCTTATTGATTGCACAGGATGTAGACATAGCGACTGTGGGCAAGAGATTAGGACATTCAACACCGGCTACCACAATGAAAATATATGCTCACGCACTCCGGAGGCCAGATAGAGAAGCATCCGAAAAACTTGAAAATATGTTCAACAAGAAAAAGAAAACCCCATTTGGTAAACAGGCTTAACCACCTGTTTTCTTGTTATGCTTTTCCATTATTATGTAAGTACTTAACCACATTATAATTAATTAAAAAATCAAGGGTCTAAACCTTGAAACCCTTGATTTTCCTGGAGCTGGTGGACGGACTCGAACCCCCGACCTGCTGATTACAAATCAGCTGCTCTACCAACTGAGCTACACCAGCATACTCTATTTTGTTAAAATGGCGACCCGGAAGGGACTCGAACCCTCGGCCTCTAGCGTGACAGGCTAGCGTTCTAACCAGCTGAACTACCGGGCCATATTTGTTTATTATGACAAGAAGTGAAGCACTGTCACTTCTTGTCCTGATATGGTGACCCATGGGGGAATCGAACCCCCGTTACCGCCGTGAAAGGGCGGTGTCTTAACCGCTTGACCAATGGGCCTTAGTTGACCAACGAATTATATTCTAACTGGTAGCGGCTAAAAAGTCAAGAAAAAGATTTGATAAATCGGCATGTATGTTTTGCATAATATATATTTTTAATGAGGTTTGACCCAAAATAAAGCAAAATTGTCCAAACAAGCAAAAGTTTAGCCTGAAGAAACATCCAGTTCCGATAACGAATGTATGGCTCCGAATTCGAAATTCCAATGGAATCAGCCTTTGGAGCACAAATTCTGATTCCGTTGGTAATAATATGGAAAAAGAGTTAATTCCACTAATGTCTTGACTTTCTCGATCTTCTCTTCTTCCTTCCAGTTGCCCTGACATGCACCAGAATATTTTTATCAACTGGCTTCTTACCTTTCGCTTTAGGTTTCCTTTTTTCTTTTTCATTCGAAGCATGCTGTTTTTTCCCTGTAGTATCAGATTCAGTCGGAATGTTTGTATCAAACCTGCTATCACTATCTGCAAGGATAAAATCAATTTGACGGTTTTCCGGGCTCGACCTTGTAACCAGCACTTCTACCTGATCACCAATGCGGTAGATGTTCCCAGTTCTTTCGCCAATAAGGCAAACCTGTTTCTCATCATACCAGTAATAATCATCGTCCATGCTGCTTAGGCGGATTAGTCCTTCAACCGTGTTCTCCAATTCGACAAACATTCCAAAAGATGTAATGCTGGAAACGACGCCATTAAACATTTCTCCCAGATGATTCTGCATGTATTCTGCCTTTTTCAGGTCATCACATTCCCGTTCGGCTTCTTCGGCATTTCTCTCTCTTTCTGAACTATGTTTTGTGATATCGGGAAGAATGGCAGCATAATGTTCATTACTCTTTTCATCAAATTCGCTGTGGATATATTCCTTCATGATTCGGTGGATGATCAAATCCGGATATCGACGGATTGGTGATGTAAAGTGGGAATAATAATTTGCAGCAAGTCCGAAATGCCATTCATGCTCTGGGCTGTATCGTGCCTTTTGAAGGCTTCTTAACATCATTGTACTGACCATTCTTTTTAAAGGAGTATCCTTCACTTTCTCCAATACATCCTGAAGAGCACGTGGATGAACCTGGTTGCTACCCTTTATTCTCTGTCCAAAATTGTACAGAAACGCGTTCAGGTTTTCAATCTTTTCTGGATCCGGGTCTTCATGAACCCGGTATACAAAGGGAATATTTGCCCAGTAAAAATGCTCGGATACGGTTTCATTGCATAAAAGCATGAATTCCTCAATAATTCTATTGGCAATGGTTATTTCGTATCGTTGAATATCAACCGTCTTTCCATTTTCATCCACAATGATCTTTGCTTCTTCAAATTCAAAGTCAATAGCTCCCCGAATACTTCGTTTTTTTCTGAGTATCAGAGCCAGTTCCTTCATGTTTTCAAACATCGGTACAAGTGGTCTGTACCTGTCTATAAGCGCCTCATCCTTTTCTTCCAATATTTTATACACATCGGTATAGGTCATCCTTTCATTGGAATGAATTACGCTTTCAAAGATATCATGATTGACCACCCGGCCAAGGTTATCAATGTCCATGATCACTGAAAAAGCCAGTCGATCCACATTTGGATTTAGGCTACAGATACCGTTGGACAATTCCTTGGGCAGCATCGGAACAACCCTGTCCGGAAAATAAACGCTGGTACCACGCTTGAGAGCCTCATTGTCCAGCGGCGAACCTTCTTTGACATAGTGGGTCACATCAGCAATATGAACCCCCAGCCTGAATATGCCACCTTCCAAGACTTCAAGAGAAACAGCATCATCCAAATCCCTGGCATCTTCCCCATCAATCGTAACCATATCAATGTCTCTTAAGTCACGCCTTAATTGAACATCTTCGGTTGTTATCTCTTGCGGCATTGCTTTTGCTTCGGCAATGACCTCGGGCGGGAACTCTACAGGGATATTGTATGTGCGGATGATTGACAGGATATCAACACCAGCTTGTTGATAATCACCCAGAATTTCAATGATTTGGCCCTCTGCATTACGTTCAGATTCGGGATATCGTGTAATTTCAACAATCACCTTCTGCCGCGGCTTTGCATCCATCGTTTTATCCATCGGAACAATAATGTCCCCTTTAATCTTCCGATGATCCGGAATGACAAAACCCAAAGAACCGCTTATATCAAAGACACCAACAATTTTGTCATGAGCCCGGGAAAGAATTTTGATGATTTCTCCTTCAGCCCGGCGGTTGCTTTCAGGGTATTTCGTTATTCTTGCAACAACCCTGTCTCCATGCATAACCCCATTAAGATGATCGATCTGGATAAACAGATCTTCATGATTTACATCATCGGGCAATACAAAACCGAATCCGCGTTCACTTCCCTGGAATTTTCCTGTAACCAGCCCCATCCTTTCAGGAGCCCCATACTTACCCTTGCGCGTCTTAAAGATAAGCCCTTCTCTTTCCATCTCGTCAAGAACCTGCGCAAAGACTTCCCTGTCAGCCTGCGGAAAATCAAGAACTACGGCCAATTCCTCGAAGGACAAAGGATGATAAGACTTTTCGTGAATAAACCTTTTAATGCGATCTTTTCTTTCTTCCATCTACTCAACTCAATTCTCTTTTATCTATATTTTTTGTGTCTGACAAGCGAAATATACTTCGATAAACAAAAAACATTCGGGCTTTTATGAACCATACTTCGCATTCAATAACTATAATCCAAGCTCTGTGGCAATCTCCTGCATGGCTTTCAACCCAATGTCTATAAGGTTCTCCAGTGAAAGGCCAATCTCTTCACAGGTCATCATTTGTTCCCTGTTGGCTCCTCTGGCAAAGCTCTTTTCATGAAACTTTTTCAAAACAAATTGAAGAGTCACCTTGTCCAGCTTCTTTTCCGGAAGGATTAACGCACAGGCTGTTAACAAGCCAGATAATGGATCAGCGCAGAACAGCGCTTTATCTATTTTTCTTCTCCTTTCAACCCCAAGAGCCGGATTATGTGCCTTTATAGCATAAATGATCGTCGGGTTAACATTCAAGCCCTCCAAGATCTCTGCACCGACCATCCCATGCTTCTCCATATCTCCGTCAACTTTATCTAAATCGATATCATGCAAAAGTCCTGCCAACCCCCATAAATCAATGTCTTCACGCAGATGTTCTGCAAGCTTTCTCATGATGGCTTCAACGGCAAGGCAGTGTTTGATCAGATTTTTATTTTCCAGTCTGACGGCTAATTCTTCATATGCTGTTTTCCTGTCCATCTTATTCCTCCAAACATATATTATCTTAGGCTTAACCTAAATCGAAACTTTATTTTCGAAAAAGGTGAAAATACTTCCAAACGATTCTATTATAGCACAGCTTTCTTTCACTGTAATTTTTATTATGCTTTTTTGCAATAATATCTACCGAAAATATTACACAGATTTTTAACCCGGTGTCGATTCTATCCATGACGGGAGCTGGTTGATAGTGTGAGTTAACTACCCGTGTGAACAGACACTCCTGATGCATGGTATTTTTCTGTCCATCATGGTAGCTTGCGCTATGATATGAACCATGCTACAATCAATTCTATGGCCAGTTCGCAATATCCTGGCCGGCCTGAGAGCCAAATCAAAACTACGGAGGAAACCATGAACAAAAAGATTCTTTTCATCGTTCAGGCTGCAATTGTTGCCGCGCTGTACGCAGCACTTACCCTGATATTCCTTCCCCTCAGCTTTGGGCACAATATTTTTCAGTTTAGAATTTCGGAAGCACTAACTGTTCTCCCAGCTTTACTGCCCGCTTCCATTCCTGGCTTATTTGTTGGCTGTATTGTCTCAAATATTCTGGGAGGTTTTGGGCCTATCGATATTATATTCGGAAGCCTTGCTACCCTGCTGGCTGCACTGGTTTCACGCTACATTAGAAATTATCCGTTTCTTGTACCGTTACCACCGGTAGTTTTTAATGGTCTGATCGTAGGGGTCTATCTAAAATACCTGTATATGCATGATATCCCACTGGCTGTCAGCATTGGATGGGTTGCTTTGGGTGAATTGTTGTCCTGCTATCTTCTGGGATATCCGCTCCTTCTGGTATTGAACAAAAGGATTGATATTACCGCAAAATAGGTGTTCAGCTCATTGCAGACAATACCTGTTATCAGCCATAGAGATGGGGTATATATAATGTGTCTTTTCGATTTAAACAGCTATCAATAAAGGAAGGTACTATCCATGCGATTGGTTGCACTACAAGATATTACGGGGGACGAGGTTCTGGCACAGCCGATATTTGATATTGATGGACGAAGGCTGTTGAACCAGGGGATGAGACTAAAGCCCAGTTACCTTCAAAAACTTCATGATAAAGGTGTTTTCAGTGTCTATATAGAAGATGAAATATCGGAAGGGATTGAAATTGATGACGCTTTATGTCAGCAAACGAGAATAGAGGCAAAGCAGGTTGTTAGCAGAGAATTGAGCCGTTTTGCAAGAAACAGGGAAATACATTTTCAGGAGATTATCCGCACAGTTAATGATATCGTCGATGAAATACTGTCTTCCCGAAAGGACTTGATCAGCCTAAAGGATGTAAGACAACAGGATGAATATTTGTTCGCACACTCTGTAAATGTTTGTGCTCTATCCATCATGTTGGCAGCAAAGCTTGGTTACGACAAAATCAAAACCAGGAGCATTGCACTTGGTGCCCTTCTGCATGATTTTGGGAAAATTATGATCGCCCCCTCTTTGCTCTATAAGGAAAAAGGGTTGAGCCCGGAAGAGATCCTTGAAATTAAAAAGCACACGTTGTATGGATATAACATGCTGAAGGAAGACAATACTATCAGTCCTACCGCTAAGATAGCAGTGCTTATGCATCATGAAAACCTTGACGGTTCAGGTTATCCTCTGGGACTTTTGGGAGATAAGGTGCATTATTCATCTCGAATCGTTTCCATCTGCAACCTTTATGATCGTATAATATGCGACAGGAATTCCAGAATCACCCTGAGCACAGCAGATGCAGTGGAACAACTTTCTTCCTCATCCGGGATCCATCTGGACAAATCTTTCACGGACGAGTTTTTAAGCATGATACCTATTTTCCCGAATGGGACACTGGTATTGCTCAGTAATGGTTTGGTTGGTATCGTCGTCTGCAATAACTCAAAAAGTCTGACCAGGCCGGTTATCAGGTTATTATACAATCCGAAGTCAAAAGCTCGTTATGGAAAAAATTATATCGTTGATCTGATGAAGGAACTGTCCCTGAAAATCGTACGAGAAATCCACATACCCTCTGAAGTTCTGAAAGGCAGTACATAGATGCACTTCAATGGAAACAGGCCTCTTGTTCACGGAGCGCTTGCGCGAATTGTGCGCCAAAACGCAGCCGCTGAAAGCGCGGCACTTCCTCTCTTCATGGCCTTTAGGGCAAGGGGTCTTGGGAGCATTTGATAAAATACTCCCAAGAGGTCTGGCTTGATTTATTTGTCTGCGTAATTCATTCCTATCTTTAAAGCTTCCATTTCTTCAGGAATCATGTGGTGTTTCTTAGGGGGCAAAACCACATAAAGCGCTTTTTCGAAGTTTTCCAGTGTTACAATTTGTCTTTCCTGAATTAACTTTCCGAGCAGAATGATGTTTGCGTAAGCTGTGTTTCCCATATCCGATGCAATTTTCGTTGCAGGGATCAGAAACGATTCTATGTCTTTTCGCTTTACATCCCTGTCGACGATGGAACTGTCGATAATAACAATCCCATCTTTATCCACCCAGGCTTCAAATTTATCCAGCGACGGTTTGTTCATGACAATAAGCGCACTGGCATTGCTTAGAACCGGAGAATCAACCGGTTTGTCTGAAATGACAACACTGCTGTTCGCTGTGCCGCCTCGCATCTCCGGGCCATAGGATGGAAGCCAGGAAACCTGTTTTCCATCCATCATGCCTGCCTGGGCCAAAAGCCTTCCGGCTGATAATATTCCCTGCCCGCCAAAACCGGCGAGGATTATTTCATGTGTCATTTCCTATACCTCCAAGCTTTCACCTTTAAAAACACCAAGGGGATAATGCAGAACCAATTCATCCTTAACCCTGTTCATCGATTCCAATGGGTTCAATCCCCAGTTCGTCGGGCATGTGGACAGCAATTCCACCATGGAAAAACCCAGCCCGGCCATTTGAACCTGAAAAGCCTTTTTCACGGCTTTCTTTGCATTTTTAATCTGCTTTACATCAGCAAGAGAAGCTCTTTCAATATAGGCGGGTCCATCCAGTGTTGCAAGTAGTTCACAAACCTTGATCGGATAACCATGCAGATCTGCGATTCGCCCGTATGGCGTTGTTGTTGAGTATTGGTTCAGGAGTGTAGTCGGTGCCATTTGTCCCGATGTCATCCCGTAGATTGTATTATTGATGAAGATCACTGTAATCTTTTCGCCTCTGGCGGCTGCATGGACAATTTCGCCTGTTCCTATCGCAGCAAGATCTCCGTCTCCCTGGTAGGTAAACACGATACTGTCGGGTTTGCTTCTTTTAACGCCGGTTGCTACAGCTGGCGCTCGGCCATGTGGAGCTTGTATCATATCACATCCGAAATAATCATAACTGTTATAGGAGCAACCAACAGAAGCAATACCGATGGTCCTGCCCTCTATTTCAAGCTCATCCAGTGCTTCTGCCACAAGCCTGTGTGCTATGCCATGGGTGCATCCCGGGCAATAGTGCATTGATGTGTCTTTTAAGGCTTTTGGTTTTTGAAAAATAATCGCCATTGTAATCTCAATCCTTTCCTCAGGCTCTAAACATATGAAATGTAACTACTCTCACCATTATCTCTAAGAACAACAGAAGCAATTTTTCCTATTCATAAAGGATTTGTCTAATGCTACCAAGTCCTCGTGCCCTAAATGCCAAGGACAGAGGAAGTGTCGCTCTTTCAGCGCCCGCGTTCTGGTGCACAATTGCGCAAGCGCTCACTAAACTGTTATCCGAGTTGTTCCTTCATTTCACGAAGCTTTTGCAGAATATCTTCCTTTGCAGGAACCATTCCGCCCATACGCCCATGGAAATATACCGGTTTTCTGCCGCAAACAGAAAGCATAACATCCTCGAGCATCTGGCCGGCACTCATTTCAACGGTCAGAAAAGCTTTCGCAGTGCCCATAACCTTGTCGATTGCTTTACGTGGGAACGGCCAAAGCGTAACAGGACGGATCAAACCAACATTCAAGCCTTCCTGCCTTGCAGTTTCAATAACGCTTTTTGCGATTCTTGCGACAGTTCCGTAAGCTACGATAAAGAATTCCGCATCTTCATCATTAAACAACTCATAGCGGCATTCCTTTTCTTCAATTTGCTTATATTTTTCCAATCTGCTAAGGTTCATTTTCTCCAGTACAGCAGGGCTTAAATGGATAGAGGTTATCACATTCTGACTGCGCTCACAGCCATGACCGGTTGTCGCCCATGGCGCATCTGGCCGTTCTATGGGTTCTTTATCCCTAAACTCAACAACCTCCATCATCTGACCTAATATGCCATCACCCATTACCATTACGACAATGCGGTAACGATCCGCCAAATTAAAGGCTTCTACAGTCAACTCATATAATTCCTGAACACTGGAAGGAGCCAGAACGATCTGTTTATAATCTCCATGTCCGCCTCCCTTTGTAGCCTGAAAATAGTCGCTTTGTGCAGGTTGAATCCCTCCAAGACCAGGACCGCCTCTGACGATGTTGACGACTACAGCTGGTACCTCCGATCCGGCCAGGTAGGACAGGCCTTCCTGTTTCAGGCTGATACCCGGACTGGATGAAGAGGTCATCACCCTGGTTCCGGTACTTCCCGCACCATAAACCATATTGATTGCGGCAACTTCACTTTCGGCCTGCAGAAAAACGCCCCCAACCTTTGGTAGCTTTTTTGCCATATAGTGTGCAATTTCAGTCTGCGGTGTAATCGGATAACCAAAATAATGAAGACACCCTGCCCGGATGGCAGCCTCTGCAATCGCTTCATTTCCCTTCATTAATAATTTCTGTCCCATATGGTGCCTCCTTTACTTCTCTACAATAATGACACAATCTGGACATACCGTTGCACAGAACGCACAACCGATACACTTGTCCATGTCGGTAATCTCTGCTGGATGGTACCCTTTTTCATTTAAACTTTGGTCATTCATTTTTATGATATGCTTCGGGCAAACGCTGACACAAAGCTTGCAGCCCTTACATTTTTCTTGTATAAAACTAACTTTAGCCAAAGATTTTTTCCCCCTTTTTGGCCATTTTTATCTGAAAAATTGATAACCGCCTGCTGCAACCATTCTTTTTTATCTGTGAATGAATCATACAACTAAATCAGACCAATAGACAGTTAACTTTTGTATTATAACACAGTCTTTGTTTTTACTGCAAGAAATCAAAGATTTGTAAAACCCATGGTCTTCTCCATCCAGAGAATGGGTTCGTTTAGCTGTATTTCATTACTCTCCTGAATGCCTTTCATAATCGCATGGAAAGCAATCGGTATTCCTGTTGCGCGAGATGCTTCCAGTATAAAATCTCTGCCTGTCAAAATGTCTTTCATAGTGGTAGAATCAAGCAAGTTGGCATTATTGATTAAAAAATTAACACTTAACCTGCTAGCTGACCTAACTTCATCCAATATTTTCATCGTGCCATCCATCGAATTGGTTTCAGGTCGGAAGCAATTGACAACGAAATACAGGTTTGTATCCTGTAATGGAATCTCATCCCTATAACGGCCAATAACTCTAGACCCGGCATCGTCCCCTCCAACATCTATCACAAGGCATGTAGTTGCATCTGGAAGGTATCGGCTTAAATCGCCGGTTAGAGCAGGAATGTCTACATTTGAGTTTGCATATTGGGTTGTTATCACGTTAACCCCTTTTTCCTCCAACATGCTCCTTGCTTCATTGCTCCGAAAGTAAGGATTGATGATATCCAAATCAGCAAAGATAACCTTTTTTCCTTTTTGTGCCATCGCCATGGCCATATTGACTGATATCTCTGATTTTCCGCTGCCATAATGCCCTGTAATGATATGAATTCGTTTGTCCAATCGTTTACTCCTTTATGCCGCGTTCATACACGCTGCCCATATTCATTTCGATTATTGAAATGTTCTTATAAGCTATAATTATTCCCAAGTTCCAAGGTTTTCTGTCGGGTTCAGCAAACTGTCGAAAACCGTCAGTCATGGTTCAGTTCTTTCACCCTATACTTCTTTCTGCCTGAATCGTATAAATTGTTCCCGTATTGATCTATGACAACAATAACCGGAAAACGGTTAACAACCATTTTTCGGACCGCTTCTGTGCCCAAATCAGCAAAGGCAATGACTTCCTGGCTTATAATGCATTTTGATATCAATGCAGCAGCCCCGCCTACAGCACCGAAATAGACAGCGCCATATTGCTTCATTGCAGAAATAACTTCATCGCTTCTCTGACCTTTTCCTATCATTCCAGTCAACCCCATTTCGATCAGTTTTGGTGTATATTTATCCATTCTCCCGCTGGTGGTTGGACCTGCTGAACCGATTACCTTTCCTTCAGGAGCAGGGCATGGCCCCACATAATATATGATCTGCTCACGGATGTTAAAAGGAAGCGGTTGATTGGAAATGACCAAATCCATCATTCTTTTGTGCGCAGCATCCCTTGCTGTATAGATAACGCCCGATATTTCAACCATGTCTCCAGCCTTCAGACCGGCAATCGTTTCGTGCGTGAGCGGCGCTGTTATTTGCTTAATCATTTCTAAAATCTCCTGTTTATCAATTGTTCCGTGGACTGAAGGCTACGAAGAGAGGAAGTGTATTTTTAGCTTTGATATACATACAACGGCTCTTCGACGGTAACCTGAGGATTTCCGTTCTTTAGCCCGTAAATCAGTACCAAATTGGCAGGCTTACCTCTGCTGGGATGGATTAATCGAATACTCTTCGGCTCAATTTTATTAATGCGCATTGTGTAGAATATATCAACCAACCGCTCGGGTCGATGGATCATGAAGAAGCGCCCATGATGCTTTAGCAGCTTTGAAGAAACCAAAACAAGCTGATCCAGCGTGCAGTATATTTCATGGCGTGAAATGGCTTTTCCGCTGAGCGGGTTCAAAAGGCCCCCACCAGGCTTCGTATATGGAGGATTGGTGACTATGGCATCAAAACTTCCTTTTCCAAACCAGTTTACCGCTTCCAGAAAATCCCCCTGTACGATTTCTATTCTGTCTTCCAGATGATTTAGCATAACGCTTCTTTCGGCCATTTCAGCCATATCGGGCTGTATCTCGATTCCCGTGATATGTCCTGCCTTTGTTTTTGCGGACAGTAACAAGGGGATAATTCCCGTACCGGTTCCAAGGTCTGCAACCCTTGAATTTGGAAGAATCTTTACATAGTTTGACAGCATGACTGCATCACTTCCATAACGGAAGCCATCTTTTTTTTGTATAATCTGCAGATTATTGATTTGTAGGTCTTCCAGGTTTTCTCCTTCTCTTAAAATTCCGCCATCCATCCCAGCACTTCCCAACCTGTACCATCCCTTATTGTTGCAGAACCATTATAATAATGATTCCGTTTTATCATACGAAAAAGCCAGACAATAACTTGTCCGGCTTTCAGCTGTTCTTTTGTTACTGTTTATTCCGGATTTGGAGCATCAACAGGACAAACATCTGCGCAAGCTCCGCATTCAATACACTCTTCCGGATCAATAACGTATTTGCTGTCACCAGCCGAAATGCAACTTACTGGGCATTCAGGCTCACAGGCACCGCAGCTGATGCAGTCATCATTAATATAGTATGCCATTTTATTACACCTCCAAAAATTTATAACTGAATATTTCCTATGATATCCTACACCATTATAACCCGCATGTCAACAGGCTATCGAGGTAATTAAGCTGAAGGACAGGCCCCTTAACCTTCAGGCTGTTTAATCTTCAAGCTGCTTAAGAATTTCGATATCCATCTCGGGCTCTGTAGAAGTTTTTTCCACATCCTTGATCAGCTTAATTTCAGAAACACGATACTCCCGCAGATCGGGTTCATTTTCGTTATCCAGCTTAACCTTAACCCTTTCTTCAAGCAAACTGACATACATGATCGTTCCAGCGCCATGAGGTGTCTGAACCAGCGCACCAGCCTTCGGAATTCTCTTTAAAAGATCTTCGTAAGCTTCCTGCTCGTATTTCAGGCAGCACATCAACCGGCCACAGGTGCCAGATATTTTTGTGGGGTTTAACGAAAGATTTTGTTCCTTTGCCATCTTAATTGATACCGGATGGAATTCGGTCAGATGGGAGCTACAGCAAAGGGCTCGTCCGCATACGCCAAGTCCGCCCATCATTTTTGCCTCATCACGGACGCCAATCTGTCGAAGTTCGATTCTGGTCCGGAATACGGCAGCAAGATCCTTTACCAATTCTCTGAAGTCCACCCTACCATCGGCAGTGAAATAAAACAGTATCTTATTGTTGTCAAAGGTATATTCCACATCAATAAGCTTCATCTCCAGGTTGTGTTTTTCTATTTTTTCAAGAC
>JAAYKJ010000226.1 GCA_012522505.1 Clostridiaceae bacterium
CCTCATAACAGGTCTGAAGAAGCGGCTGATGGGATGTATCGCGCCTGTTTTCAGGATAAGCCGGGAGATTACGAAAAACGGGAGCAGGGATGGGATGATGATGTTTATACACAGGTTTACCGCTTTTTTACCGGAGGCGATTACACTTTGCGGATCGATCAGAAGCAGGGTGAGAAATCCCAACAACAGTGCAGTCACCAAATATGAGCGTGTTGTTTGTGATCTTTTCATTCAATCTCTCCCGTTAAAGAATATTTTGTGAGATTCAAACAAGCCTGATACAATACTATATGGTCTGAAATCGTAAATCAGTACCGTTTTTCGCAGGTCAACCCCCACGGCATTCTCACCCTGCTGGTTTTGAATTTTTATTCTGAGTCCCGTCTCCTGACGTCTTGCAGCTTTGCTGCGCTATGGTATAATAAAAAGGCATATCGGTGGCAGAAAGCTACCAGTTCAGAACAAGAGAGGTGATCGTATGCCAAGTACAAAGGATACTGGAAAGACAATAAATCAACCAGAAGAAACCAATCAATTCATTTCCGATAAGGAAGGAATGGGCGAAATCCGCATTTCAAGCGATGTGGTATCGATTATTGCCAGCAATGCCGCGCTGGAAGTTGAGGGGATATCAAGCCTTAGTGGTGGAATTGCAGGAAATATCTCGCAGGTCCTCGGAAGAAAAAATCCATTCAAGGGTATCAAGGTGGATGTTTCTGAAAACCGTGAGGTGAATATCGATTTGCATATTATTGTGGAATATGGGGCTCGTATTCCGGATGTTGCATGGAAAATCCAAGAGCGTATCAAAAGAAATGTGGAACAAATGACAGGCCTTCATGTTGAAGCGATCAATATCCACGTACAAGGGGTAAGCTTTGACAAGGAATCAAAGAAGGCCGAGCCTGTAGCCCCAAGTGAAGAATCCATCGAAGAGTAAGACGGGGGAACGATGTTCGGATATATTACACCGGATAAGCCGGAACTTAAAATTAGGGAGTTCGAGGTGTTCCGGGGTTATTATTGTGGTGTGTGCAAATCAATTGCGAAACAAGCCGGGCACAGAAGCAGGGCAATTCTGAGCTATGACACGGCTTTTTTGGCTTTGCTTATGGATTCTTTGCGTGATGAACCGATAGCAGGAAAACAAGATAGGTGCTTCATCCATCCACTGAAAAAAAGATTCATGGTAACAAGAAACCCGTCAATCGAATATGCATCAGACATAAACATTCTGCTTGCGTATTATAATCTAAAAGACAAATGGCAGGATGAAAGGAACCTGTTGGGGCCTGTCGGAATGGCTGTGTTGCGCAGAGGCTTCAAAAGGGTTAAAAGAAAGTATCCCACTCTGATTCATGATATTGAAAACGAATTGGCTCTTCTCGATAAGCTGGAACAGCAAAAATGTGGCTATATTGATGAAGCCAGTGAGCCTTTTGCCAGGATAATGCAGAAGGTTTTTGAACTGAGAGGGAAAGACGATGCAACGAAAGCGGCCATGGGTTGGATAGGGTACAACCTTGGTAAATGGATATATTTACTGGATGCATATGACGATATTGAAGATAATATTAAGAATGGGGCATATAATCCGTTAGTGGTGCAATTTCATTATGGTGGCGAAGAGGAACTGAAATCCTTCAGGCAAAGAATAAGAGAAGAAACAGAATTCAGTTTGGTTTATTCGCTAAGTGAAATGGAGAAAGCGTTTTCTCTGCTGGAAATTAAGAAAAACCGTGGTATTTTGGAAAATATCGTATACCGCGGGCTACTGATGAGAACTAGGAATGTGTTGGAGATAGGAGCAGGTTGCAATGAGAAATCCGTATGAAGTGTTGGGCCTGAAAGAAGGCGCGAGTGCCGAGGAAATTAAAAAGGCTTATCGTGAACTGGTAAAAAAATATCACCCGGATCGGTATATGGATAATCCTCTTTCTGATCTGGCTGAGGAAAAGCTTCGTGAAGTGAATGAGGCCTATGATTACCTGATGAAAAATGGCGGAGGCGGATATCAGCAGCAACGCTCCTACCATCAGCAGCAACGCTCCTACCGGCAGCAGCATAGTCAACAGCAAAGCCAGCAACGACAGCAGCAACAGCAGCAGCAGCAAAGACAGAATACCGGTTATGGCTATGCCGGCGATAACCAAATGTACTATCAGATCAGGATGATGATTCAAAACGGTAACCTTGCTCAGGCACAGCAGTTACTCGATTCCATTCAGAACAGGGACGCACAGTGGAATTACCTACAGGGCCTTGTGTTTTTAAGACGCGGCTGGTATGACCGGGCTAATGTTTTGCTGCAAAAAGCAGTTTATATGGACCCGAATAATATGGAATACAATGATACGTTAAGCCGCGTAAGCAATCAATATCGAGGATACCAGCATAACCCTCAGTTTTACAGAGGAGGATATAACCGTGAACCTGATATGTGCCAGATATGCGGTACCTTATGGTGTGCCGATAGTTTATGCGAGTGCTGCGGCGGTGATTTGATCGGTTGCTGCTGATAGTTCGACAATGATGAAGATCCAATTTAGGTGAAGCAAATGGGAGAAAAGTTTCTAAACCGTAACTCAACCAAGATTGCGCTGGCGGGAATATTAACCGCACTAGGGGCAGCAGTGCTATTTCTTGAAAACATCTTCCCCACTGGCAAGCTTGGTTTTTATGCTCTTGCAGGCTTTATCCTGTCTGCAGTTGTTATCGAGTGCGGTTTGTCTTTTGGATGGATCAGCTATGCAGTCGTTTCTCTTGTATCATTCCTTCTTGTCCCAGAAAAAACGGCTGTTATTCCATATATATTGTTTTTCGGCATGTATTCCATGGTGAAAAGCCATATTGAAAAGCTGAACCGGCTTATTGCAGAGTGGATACTAAAATTTGCATTCTTTAACCTGTCTCTTTTTTTTATGTGGAATATTGCAGTGAAGGTTTTAGAGCTTATTCCCAGCAATCTTCTTGCTACACTCCCACTCTATGCTGTGGTGCTACTGCTTCAGGCAGCGTTCTTTGGTTATGATTGGGTATTTACATTCTGGGTTCAATACTATCTGAAGAGGATACAGCCCAAGATTCATGGCAACAGGAATTCTGGTCGATAACATGGTCTTTTCGTTCAAGATTGTTTCAAGTAATAGTTTCATTTTGTTTACATTTCTGTTAAGTGAATAATAAATTCGTTACAGTTTGGTGAATTTCATTGAGGTTTCCTAAAAATTATGTAAATATAAAGCTGTTATTAACCTTAACAGGAGGCAATAAAAGTGCTGAAAAAGGGTTTCATTTTTTTATTCGTTATGATCTTATGTTGTGGAGTGCTTCCGATTTCAGCCAAGGACAGTGGTACCTATGTGCCCTGTGATACCAGACTGTGGGTGGATAATCAGCTTGTTCAAACCGATACAGGGTTTGTCACGCAGAATGGATCCCTATTGGTTCCAGTAAAGATTGTTGAAGAAATGGGCGCATCTTTTCAGTGGAGCTCTGAAGACTGGATGATTCAGATTTCATCCGAAAACAAGAGACTGACCATGTATATGAAAAATTACCAGTGCGCGAATGGGGCAAAGGTGGAAAAAATGCCTGCGCAGCCAACTGTATTCCAGGGAACGGCAATGATCCCGTTGCGGTATGTTGCTGAAAACCTGGGGCATTTCGTATTATGGAGCGGAAAAGATGTTTATGTTTCAACAACTGGTGAATTTCAGTTAATTACGGAAACCAACGAGGAAAAACCGGATGTTCAGCCGTCAAAGTCACTGATGAAGAAGACAGTTGTTATCGATCCGGGACATGGGGGTTCAGATCCTGGTGCGGTGTCAGGAAAGATCAATGAGAAGGACTTAAACCTTCAGGTAGCGAAGATATTGAAGGATCTTCTTGACCAAAAGGGAATGACGGTTTACATGACGCGTTCAGAAGACAGATATGTAGGGCTGCATCAAAGAGCAGAATTTGCCAACAACTTAAAGGCGGATTTGTTCGTCAGTATCCATCATAACGCTTCGCCCAATACCGCTGCCCAAGGTGTCATGACTCTCTTTTATCCAACGTCCAACAACCAAAAGATGAATGGGCGTAGATTTGCAGAGATTGTACAAAGAAATATGGTGGAGGAACTGAAGACCAGAGACTGGGGTATCATAGCAAGGCCGAACCTTGTTGTAACCCGGAGAACAAAAATGCCTGCAGTAATTGCCGAGCTGGGCTTTATGACCAATAAGGCCGAATTGGATAGGCTGGTTACATATGAATTTCAAAAGCAGGCAGCAGAAGCATTGTACAAAAGCGTTCTCGAAGCTCTTCAGAATTAACTTGAAGGCTGTATATGTTGCATAACAGCCAAAACATGTGAAGCACTTAGGACAATAGACGGGGTAATCCCCGTCTTCTTTTTTGCCATTTCCATAAGGCCCAATACTTTTAGTGAACCCTGTTGGCCGGAAGAAAAAATGGTTATACCCAAAAACTACCTCCAGCACTGGCTTTCCCACAAATATTCCATATGGTATAATATTCTGGGTGTTTGATTAAGGAAAGAAACACAGCAGGCAAGAGGATGCAAAGGCTAAATCCCATGTGCGGTTCGTTCATCCATGCCAGCGTAACCCGAGCACAAAAATTATGAAATGACTGGACAGGTAGAATATGACTGAGAAAATACTGAGAGTTCTGGAATATGAAAAAATTGTTGACAGACTGAGAGATAGAGCCTCAAGTCAGTTGGGGAAAGAATTGGCATCTGAAATGGTACCATTAACGGATATCGTGCGTATTGAAGAGGCGCAGAAGGAAACAACGGATGCCGTTACCTGCATTTTGAGGAAGGGTTCTCCACCCCTGGGCGGGATTTATGACATCCGATCATATGTCAGGCGTGCCGAAGCAGGAGGGATGCTAAATCCTGGTGAGCTTTTAAAAATCGCAGATGTTTTGCGTGCTTCCCGCAGGTTGAAGGGATATCTGACACAGGATAAAATGGAACTTTCAGCTGCAAATATAATTTACGATTTATGCAGCCGCCTCGGATCGAACAAAACCCTCGAGGAAAGGCTAATGCAGTCTATTGAGAACGAAGATACATTATCGGATTATGCAAGCCCGCAGTTGGCATCCATACGAAGGAACATTCGCCGTATGCAGGATTCAATCAAGGAGAAATTAAGTCGCATCATACACTCATCGCAGAATAAGAAATACATGCAGGACGCAGTGGTTACAATACGGGGAGACCGGTATGTTGTTCCTGTAAAACAGGAGTACCGAAGCCAGATTCCAGGGCTTGTTCATGACATGTCTTCCAGCGGAGCAACACTTTTTGTGGAACCCATGGCTGTTGTCGAAGCCAATAACGAGATTCGTCAGCTTAGAAACAAGGAAGAGCAGGAAGTGGAGCGCATCTTGATGGAGCTGACCGGTGAAGTGTCGCAGATTGGTGGTATGTTGCATGAGAACACCGAACTGTTGGCCAAAATCGATTTCGCGTTTGCAAAAGCACGCTTAAGTCTGGACATGAATGGGGTCGAACCGATTATGAATAGAGAACGACGCATTGTGATTAAACAAGGCAGACACCCGCTTATCGATCCCAAAACGGTTGTCCCCATTGATATTAGCCTGGGTGATACCTTTTCAACGATGGTAATCACCGGTCCCAATACTGGTGGAAAGACGGTAACCCTGAAGACAACAGGGCTGTTTGTTTTAATGAGTCAGGCAGGATTGCATATTCCTGCAGCTGAAAACAGCGAGATGGGTGTATTCCAAAGGGTTTTTGCCGATATCGGCGATGAACAGAGCATCGAGCAGAGCTTAAGCACATTTTCATCCCATATGACCAATATCGTACAGATATTAAAGCAGGTAGATGAGAATTCTCTTGTGCTGTTTGATGAGCTTGGAGCAGGAACAGACCCTACGGAAGGTGCTGCGCTTGCCACAGCAATTCTGGATAACCTGACCAAAAGAGCAATCCGGACGATGGCAACCACCCATTACAGTGAACTAAAGCTATACGCGATGTCAACCGAAGGGGTGCAGAATGCCTGCTGTGAATTTGATGTGGAGACACTGCGGCCCACCTACAGGCTTTTGGTAGGGATTCCGGGCAGAAGCAACGCTTTTGCAATCTCCAAAAGGCTGGGGCTTGGGGAAGAAATTATTCGCGAAGCGAAGAATTTTATGACCGGTGAAGATATCCAGTTCGAAGAGCTTCTGTCAGATATTCAGCAAAACCGTATGGCTACCGAGAAAGAACGTGAGCAGGCCGAAAAGGATAAGCAGGAAATTGAAAGGTTAAAACAGATATCCCGTGAAGAAAAAAAGAAGATCGAAAATGAAAAACAGGCGATTATGGATCAGGCCAGACGAGAGGCCAGAAGGGTACTGATGGAAGCCAAACGCGAGGCTGATGAGATTATGGAACGCCTGAAGGAGATGGAAAAAGCACAGCAGAGGTTGATTGAGGACCAGGAAATGAGGGATGTAAAACAGAGCATCCGGCAAAAGGTGGATGAACTGGATCGCCAACTTGCTGAATCGGTACTGCCCAGGAAAGGGCATGCAAAGCCGCCTGAAAACCTGAAAGCCGGGGACACCGTCATGATCCTGAACCTGAACCAAAAAGGTACTGTTCTGGACAAACCGGACAAAGACGGTCAGGTACAAATTCAGGCTGGCATCATGAAAATAAACGTGCATATTACACAGCTCCGGCTTGTCGATGAGCAGAAGGCTGTGGTGGATACATTCCAGAATGCAAGGGTAACCGGTGTAAAAGCAGGGCATGTGACGCTTGAATTGGATATACGTGGGGACAATATTGAAGAAGCCATTGTGAGGGTAGATAAATATATAGATGAGGCTGTTATCGCAGGGCTTCATGAAGTTTCGATTATTCATGGTAAGGGAACAGGTGCGCTGAGGAAGGGCGTACAGGATTTTTTAAAAACCCATGCTCATGTCGCATCGTTTCGGCTTGGTAAGTATGGTGAAGGGGAAACAGGTGTAACTGTTATAACCCTGAAATCATGAGTTACTGTTACGAGGTATCTGATGAGAGATAGATGTGCAATAATAGGAAACATTAGCGTAATGCAGCTTGACTTTACACCTTTGCGAAGCCTATAATAAGTATGTATAGCATATGGTTGCTCCTGACGCATTTGGGTACGTCCCGGATGGAAAGGTGACGGATTATGATAGGAATGCATGATTCCGCGCCTTTGGCGTGGTTTTTTTATTGCAGAGTTTTATGAATGGGGGTGTTGTCAATGGATAACAGAATCGCTGTGATAAGCATTATTGTGAAAGATATCAACGTATCTGCTCACATTAATGACCTGTTCCATAACTTTAGCAATTACATCGTAGGCAGAATGGGAATGCCATATAAGGCCCGCGGTGTATCGGTCATTTGTATCATCATGGATGCACCGGAAGACGTGATAAGTTCTCTATCGGGCAAGCTTGGAATGCTGAAAGGAGTAAGCATAAAAACAACCGTTACGAAAATGTAAGTGAACAATGGAGGAGAACAATGAAAAAATTATTACCGATGATTTTAGCAACAGCTCTTATAACCATGATGATGGCAGGATGCCAAATAATCCCGGAAGACAGCAATACCACTAATCCAACCGCTGCTCCAACAGGTTCCATCCAAACCGGAGCCAGTGAACAAACCGAGCCTATTGAAATAAAGATAGGTGGCCTTAAGGGTCCAACCTCCATGGGGTTGGTTAAGCTGATGGAATCGGCCGAGAAAGCTGAGGCTAAAAACAACTATACCTTCACGATTTCAGGCTCGGCAGATGAAGTGACACCCAAACTAATCAAAGGTGAACTTGATATGGCAGCAGTGCCAGCAAACCTTGCATCAGTTTTGTATAACAATACAAACGGTGAAATCAAGCTGCTTGCAGTGAATACCCTGGGTGTTGTCTATATCGTTGAGAAGGGAAATGAAATAAATTCCTTTATGGATCTGAAAGGTAAGACAATCTATGGAACCGGGAAAGGATCAACCCCTGAATATACGCTCAGATACTTGCTTTCTGAAAAGGGGATCGATCCCGATAGGGATGTCAATCTTGAATGGAAGGCAGAACCCACCGAAGTCGTGGCCCTGTTCTCTGAACTTGATAAGGGCGTGGCGATGATGCCCCAGCCCTATGTTACTGTAGCCCAGACTCAGATCGAAGGATTGCGAATGGCCATAGATCTGACAAAGGAGTGGGATGCTCTTGATAGTGGAAGTTCTTTGATTACCGGAGTTTTGGTTGTTAGAAAGGAATTTGCAGAAAAATATCCGGAACAAATTGCTGCATTTCTTGATGAATACCAACAATCTGCAGAATATGTAAATACCAATATTCCAGAGGCCGCAAAGCTAATTGAAAAATACGGAATCGTAAAAGCAGCGATTGCAGAAAAAGCAATACCCTATTGCAATATATACTTTATGGAGGGTGCTGAAATGAAGGCTTCGATGCAGGGTTACCTGAGTGCACTCCTTGAACAAAATCCCAAATCAATTGGCGGTAAACTACCTGCCGAAGATTTTTATTATGAAAGATAAGAAGCATGGGAATAGAACAGAAAAGATAGCTGCAGTTGTGTTTGCCTTGGTCATTTGGCACATAGCTGCAGTGATTATCAACAACAGTTTGCTTCTCGTTACCCCTCTGACTGTAGCAAAAAGGCTTTTTTACCTTTGCTTTGAGAAGGATTTCCTGAAAGCGGTAAGCTTTTCTTTTATCCGGATTGTTTCAGGTTTTTTATTGGCCTTGGTAACGGGAAGCGTTCTGGCCGTTATTGCGGGGAGATTTCGCATCGCGCAGATTATGTTATGGCCGTTCATTGTGGCTATAAAATCTGTGCCGGTAGTATCGTTCATCATTCTCTGTCTGATATGGCTGAATGCAGGGAATCTTTCGATATTCATAGCCTTTTTAATGGTGCTTCCAATTGTATATACCAATATGCTTCAGGGGATTCAAAGTACCGACAGTAAACTTCTGGAGATGGCATCCCTTTTTCATGTTAGCTGGCTTAAGAAACTGAAATACATATATTTGCCCCAGCTGAAATCCTACATCATTTCAGCGTGCAGTGTCTCAATTGGCCTTTCGTGGAAAGCCGGCACTGCTGCTGAGGTGATAGGGATTCCAGAAGGTTCGATAGGCGAGAAGCTTTATCAGGCAAAAATATATTTCAGCTCGGGTGATCTTTTGGCTTGGACGGTTGTTATTATTGCCGTTAGCATCGCATTTGAAAAACTGTTCCTGCTATTTTTAAGACATTCCTTTCAGAGATTGGAGAGGATGTAATATGGACATCGTAGTTTCAAATATTTCGAAAAGTTTTGGCACAAAGCCTGTGTTGGTTGATTACAACGCAGTTTTTCACGAGCATCAGATCAATTGCTTAATGGGTCCATCGGGCTGTGGAAAAACGACACTGCTAAATATTCTAATGGGTTTTATTCGCCCCGACAGCGGAACTGTAAAGGGAGTACCCAGGCATAAAAGCGCTGTTTTTCAGGAGGATCGGCTTTGTGAAAGCTTTAATGCAGTTTCAAATGTTCGACTTGTTTGCACAAGGAAAGTCAATAACAGCAAGATCATCTCACATCTTGAACACATCGGTCTTAAGGGTAGCCTCGCGCAGCCTGTAAGTGAATTAAGCGGTGGTATGAAGCGCAGAGTCGCGATCGTACGAGCCATACTTGCCCAAAGTGATATATTGTTTTTAGATGAGCCATTGAAAGGCCTGGATGAGGATACGAAGAAAGATGTTATCCAGTATATTAAAGCTCAAATTCAAGGCAGGACGGTTATAATGGTAACCCATAGCATTGAAGAGGTAAAGGCTTTTGGCGGGAGGCTTATCACAATGGGCGGGAAGGATGGCAATGGAGCGTAGTTTCCGTTATACACAGCTATCTCTCAAGTATATAGGGTGTGAACAGTAACGGTAAAAGGGCGATTAATGACGAAACCTGTTGTAATTTGACAAACACAACTTTCTATCATATATTATTCCTAATAAGCAAAATTTACTTAAGGTGGAATGATAATATGTTATGTAAAGACTGTGGTAATGAATATTCCCCGGGCGACAAATTCTGCCAAAAATGCGGTAGTATGATTACACACGAACAAATCAACGAGCCTTCTTTAGAAGACAATGCACCAAAAGAAGCCAACAGACCCCATGAACAGGAACCTATGAATAATGAACCTGCGCAAGCAGAGCAACCAACCCCTGCTGACACCAAAAGACCTCCAAAGCTTCCTGTTATCGTGGCTGCTGGTATAGGAGTTGTTGCGATCATCATCCTGTTACTTGTTATGATGCCTGGGGGTTCAAAATACCTGAAAAGCAGCAATGCCTACAATATGCTTTTTTATGTTGACAGTGGTAGTTATGTAGTGCTGACTCCCGAGAACGGAACAATTGATCTGGATGTAGAAGATGATATAGATAGAATTTCATACTCTATGGGCGGAACGGAGATGGCTTTTTTAGCGGACTTCTTCTCCATAGACGGCGGGACGCTTTACTTTATGGAGGGACAAACGGTTACAGAGGTTTCTGATGGCGTATACAGTTTCCTCCTTAACGCCGAAGGGAACGCAATTGCCTACCTGGCGGATTACGGTGAAGATGGCGGTGACCTGTACTTGTATGACTGCAAAAAGAAGAGCAAGGAGAAGGTAGCGAAAGAAGTTTATAGTATCGAAGCAATCTCGCCGGATGGAAAGAGTGTGGGATACATAGCCAGTTATAGAAATTACGACAATTATCGAGGGTTTATCAGTATCAACGGACGTGAACCAGAGTCGGTGGGAAAAAACTGCAGACCTTTTGCTGTTTCCAATAATGGAAAATATGTTTATTATGAAAGGTATGGCAATGATGCAGATACCCTCTATGTGAAGGCCGGGAAAGACGACATTAAGCTGGGGAAGTATGACAGTTATTCTGCATTTCTAAATCGGGAATACTCTGAAATCCTCTTTTCCAGTGAAGGAAGGACATACATCAGTGCAAAAGGAAAAGACAAGATTAAGGTGAGTAATTCAAATATTAGATGGCTTTTAAAGCCCGCCGCTATGGCCTATGTGCAGTATGGTACCATTATGGTATATGGCTTGGATTCTTTTGCAGGTAAAGTAGCAGTAGGGGATGACAACTCTCTATTTTACATTAATAAGGATTTTTCCTCTGAAAGAATATCATCGGGTGTTAGTTCCAACGTCCTTATATCAGATGATATGAATACTGTTTTATATGCAAACAATCGTGGCAGTCTGTTCAAGGTTGAAAACCTGAAAAAATCCTTCGAGCCTGTTGAAATTGGTGAAGACCTGGAAGTTGTTCGCTTTCAGGCTACAAGTGATATGAAAAAAATATATTATGTTAATGAAGATGATGATTTGTATTATATCAGAGGGAAATCCAAACCTAAAAATATCGCTCACGATGTAGAGGATATCCTGATGAACACAAAGGATGACAGGCTGTATTTCCTTGAAGATTTTAGAAGAGATAGTGGAACCCTCTATACAACCAAAAACGGCAGCAAGAAGCAAGCTGTTGAGAATGCTGACGAGGTAGCCAGTATACAGCTGTATGGTGACAAAGTGATTTATTTTGAAGGCGACTATAATGGCTTCACCCTCTACATTTCAGAATCGCCGACGAAGTTTGAAAAATTATTGGAAGATATAGATTATTTTTATTAGTTCCTGACCACATATGGCCTGTATACTTTTCTCGTATACAGGCCTGTTAAATTAGGATGCACTCTAGCCTCCAGGCTATTGCATACCGGCATGGGAAGCTCTTTTTATTAGAACAAAGCAAATCCCTACCGATATGGAAACTCTGGCCTTAAGCTTCAGCACTGATACAGCGTTATTTTTAATCTAATTCAGGGAGTCTGGAAATGAATTCGTTATTTCAAATTGCTTTGGTAGGAATGGTCACTTCCATCCTTTTGCTGACCATCATGTTCGTTCGCAAATTTTTTACTTTCCGCAGCATTCTTGTCTGCACCTATTGTGTATTCATAACCTGTTTTGCAGGCTATTTCGGCATATCAAGCCAAGAGGATACCTTATCGATATTCCCCTTATGGAGGGAAGCTGGCATAAGCCAGAGCACTAATAACCTTATCCTTGCAAATGAGCTAATCCTGGAAGGACAATATGAATTGTCTGTATTCGTCTTGGAGGATATGGGAAAATCTGATACCGTCCGGCCCGAAAGTGTTTTAACCCAAGCCCGTCTAAAAGCCCTTCAGGGTGAATTGAAGAGCGCGGCAGTGTTATATAATAAAGCAGCTCAGCTATATAGCAGCAATGGTATTGAAGGTTTCCCAGAGGATGAATTCACTTTCATCTCTGTTTCAAATACGCAGCCTTCCTTCTCAACGGATCCGGCAATGATTTCGTTTTTGAATCATACAGGCAAGGACCCACTTCAGTATGGTTTCCAGACCACTGCGAAGCAAGATGGTGTGGTTTCTCATAAAGAAGTGTCCGAGAGGATATTGTCCAGCCTGGATAATGAACTGAATATCATGAAGGAATCTGAAAAGGTACAGACCATCAGTCGCATTGGCGAAATGATTGGTCAGGTGGAAGAGATTTATCGTGATTATCTCGAAGGTAAAACCAATCAACAGAACCTGGTGAAGCTGGAGAAGAAGCTTAGCGCAGCTCTTGCGGAAAACACCGAAATGCAAGGCAATAAGGCTGCCCGGTTGGCTCTGCTGAAAGCTATGGTCTTGAACGGGAACTATAAAGGGATCGCAGCTTCGGTGGATGAAAAAGCAAGCAGCGAGGAACTGATGATTGTTTCAGAGCTTTATATGAATGGAAATATTAGGAGTTCTGATTTTAATGACAGCTTTTCCGAACGTTATGATCTTATGTATGAGGCTGTACTGGAGCAGTGCGGGAAGGTTTACGACCAAGTGGTGCCTTATGAATCGAAAAGAAACCGCAGAATATATAAGGAAAAAATTGAATCGCTTATACAGGCGTGGAACAATAAAGAACTGACCGAAACCCGTGAATTACTGGCCGAAAAGATTCATGCCACGAATCCTGCGCTTGAAAGCAAAGAGTATTTACAGCTGGCAAAGATTGAAAATTACCTGAACAATACCGACATGGCAGACAACTATCTGGATATGGCTATTGGGACGGCCAGCAATTGTGATGATGAAAACTACACGCGGCCGATGTATGAGTTGATAGGAGTTATCTCTGGCAGCACTGAAAAGAGTTCCGATGAAATGAGGAATATTGCAGCTTATGTTGATCAGGTTATCGATAACTCCATGCCTATTCCTCTGGTCATACCCGACAGCGATATAGTTCAGGATGTATCGTCACCGCAAGAAACAGAGAGAACCGAAAAAACAGACTTTAATCAATATTTTGCCGATCTTGTCACTAAAAAAACAGCCATGATCAACATCGGTACCATTGACAAAAGCAATTTTCCCGAAATGAGGGCACGGATACAGGTGAGTTCCGGTCTTATCAGCACTACTGACGAATTTCTGACCCATATGCAATTCAAGGATTGCAACAGTCCTGTTGATAATCTTTCTGTAGAACGGCTGGAATACACAACTTCAAGGATTATTCTGCTTTGTGACACATCCGGCAGCATGTCACCAAATATTCAGGAACTCAACAACGCAATCTTGCAGTTTGCGGATGAAATGAACGCAAATGAAGAAATTGCGGTTGTAGGTTTTGACAGCTCCATTCAGTTTGACACGGGATTTACGTCAAACGCTTCAGAAGTAAAGGCTGCCACGGCGCAGATAGATGATTACGGCGGGACGGATATGTTTTCGGCCTTGTTGTATGCCGGGAGCACATTTCCAGATGATGTGAGTGCCAACAACATCATCATCCTGATGACAGATGGCCAGGACAATAACCCCAAAAGTGAGTTTACCCTTTACAACGATATCGGGGCCATGGTAGCTGACAAGGCGATAACGGTATATACCTTAGGGCTTGGCAGCAGCGTGGATATGAACTATCTCAAAACGATCGCCGAGGTTGGAAATGGGGGATTCATCTATGTAGACAAGGCTTCCAGCCTGCAGAGCTTTTATGACTTTATTCACCAGCAATTAACCAACCAATATGTCATCAGCTACCAAGCCAGGAACAGGACACTGAATGAAAGGACGCTTACCGCAAGTATTCCGGAGGAAATTACCACAGCCAGGAAAAAGTATTATCTTGTTGAACCCGAATTGGATCAAGGTACTGAGGCCAATATGGAAATGGACCTTTTTGATATTGATGAAGCAGCGGTTTATGGTCTTAGCACCAAGGTTGTGTACAAGGGCAGCAAGGACCAAACGATAAACCTGAAAGGAAAGGGGTTTCGTGAGGATAGCGCTGTTTCGGTTTTGCTGACCGGGACGATTAATTACGATCTGAAGGCATCCTTCGTGGATGAAAACACATACAGTATTTTAATTCCAAACAACCTAAAACCAGAAACCTATGATGTTCATGTGACACTGGATACGTCAACCTATTCCTTTGAGAAGGAATTAACCATTGCGGTTCAGGGAAGTGAAAGGAAGCTCATCTTCGGTGACTATACCTTCACAGCTCTGCATAGCAACAATAACTCAAGTGGGGATGGTGTTCTGAGTGGCCTTGTCACGATGAACGGATGGCTCAATTTCAAAGGCGATGTCGTCATCCGGGGAGATTATCAGTCCAGTGACAGGATTACCGTCTCGGACAACAATGGGGCTTATATTTCCTACAAAGCAAACAACAGCGCAGGGTTGGCCAAATACATGGCAGAAAAAGGGATTCCAGTGAGTATGGCTCCATTGGGAGATTTTATGATTTATGGTGAGATGTATGATCCCGAAAGCTTTGCGGAGTTCCCCACCGATGAGATCGTTGACAGTTCCAATATAAACCTGCTGTTTATGATAATTGACAACGCATATATTTGTCTTTATCCAGACATGCTTTATTTCAAAGCCTTTGGACTGGATTTGGACTTGCCCTTCCAGGAGCAGATTCTGCGCAATCTGCCAAAGCGACTTGAGCCCTATAAGCTGGACGCCTCTGTAGACATGAACGCAGGAATGGCCTTTACCGCAACCAATATCGGCTGCAATATGGATTTTACATATTCCAGGAATGAGGATATGTCTCTTGTTAATTTACCTCTTTACCTTGATGAATTTGAAACTGCCATCGATACCATTCACAATAACTATTCCCTGGAGCTGAAGGTGAAGATGAAAGCATGGCCGAATATGGACTCCATGGGGCTTGGCTTTGAAGTGAAAAATGGTAGATTTGACGGGTTCACCCTTTTTGCTGATAGAAAGGTGGTCCTAACCACTTCCCCAGTACCTATTTCGATGAGCGATTTTTCTCTTGGGCTGGCGGGGTTTAGTGAATATCCGTCCGATGCATCAACATTGAAAAAAGCATTATCCACAACCATAAAGGCGGGTTTTAAAATGGATTTTGCCGATGCATCGGCAGTCGTACCCAAGCTGGCAGATTTCATTGGCGAAGATGTGAGTATCGCGACTTTGGATGATTGTGAAATGACCATCATCCCGAAAAACATCAATCTGAACTTTAGCTCGAAGCTGAAGCTGTTTACTGTATTGAATGTCGGAAGCTGTGAAATCAATATGGGCAAATTCAGCTACTCAAACGAGCTACTGGGCTATAACGGGATCTCACAGTACGGGCTGAGAGCTTCCATAACCCTTGGATCCAAATGGGAAACCGCCAATTGCTATCTGGATTTAAATGGCACGGCTGAGCTGACCTTGGGGTATCCTTACACTGGTATTTATGGAAATGTGGGCTGTGATTTTGATGTAAGATGGTGGATCTTTAAAAAAGATTTTGACGTGTCCGGCGACTTGCTGATTGGAGTGTTTAAAAACAGCTCTGACAATCTTCAATTCTCAATGATTGTACGCGGTACGAACAAGAAAGGAAAATATTCGGGTTTTCGCCTTGATATCACAAGGATAAAAGGGATGAAGTATTCCAAATATTAATCTTTGGAGGAGAAAATGAAAAAGCTGATACTGTGTCTGATATTGGCCTTTTGGGTGGTCCAGCAGCCAGTGAAGACCTCTGCAGAATCAATTACCATGAATTTTGAATATATTGATACGGAAAAGGACATTCTCATCCATGTCATTTGGGAAAAAGAGCAGCCTGATCTGCTGTTTATTGCCCCGGACGGTACCCAATACAATCCTGAACTGGAGCAGGAGGGAGCCATGACGGTCATCGGGGCTGATGAAATGTTTTATTTGATCTATAAAGCCCCAAAAGGACAATGGAAAATAACCTATGACAAAAAGTCCAACGAAACCATTCAAATTGGTGTTGAAGATTATAATACAAATTTCTTTATTTCCAGCTTTACGATTGGCCAGATGGACGGCAGTATGCTTCCGGTTGTTTTTCAAGCCGAACACTCAACCTATGATGTGCAGTATCAGTACGTCATCTCTGCTGTAATTGAAAAACTGGGTGAGGAAAAGGAACTGGCCAGAGGCAGAGCCTATGCCAACCAGGAGAGTTCGATCATGCTGAACCTGGAGAAGCTGGCATCCTATTCAGATTATATGCTGCAGCTGTATGTGGTATATAATGACAATGGAACGGATATTTTTGATATGATCTATTCCGAGCCGTTTTCCTATACGAATCCTGCGACGCCACAGGCAGTTACCGATTATACCGTCCTGATGAAGCCCGATGAGTATCTTGTGGATATCCGATGGGACAACTACCCGCGAAATGCTCAGTCCGTTATGATTGCCCTTTTTCAGAACAACGAAACCGAGCCTGTCTTCTATGACGAATATCATCCCGATGACAAGTCGGTGTCCCTTTCCTATTACCCTGGCGTCGAAACACTCAAAATTGATTTCAGCGTCAAAACAAACGATCTCTATTCAGAACCCCTCGTAAAGACCATTGAACTTACCGCATCTGCCAGCATAGAGTTTGAAGATATCCTTGCAATGAATAAAAACATGCTGGAAATGCGATATCATCACTTCAGTAAGCAGAAAGCAATATTGACAGTGAATGAAAACCAAACCGAGCTTTATCTTGATGGAAGCGGTGGGATGGGGATTGGGCTGCAGGACGACTGGAATCATGTGAATGTTACGTATACCGACAGCAACAATATTTCCTGGATAGTATCCAAGGAGATCTTTGTCGATCGTATACCTCCGGTTCTGTCATTGTTTGAAGACTATAATGGCATTCTTACAAAAGACTCAGAATTCATGATTGTTGGAAGTGTGGGAGACTGCAGTTCCCTTGTGATAAACGGGCAGGAAGTTCAGTTTGACGTGGACGGCAGTTTCAGCCATACCGTAGCCCTTCATGATGGAGAGAACAGATTTGACTGTGTAGCGTCGGACGCAGTAGGAAATGAGACGCTGTATACTGCTGTGATCACAAAAGTTTCGGGTTCTGATAAAGCTGCTTCTGACAAGCAGAACACTGTAAAGGGAATTCGCGGGTACCTGCCGCTGATTATCGGAAGCGCACTGGGCTTTCTTGCTTTGTTGTATGCGCTGATTTTCTGGCGGAAAAGAAAACCAAATTAGCTGGATGGCCATCACCAGACCGATAGAGGTAAAAAGGTTATTGATACATCGCAAAAGTCGCCCAGTTTTGGGCGGTTTTTTGGGAAGGTATGCGTTGAAGAATATTCAACCAGGGAGGTTACAGATACAAAATGAAAACAAGCAGAATTCAAAATTACATTGTTACAGGGATATTATTTTTGGGAACCCTGGCTGGTGCCGGTTACAATTACTATAGATGGCGGGAGCTAAACAAAGGTATCTTATCGCTTGACTATATCAATCTAGCCTCTAAATCCGCCAAGGATGCGTACATGATGGTCAAAGAAGCAGCAATTTATTACCGAATGTTTGTTACCCTGGGAATCGCTGCGGGTATATTATTGCTGGTTTTAGCCGCTTATATATTGATAACTTCCGTCCTGACCAAAAAAGAGCGCAACAAATTAACCGGCTCAGAATAAGTCTTGATAACGGCTTTTTGCTCAGACACTTTTTTACCCTTTTAACCCTTATTGCTGGTTTTGGTGGCGAGCCTTCGCGTGAATATGAATCTTAGTTTAAATCGATAAGCTTGGCCTTTATTCCTTCAAGGCTGTTCAGTTCCTTAACCAATTTCTCAACTTCTTCTTTGGTTCCATATGGTTGAAGCACAATAAGACCATCATTTGCGCAAGCATGATCACTTACTTCATGTAAGCCCAAACGAGTTTTAATCTTACAGCCGTTTTTAGTTAGGGTCTCCTGAAAATTCAGAGCATTGTCAACCCGATTGTTCATACGTACTCCAATAACATAATAGCAAGACATAAAGTATCCTCCTCGATGTTCGTTTTCTTTATATCATTGTAAACGATCGATTCAATAAAAGCTATCTGTTTTTTCGCACTACTGAAAGTATTATATATGGCATCTCCGCGGGAATCCTGGTGAGAGGAACAACCACCAGAATTTCCATAAAATTGGATGAACGTTAAGAACTCGACGCTTTATTTGGATGGGGTTCTTTAAAAAGTCTTCAGTTGGAAACTCGTTTCGTTTTCAATTTTGAAGTATTCTGGATATTTCTCGGATAAAGTTTCAATTTCTTTAACAAGCTTTGATGAATGCTCCAGAAAAAGCTGCCGAACGATATCGATATTACAGGCTGTGATATTCTGAAGCATATGCTTGTGTTGCTCAATGACACCCAAGAAAATGTCATGATCCCAGATACTCATAAGACGCACTCTTCTGTAATGCCCAGACAAGCTTTGTATTGTATTCCAGCACATGTTTTTGTTGATGGCATTAAAAAAAACGTGATGAAATTTGTCATCGTATTCAAGGCAGGAAAGATAATCTTTTGCTTCAAGGGCTTCAACCTGCTTGTCGATAAATGCTTGAAGGCTGTCGATGTGGGAATGCTGATACTCCTGCATAAAAACACTGACGGCCCGCACCTCCAGACTTAGGCGTAAAAAAAGTTCTTCTTCAACCCTGCGAATATCAATTCTTGAAACACTTGTCCCTTTTTGCGGGAACACATCCACAAGACCTTCCTTGGCAAGTTTTATCAGTGCATCCCTAACGGGTGTTCTACTAACATTCAATTGTTCTGAAATGCTTTTCACATTTAAAGCGTCACCTGGCTTCAGGTTCAAATTGACGATATTATCCAAAAGTGTGAAATAAACAATATCCCCGATATTGTATGATGAAGGTACGCTATTCATACTATTTGTAAACATATGCATCTCCTGCTAAAGCATTGCTGAGGGCAAAACCCCAAATCCCACTACTATCTTATTACAACGCAAGCAATTGCGCAAGCATATGCAACACACGGTAACAAGGTTCCAATAGAGAAGGGGAGGGGTTCAAATGAGAAGCGGAAGCAATACGTCTGTGTAATTGCTTCCGCTTGTTATTGGAGAGTATTTATTGGTATTACATGCTAAACTGTTGATTTTGGCTTACTATACATCAGTATACCTGGAAGGTTTATTCCATAGCATTCATTTCCATAGGTTACCGGGGCAGCGCTTTGCTTGCGGATAGCCTCCCAAAGGCCACTCAAATAGGCTACACCAAGGGCACGATCATACAAACCATAGCCCGGCATGGATTTTTCATCCCATATGGCTCTGCCGTGGTCTGGCCGCATAATGCCATCAAAGCCAATATCGTGAAAGGCCTTCATGATTTCATACATGTCCAGGGAACCATCAGAAGACAGATGCGCTGCTTCATCAAATTTTCCCTTGCCCAAGTGTCGGACATTGCGTACGTGTGCAAAGTGAATTCTGTCACCCAGGGCCCTTATTATTGCAGGCAGATCGTTATCCGGGTTTGAGCCCAAAGAACCAGTGCATAGGGTAATTCCGTTATATGGGCTGTCTACCATACCAATAATTTTCTGCAGATTATTCAAATTGGTAACTACACGGGGCAGACCAAACACCGGCCAAGCCGGATCGTCGGGATGGATGGCCATTTTTATGCCATACTCTTCACAGGTGGGCATAATGGCCGTCAGGAAATATTTCATGTTCTCCAGCAGTTTGTCATTATTAACGTCCTTATACAGCTCGAACAAAGAACGTATTTTTGCCATTCTTTCAGGTTCCCATCCGGGGAGTACAAAACCATTTGCATTGGAATCCATTCTGTCGAACATGTCGTCAGGGTTTATTTTGCTGATGATCTCCTGATCATAGGACAGAACAGTGGAACCATCCTCCCGCGGTTTGGCCAGGTCTGAGCGGGTCCAGTCAAATACTGGCATAAAATTGTAGCAAACCAGACGGATCCCCTCTTCACCTAAATGTCTCAGTGTTTGAATATAGTTTTCAATGTAATGATCCCTTTCCGGAAGCCCGGCCTTGATGGCGTCGTGAATGTTAACGCTCTCTATGCCGGATACCTCAAGGCCATGCTTTTCAACCTCGGCTTTCATCGCACGAATTCTTTCCTTTGACCAAACCTCACCGGCTGGAATATCATAAAGAGTTGTAACAACTCCTGCTACACCGGGGATTTGCCGGATATATTTTAATGGAATGGTATCAACTTCTGACCCAAACCACCGTAATGTCATCTTCATCGTTCATCCCACCCTTTCTGTAATACTGGGTTTTGTGTGTTTTCCCATCTATAGTAATATATTAACATACTAATATATCAGTGTCAATATGAGTAGAATAATCGAAAATATCCGGTGAAATATCATTTTTTTCAACAAAATGCACAAGAGTGTCTATGTGAGCCAACTGTTGTGGAGACAAAAACACCCGGTTATCTTATAATCCATATGTGTATTGGATATAATACTGGAAATCAGCTTTATATGACTATCTTAGAGGGAAGAGCTTGGGAGGTCGATGTTGAGGGATGCCCCTCCAGCATGATTATTTGTTGCCCATATTTTACCACCGCAGGCTTCTACGATCTCCTTGCAGATGGATAGTCCCAGACCTGCGACCGTTCGCCCCTTATCGGAAGTATAGAACGGATCGAATACTTTCTGAAGCTCACCTTCTGGAATGCCAGAACCATTATCATCTACAACAAAACGTACCACATCTGCTTGCAGGAAGCAGGAAATAACAATGGAAGGTCGTTGCTCTTTTATGTGTTTCAGGCTATTGTCGATAATGTTCCCGAAAACTCTTCTCATTTTCGACACATCGATAAAAATGGACTCGTTAGGACAGTTCACCTGGATAGAAAAGTCAATGTCCTTATCCAGCAACTCAGCTTCATAGTCAGCTTTCAAAATGGCGCAGAACTTTTCAACGGAGATTCGCTGTTGTTTCAGTCCGCTATGAATGTAAAGGCTCAGATACTCGTCAAAATCCTCGATGAGGTTTTTGATTGAAATAGACTTGTTGTAGATGATTTGGACATATTGCTCACGTCTGTCCGGTGTTAAGGAGGGTTTTTTCAGGCGTTCGGCAAAGCCCATGATCGAAGTGAGCGGTGTTTTGATATCATGTGAAATGGAGGCGATAATCAAATGTTGTTTCCGCTTTTCTTTCTCGATGGTTTCGGTAAGGGTAACAAACTCGTTTTGTAAAAGCCCGATTTCATCGTCACGCACCACCCTTTGAGGTCTGGAGCCTTCTTTATAATGCGCCATGTTTTTATACAAAGAAATAATAGGCTTTGCGAACCCCCAATAAATAGGGAGCGCGGAGAACAGCAAAATAATAAAAATAATGATGATTTCTGCAGTGAAAATACTCCATGCTATTTCATATGCCGATATATGCTTCAATTGCATCATCTGCGTTACCTTAAGCAAATACACCTTATCGCCAAGGTGAAACAGGTTGGCGGCACTGTTTTTAACGTGCACCTCTGTTTCTTTACCTGCATGCAAAACGGTTGCACCATCCTCATCGCTCACTTCGATGAGGAAATCGTTCTGTGCAGCAATCTCGTGCAACACATCTGCGAAATCCTCCCGGTTGTCTATTTCCTTTGCAATGCGGTTGGTTTCAGCCTGCAGTTCTTCGTGCATGCTGGTATTGAAGCTGGTAATCTGCCTGGAAAGGAAAAGATTATAATAGCCATACACAAACAGGATATTTGCAAGGAATGCGCAAAGGACAAACAACAAAAGCTTGGTTCTAATACTCATCTTCATATTCCGGGTTCTTTACAAGCTTGTACCCGACCCCCCATACGGTCTTAATGTAACGGTTTTGTTTGTCAAGTTTTGAGCGAAGGTTTTTGATGTTGACAGCCACAGTACCAATATCTGCAAATTCGGTTCCCCATACTGCATTAAAGATCTGTTCCTTTGAAACAACCTTCCCGGCATTTTGAAAAAGGTAATGCAAAAGTTGAAATTCTCTCATGGTCAACTCCACAGGTTTATTGTTCACTTTAACCTCATAACTTTCCGGGTCAAGCTGAATGTTTCCGATGGTAAGGGTTAAGTTTTTATTTTGAAGGTTTCGTTTTTCTCTGCGCAAATGGGCTTTAACCCGTGCAACCAGTTCTTCGGATATAAAAGGCTTTGAGATATAGTCATCTGCACCCATTTCAAATCCGAGCATGGTATCATATGTGCGGTTTTTTGCAGTTACAAATAAAATGGGGCAGGAAACGGTGTTTCTGATTTGCCTGCAGATTTCCAATCCATCAACATCGGGCAGCATGATGTCGAGAAGGATTAAAGAGATATCCGGGTTATTGTTAATCAGCTTAAAGGTGCTTTCTCCATTAAAGGCAACCAAGCATTCATAGCCCTCATCGGTTAGGGTATCCGAAATGAGCAGTGCGATTTCTTTATCATCATCAACGATCAGTATTTTTTCCATGATAACACCCCTTTGATACCTTATTTTACAGGGAAATACACATCAGCGCTGTAGCCCGGTTTCAGCTCCCACTGCGGATCCTGTGGTTTAACCTGCACCTTGACAATTCGCTTCCCGTCCTTCTCCACTGCCAGGTTGGAGATGTGGATGACCTCTCCAGGGATTGACAGGCTATTATCCTGTGGAGGGACAATCTGAACGGTCATGCCAAGGTTAACTTTTTTGATGAACTCCTCGTCTACTTCAGCACTTACAACGATAGAGTCCATATCGATCAGTTGCAGCACCCTTGTAGGTGTATGCTGTGTTCCTACTGCGGTGCCATTCATCACCCCAATGTTTTTTACAATGCCATTTTCGATATGAGAGACAATATGGTTGTTATTCAGATACTCTTTGGTACTCTTATTCTTCATCATTTTCAGATCGATCTGGGACACATTGATACTGCTTTTTTGCATCGCGGTATTGGCTGCATTTGATCTTTCAATCTGGTTCAGCTGGGTTTGCTTGGACTGTAAAGCAAGATTCAGTTGATCCAGTTCAGTTTTTAAAGCCCTCTTTGTCTTTTCAATATTATTTTCAACATCGACGAATGCATTTTCTCTTCGTGTAAGAATATCCGTATATTGATCCAGAACACTTTTAGGGATTGAACCCGCAGCATACAAGGTCTGATGATCCTGCACATCCCGCTTTGCAATATCCAACTCAGTTTTTGCCGATTCCAGGGTTGTTTGGAGAATGATTAAATCTGCATTGGTTTCCTGAGCATATTCCCGGGTTTTGGTTTCGATATCCTCTTTCAGTTGTGCAATATCTGCCAGAAGGGCGGTGGTATCCTGGTGTGTGTTTTCAAGCGCAGCTTTACCGGAGGCTATCTGTTCCTGCAATTTATCAATAGTTGCATGATACTCCGACATATCCAGTTCTGCCAGCTCCTGCCCCAGGGATACCCGGTCACCTTCCTTTACCTTCACATCGGTAACGAAGGTTGGAAAGTCAATGATGATATCGTAAATTTTATCGTAGGTTACTTCACCCCATGCAACCATGGTTTCAGGCCGTTTTGGTTGCGAAAAAGTCGGATCGGGGTTTGTTTTACTGCGCTGCTGTATTTCATTATATCGAATTATCCCTGCTGCTACAAGGACGATCAGGATGACGACCGGTATCAGGAACCACTTTCGCTTCTTTGATTTAACTTTTGACATGGGTATCCCTCCATTATTTATTCAACACTCTTTAAAGCTTCAAGCATATCCAAGCTTCTCATTTTTTGGGCAACAACACTGTTGTTGATCAGGGCAAACAGCAATGTGATGGCCCCGGAAATAACGACGGTGGTGAACGGAATGTGGCTTAAAAGATCCAGCTGATCATTCATACCACTTGCTGCAACATCAGCAATAAACTTGCCCAGAGGTACTCCGAAGATCGAACCGAAAACAACAGAGAGGATGTTTTCGGTGAGCACAAGAGCACGGATCTCGTGTTGGTAAAACCCTAACACCTTCAAGGTAGTCAGATCGCGTACCCGCTCAGAAAAGTTCAGAATACTGCTATTATACAAAACAACAAAGGCCAGAATGGCTCCCATGATAATTAGCAAAACTGCTGCGATGTATACCACCTGCGTACTGCCTTTGGTGTCTTCTATCTGGGTGACTCTGTCCACATATTCATCCACGTAATCACTGGCAAGAAAAGCCTCGTCGGGCTGTTGATTCCACTTTACAAGAATGGCAGAGGGTTTGAAGGTTTCTCCGATGGATTCATAAAACTCGTCCGTCATATACATACCCTGTCCAGTCGCCATATAGATGATTTGCCTGATCGGCACCTTAACATAGCTCTTGTCTGTGTGCTTCAGCTCGATGAAGTCTCCCACTTTGACGCCCAGTGTCTGTGCAAGTTTTCTGGTGATGGTGAGGCCGTCCTGTGCAAGATGTGTCTCATTTCCATCAACATCCTGCAAATGGATCAGTGGGCTGTGCAGGGGGAAAATCGTTAATTGTTCCATGGTTCTTATGCCTCCAGGACGGATGATCTCGATTGCAGTTTCCTTGATCTGTTGAACAGTTCCATCCAGCCCTTTGTTGTGGATGTAGCGGGAATCGGCTTTCTCGTCCAGTATGATTTTGTGGTCGTAAGAGTACGTTACCCCATACGTATACCGGGCAATTCCTTCCACCATACTGCTAAGGGTAAAGGCGGCTACAATCAGCCCAGTACAGCCTGTTATTCCAAGCACACTCATCAAAAGGCGCATTTTATTCTTTAAGGTATTGCGTGCAATCAGCTTTCTGCTGAATCGCATCCTGTTCCAAAGCCAGGGTAGGTTTTCCAAAAAAATATGGCTCCCCTCCTTCGGAGGCTTATCACGCAGTAGAAACGCAGGGGTATCTTTCAATAGTTTCAGGCCTGCATAGAGGGAAATACCGCCCGTACAAGCCAGGATCAACAGCAGGCTGTAAGCTAAATTCACATAGTTGATGGACATCTGATTGCTCGAAAGGTTTAGCTGCAGCCAAGGGATTAACAGATTGGTGAAAAAAACCGGGCCAATCAGGAACCCGGTAAGGGCCCCCAGACCTCCCATGTAAACGCCGTATGAGGTGTAATGCCACAAAATCCTGCCCTTCGAATAACCGAGGGCCTTGAGTACGCCGATTTGTCCCCGTTGATTTTCTACCAGCCTGAACATCGTGCTTTGTGTGATCAAAGCCGTTACGACAAAAAACATCAACGGAAATATGGTACTTAGGGTTCTGAACTGGCCGATATTTGCGTAGATATTGTTTGTACTGCTGTCTTCGCCTTTGGCGATGGTGCCAATGAGGTCATCCCCGAGCACCCGGGCGATTTCATTCTTCACTTCCGAAGCATCCGCCCCAGGGGACAAACGAATACTGATCTGGTTGTAGATTTTTTGTCCATAGATGCCCTTGAGCATATCTTCGTGAATAATCATAAATCCATATTTACTGGAATCGGGCATGATCATCGTGGTACCCTTAACCGAATAGATATGCTCACCGCTTAATGCCAGCCCCTCTATGGTGAACGTGGTCCATTTCTTATTCAGCTTCAATTTAATTTTGTCATTAATGCCGAGTCCATGCTTGTTTGCAAAGCCTTCATCGAGGATAACACCACTTTTGCTTCGCATGCTTCCCTGCTGAAGGATGGGGCGATCCAGCGCGCTTTGGCTGGAAAATGCGTAGACCTTCAGTGTTGGGCGGCCTGCCAGATCGGATTTGGCGTTAAGTGTAAACCGCTTTTCTGCATGTTCAACCCCCTGAATCCTGGAGATACTCCACATTTGCTTTTCTGTCGGGTTTGAAACATAGACCCACATATCCGAAATATTAGTTGCGGAATACATGATGTTGGTATTGTCCTCAACGGTTTTCCATACGCTGTCGAGGCCGGTGACAATGGTTACAGAAAGAGCAGCCATGATAAAAATTGAAATAAACTGGGCCTTTGCGTTTTGCATATCCCGAATGGATTTTCTAAACAGCGAATTTCTTACCATATGATTTCCTCTGCATCCTTCGGGCTCTCGTTGTGCTGAATCCCAAAAATTTTGCCGTCCTTCATATGGATTACCGTATTGGCCATATCTGCAATTAACGCATTATGGGTTACGATGATCACTGTTTTTCCCATGCTCTCAGCAGAATCGCAGATCAATTTCAGAACCTTGCGCCCAGTAGCGGAATCCAATGCTCCTGTAGGTTCGTCACATAATACAATCTCTGGATTCTTGGCCAGGGCTCTCGCAATAGAAACTCTTTGCTGTTCTCCACCCGATATCTGGCTGGGGAAATTGTGGAGCCTGCCTTCCAGGCCTACCTTTATCAGCATTTCTTTCGAATCCAAAGGGTCCTCACAGATTTCCATCGCAAGCTGTACATTTTCCAGAACAGTCAAGTTTGGTACAAGGTTATAAAACTGAAAAACAAAGCCGATTTTATTCCGTCTGTAGGTAGTCAGCTCATGCTCAGACATATCTGAGATCTCCTGCCCCCCAACCATGATGCGCCCTTTTGTGGGAGAATCCATGCCTCCAAGCAAATTGAGCACGGTGGTTTTGCCAGCACCACTTTGCCCCAAAACCACATTGATGGTTCCCATATGAATTCCAAAGCTGATACCGTCGACTGCTTTGATCACACTGTTGCCAACATGATATTCTCTCTCTACATTTTCAAAGGTAATAAAATCCATTGCGTCAATTCTTCCCTTTCTATATCCCTGGAAAGCCTGAACAAGCGATAAAGAATCATTTAATCATATTTTCGCCACTCATGAGTATAAAAGAACTTCATGAAATTGTAAGAGGAAAATGCTTAAGAATTATTAAGAACCGATGGTGCATCCCAAAATACCAAACGCCCGAGAGAAAATCTGTACCGTGGTGAAAGGCTGCGTTCAAATTGGAATGCCAATTGTTTTTAACTGTATATAACAAAAAGTTCCCACCTCTTAAGATGGTGGGGGTACGTCACGCCTTATCGTAATATGGCATCGATGAGGTAGAGAATAATCATATGCGCTGGATAAAAAGCATAGAAGAAAAACTTCAGTTTTCTGCCCTGCTCCCCGTTGTACATTGCGATCAGAAAAACCGAAGCCATTGAGTACAACTGTATCGCATGGGGGAAGGACGCGTTGCCTGTGCGTATCAGGCCGGTTATCATATCAAAACCCGCATAGGCTGTATGCAGAACAACCGTACCCATCAACAGGCTTTTTATGTCTGTACCGGCAAGATAAAAGGTCAATACGTACATGACCCCATAGGCCCCGTAATCGGCACCTGTCACCTGAGCCAATACTGCCATGAGTATCGCAGCAGCCCAAGCCATTGCATTGCTTTTACTCTTCGACTTGTGAAACAGGGCGATGGCTGCCAGACCCAAGAACAAGGTCGCAAAGATGTTGAGCACGTAATGCACGCCAAACAAGGGGTTGATGGTAAGCTTGCCGTAGATGGATGAAAACCAGTCCGGTATTTGGAACGTAATTGCACACGCCCCTAAGCGAATCAGGTATTTTTTTACTGAGCGGGTGTGCTGAAACCCCTCTACAATAAAGAAAGCAAACAACGGAAAGGACAACCGCCCGATAATACGAAAAACCAATATTTCAGGAAAAAACAATGCACCGGTGTGATCAATGACCATCAGAGAAATAGCGATTATTTTTAATTGAAAACCATTCAAGCCTTTTTTCATAATCCCTCACAAAACCCAAATTTAATGGTATTGCTTTCATTTTAGCTGATCGGAGGCCTTTTTTCCATAGCTTTGTACAAAGGTTTACACACGATTTTCATCCATTGTTACTGTTGACACCCTATATACTTGAGATATAGCTGAGCATAACGGAGACTATGCTTCATTTGCAGTTACAGGAAATCAAGACGTATCCAGTGATTTTTTACATTGTTCAATATTTTCTGTGTCAATCTACAAATCTGTGGGAAACAATATAGTAAGGATTCCCAATCGGTTTAGTTAAAAAATTCAGAGGGATTAGCATGAAGCATGAAAAACCCGAAAGGAAATTTCCAGGATACAAAACCTCCCGAAACGCATCCTTCAAAGTATCGGGTTACTATTTAATTTTTGGTGCAGCATGGATACTGCTGTCTGATATTTTGCTGGCCGCATTTTCGGGCGGGTTGGAGGTTGTATCGGTAATCAGTATTGCCAAAGGGCTTGCCTTCGTTTTCATCTCATCTCTTGTCATTTATAATCTCGTATTCCATTCCATTCAGAAAGTGCAGTTGAAGGACAGTAAAATTGCCGAAAAGCAGATCCAAATAAAAAACGCCAATGATGCATTGGCAGAAGCGATGGAGATGAACGCAGCCATCATCGAAAAAATGATGAATGCCTTTGCGTTACATAAGATTATACTGGATGATACCGGCAAACCCATCGACTATATATATTTGGATGTGAATCCCGCCTTCGAGGAGTTTACCGGAATAAAAAGGGAAGAAATTATCGGCAAAACATACCGGGAAATCCTCCCGGGAAGGGAAGAACAAAAGTTCTACTGGATCGGGATATACGGCGATGTTGCATGTACAGGGCAACCAAAACGTATTGTGGAATATACTGCAGACTTTGACAAATGGGTTGCCGTGAATGCATACAGTCCCAAAAAGGGTTTTTTCATTACAGTCTTCGATGATATTACTCCTATTAAGCGATCGGAAAAGGATTTAAGAGAAAAGAACGAGGAAATCACAAAGCTGTATGAAAAACTTGTGACTTCGGAAGAGGAACTACGTCGCAATTATGAGGAATTGATCGTTACTCAGAAAGAGCTGAAAAAACAGTATTTAGAGCTTGAGAACTATCAAGACAAGCTGCATTACAGCGCTTACCACGATCTTTTGACGGGCCTGCCCAACCGCCTTAGCCTGGTTGAAGAAATGGACAAGCATATCGACCGATATCCAGGCAGTAAGATGGCATTGCTGTTTGTGGATACCGATAATCTCAAGCTTATCAATGATACCATGGGCCATTCCTTTGGTGATCAGTTGATCATCCATATTGGGAAAAGGCTCACATCATTAATGGGTGAGGGACAAACGGTGTACCGGTTTGGCGGGGATGAATTCATTGCATGTTGCTATGGTTTTGAGGATTTATCTCAGGTTACGCATTGTGCGGAGCAAATCATGCAGAGCTTTAGAAATCCAGTGGTTATTGACGACAGCATCATTCACATTACGGTAAGCATTGGAATTTCGATTTTTCCTGAAAACGGATGCAATGCAGATGAACTTTTGCTAAGTGCCGACATCGCAATGTATAAGGCCAAACAGTTGGGCAAGAACAGATATGTGTTTTTTGATGAAAGCATGAAGAAGCCGGTTAGCGAAAGAATGAGCATAGAGAAGAACTTACGCGAAGCATTGAAAAACCATGAGATGTTGTTATATTACCAGCCGCTGATCGATATTGGACAAGGTAAAATTTGCGGATTTGAGGCATTACTGCGCTGGAACAGCACTGCTCTGGGCTTTATTCCTCCGCTGAAGTTCATCGGGGTTGCAGAGGAAACCAGGATGATCATTCCCATAGGAGAATGGGTCCTTTATGAAGCCTGCAGCTTTCTGAAAGGAATACAACAGGGTGGAAACGAAGATATGATCATCGCAGTAAATATATCCATTCTTCAGTTATTGCAAGATAATTTTGTGGAACTGGTTTTGAAGGTGCTCAGGGATACCGGGTTAAATCCGGCCTGTCTGGGGCTTGAGATCACCGAATCGATTTTAATGGAGTCCTATCAGGCGGTTACGCAGAAACTGCAACAGCTGAGGAAGACAGGGGTTAGAATCGCGCTGGATGATTTTGGGCAGGGTTATTCCTCTTTAAGCTACTTGCAAAAGCTGCCCATTGATACGCTGAAAATTGACAAATCGTTCATCGATGGCGTCGTTACTGAAAATTCTGAAAACAACCTTACCAGCGCAATAATTGCGATCGGCAGGAAAATGGGACTGACAATTCTGGCTGAGGGCGTAGAGAAGAAATGCCAGCTGGAATATCTGAAAAAGCATCAGTGCCATAAGGTGCAGGGATACTATTTCAGTAAGCCATTGCCCCAGCACGAAGCCGTGGAATACTGGCGGGAGTACCATGCAAGCATGCCGGAAACGTAGCTGTATACCATTATGCTGTGACGAAAATCAATTCCCTGAATATCAAACGAGCAGCCCAATCGTTTCACGGGTTTCATACCAGCAGTCTCATAGGAAGATGTTCACACTATCGGCAAAACTTCTCAATATAATTATCTATTTCTTTACTGATGGTTAGAATTGCCTTCTCGTGGCCTTCAACCTCGGTAACCACTGTTTCTATTTTCTCCAGTTCCTTGTAAACGCTGAAGAAGTGGGTCATTTCAAGAGAGATATGCTTGGGTAGCTCAGAAACATCTTTGTATCCGTTATAGCTTGGGTCGGAAAAAGGAATTGCAATCACCTTGCTATCTTTCCTTCCATTATCGATCATGTAAAAGACCCCGATCGGATAACACCGCACCAATGTCATTGGTACGATCGGCTCGGAGCACAGTATCAATACATCCAATGGATCATTGTCATCTCCGTATGTGCGGGGAATAAACCCATAGTTCGCGGGATAGTGTGTGGAGGTTGAAAGTATGCGATCAAGCACCAGCATGCCTGTATCCTTGTCGAGCTCATATTTCGTTTTTGATCCTTTTTGTATTTCAACTACAGCATAAAAATCGTCAGCTCTGATGCGTGTCGGGGTTATATCGTGCCAAATATTCATTGAAAAATCTCCTTTCAGTTTGTTCATAAATATTATACCTGTTATATAGGTTTACCGAAAGGCATCGGCGTAAAAATCCATCAGGAACGCACCATGTGGACCGACCCACAAAACAAGGCGCTTTCAGCACCCGCGTTTGGTACACAATTCACGCAAGCCTCATCGAATGAAGTTGGGGAGTATTCATACGGTGCGGTTTTTACGCTTTAAGACAGCCACACCCACCCACATGAGAATTGGAAAGATGATTGCAGCAAAAAGCCCGGTTTTTAAGCCGGATTCATTTATGTTTGAACCGGTAAACATAAATATTCCGTTCTCCTTTACGGTGTTAGATACCAAACCTACCAGACCGGGACCCATCGAACACCCGAGATCTCCTGCCAGAGCAAGAACCGCGAACATAGCTGTGCCACCTTGTGGAAAATTTCTGGCAGACATGCTGAAAGTGCCGGGCCACATCATTCCCACTGCGAACCCACAAAGGGAACAGCCCACAAGCGATATCAGTGGATTTTGAGAGAACACTGCCAACAGGTAACAAGCTACACATAGAATACTGCTGAAGATCAGCATTTTCTCAAGATTGATCTTCGATCCTTTTATCCCATAGAAAGTTCTTACAGAGCCCATTAGAATAGCAAAAGCACAGGGACCCAACAAGTCTCCCATGGTTTTGGAAACACCAAGGCCCGTTTCGGCAAATAACGAGGCCCATTGGGACATAGCCTGTTCTGAAGCGCCTGCACAAACCATTAGTACAAAAAACAGCCAGAAAAATTTACGTTTAAACAGTTTCAACAAGGGAATACGCTCTTCTTCTGCCACTAAAACTCGTAAGGGCACTTTAAAAAACAGCAGCATATTCAGAAGAGGAACAGTTGCCCAAAACAGAGGAAGATAAAACCACTTTTCAACACCAAATAATAGAAAGTAGCCAGTTGAAACAACGACCACTGCAACGTGGCCCCAGCAATAAAAAGAATGCAGCAGGCTCATTACCGAAGCCTTTTCTTCCCCTGGAAGGGATTCAACAATGGGGCTGATTAAGACTTCAAGAAGCCCTCCACCCATAGCGCTAACCATCATGGCAATGAGCAGTCCGAGATAGGCACTTGAAAACATAAACGGAAACACAGCAAGTGCAATCAGCCCTAAAAAGCTTAACACGTGTGCGATGATTGCAGCTCTTCGGTATCCTATTCGATCAACATATTTGATTGACACCAGATCAGTGAGTAACTGTACTGCAAAATTAAATGAGATCAACAGGCCGATCTGTTCCAGTGAAACCGAAAATTCTCTCTGGAAGGTTACAAACAGCAACGGTGTCAGGTTGTTTATAATGGCCTGCGTAATATATCCCAGACAGCATGCGTGTAATGTATGCTTATAAGTGTACTTCATCCAGCGTTTCTCCTTCAGCCTTCATATGCTACATTTGACATTGTAGCATATGAAAGTAGAAGGAGAAACCAGTTTGTGTGTTAATGTTCACACTCTATATACTTAAGAGATAGCTGTGCAATAGTAGGAAACATTATAATGTTTGTGTCGTATATTCATAGTTATAAATCGTAAATATATTGTACACTGAAGATAAAAGAAGTATAATATAGGTATATTTCTTTATAAAACATGTTTACGACCCTTGCCCTAAAGCAGGGGATAATCCGATTTCTTCAGGAGGTGGTAGAATGGACACTGGTTCGGGTGACTATTATTTACGAGTAACAGTTACATTATTCCGGTTTGTTTTCTTTCTGCTGCCTTTATCTATAATTGCTTAAGGTCTTTTCCCAGCCATTTTGGCTTTTCCAGGGGATTCAATTGCCTTTTTTACGCATACTATGATATATCATGGCGGCAGACGCTAATTGCTTGTGTTTTTTAGCGTCAAATTCCACTGACTCATGAATGATAAGGAGGTCGTTATGATGAATTTTGAAAGATTTGATCAGCTTATGCTTGAAAAGAAATATACACTTTTGAAAGAGGAATTGTTGAATGTTTTACCAGCGGATATAGCTGATTTTATTAGCCGATTAGACGAAAAACAGGCCTTGATTGTATTTAGGCTGCTTCCTAAAGGAATTGCTGCTGCTGTCTTTTCTTACTTAACAAAAGAAATGCAGGCAATGATTTCATATCTTGTTAACGAAAAAGAGCTTGCCAGTATCATGGCCGATTTATACTTTGATGATAAGGTTGATCTCGTTGAAGAGATGCCTGCAAATGTAGTGAAGAAAATATTGAAGAACACAAGTGAGGTTGAACGGAAATTAATCAATCAATTTTTAATGTACCCTGATTTCTCTGCCGGCAGTCTTATGACGATCGAATTTGTTGATTTGAAAAAAGAGATGCTGGTGAAAGAGGCTCTCGAGAGAATAAGAAAGACCGCGCCCGATAAAGAAACTATCTATACTTGCTATGTTACCGATGCTACAAGGCATCTTGAGGGAACAATATCACTGAAAGATTTGGTTCTGGCCAATGTTGATAAAAAAGTAGGTGATATCATGCAAAAAGATCCCTTATTTGTGAATACCCACGATGATCAGGAATATACAGCTGACTTATTTAAGAAATATGATCTTCTTGCGATACCTGTAGTTGATAATGAGCAGAGGCTGGTTGGTATCATTACATTTGATGACATTATTGATGTTATTGAAGAAGAAAATACAGAGGACTTTTACAGGATGGCTGCTGTTCAGCCAACTGATGAAGGATATATCAATGCAAGCACCTTCCAGCTTGCACGCAAAAGAATTCTTTGGCTTTCAATATTGATGATCTCAGCGACTTTAACCGGTTTAATTATACGAAAATTTGAAAATGCACTGCAATCGGTTGTTGTTCTTGCTGCTTTCATACCCATGTTGATGGACACAGGAGGTAATGCAGGCTCCCAGACATCTACCATGGTTATTAGAAGTATTGTTCTTGGAGAGATTGAATTCAAGGATATGGCGAAAATTGTTTGGAAGGAATTACGGGTTAGCCTGCTAGTTGGATCTACGCTTTCGGCATTGAATTTTATCAGACTTTATTTTTTAGAGCGGCACTCGATAAGTATTTCAATCACAGTATCTTTTACCCTCCTATTAACTGTCATAATTTCCAAGGTGATCGGTAGCATTTTACCCCTGACGGCCAAAAAACTTCGGTTGGATCCGGCTATTATGGCAGGGCCACTTATTACGACCATAGTGGACGCAATAGTTTTGTTAGTATACTTCTATAGCGCTTCATGGCTCATTGGAATTCCAATATAATATATCACCTGCTGTTGCTTATCTCGCTATAACCGTCATGCAGCGCCTATGGTGAGCTACAACAGGGGACTATAAAACCTGTTAGCCGGAGCTTTGCAAATAGACATCGGGCAGTAGAAAGCCGGGAATCCATCAATAACCTGACGGATGCCCGGCCTGTACAATAAAGCACCTAAATGCCTGTTTAATGTTGAACTTTGTTCTCTTCGTTTATTAAAAACATAATCAACCAAATAAAGTGATAAATATACCTGCAACGATTGCAGAACCAATGGTACTGGAAACAATTGGCCCCATAGCGTGCATTAGCAGATGATTATGAGGATTATATTCCAGCCCCAGCTTTTCGCTTTCTATATTCTGGTATAGCCGCCCTGCATAATAATTGCATCCAGTTTGCGGCCATTCTTACACATTTCACAATCGCTTGGAGTAAGCATCTTATAATCAGGAAAATCCTCGCTTGTAAACAAAGAATTTATCCTATGCTCGGATTCGTCTGGAAAAGCGTTAAACAAGGCAGAAATTCCAACGACTTTACCATTATAATAAGAAAGGCATTCCAAAGCACTCTTAATTGTGATTCCACTTGATACAGAGGATACTAAAAGGATTACATTTTTTTCATCAATTAACTCCTGCGTATTACTTTGGAAAATTAATTGTCTGTTAATATTGTTCAGTGGAGTTACGATATATATATCCCTTCCTGCATTTATAACGGATGTTCCTTGGCGGGACAACTCTTCTGCCATATATGCACCAATGACTTCAGTGCCTTCCAGGCACACGATAGTATCTACAAGCGTAGTTGATACATAGGGTAAAGCCAATTCTGTTGCAACCTCTCTTGCACGAGCGGAGTTTGTTTTTAAGTTGTCCAAGTCAAGATAATGAGTTAGATGAAAATGGCTGGTGGTAAAATGCCCCGGTATTACATTCATAACGATATCCGGGTTCTTGGATAATGAAACTGTAAACGCTTTTCTTTTCATTCTCATTCTCCCTTCCAAAATCAATAATATTGTTACCTAAATCCAATATCAATAATAGACTATTGATACATTAAGTACTTTATACCACACTATATCGCACCTTATTTCAGCTAATGATAAAATAACATGCTTATCATTGTGTCGGCAGGTATTAGGAGTTCCAATGGAATCAAATAGTTTGATAGCTATAATCGATTTTATTAGACTGTTTAATCGGAATAATTGTGATTATCGTCAATACATTTATACCACAATTATCATCAATAAACAAGCTAAACTTAGCGATACCAAATAGAGTTAATCAGGCTCATCATTTCAGAGGAAAGAAGAAGTATAGTCATCAAGAATACACCGATACTTTACGTTATTGAATAATCTTTGATATTTTATCAAGACTAAGTAGCGATAACGTAAAGAAAGGAGAAACAATATGGCACAAATCAACGAAATGGAATTGCAGAATCTGCGGCATATGGTGGGGGCCCACGAGACATGCGAAAAAAAACTCGAAACCTACGCACAGCAATGCCAGGATCAGGCTCTTAAGCAAATGCTTCAGAAAGATGCGACTGATGCGAAGAACAACAAACAGAGATTGATGTCATTCTTACAGTAAGGAGATGGTTTTATGATGACTGAAAAAGATATGGTCAACGACTATTTAAACTCATTAAAAAGCAGCTTAACTGGTTATGCCAATGCGATTTCCGAAACCAGCAATCCTGAACTTAGAAGAACTTTCCAACAAATGCGTGATGCTGATGAAGAACGCCAACAAAGATTGGCTCAATACGCGACTCAAAAAGGATATTACCAGCCTGCGTCACAGGCACAGCCGAATCAGATACAACAGGTGTTTACACAATTGCAAGGCGGAGGACAGCAACAAGGGCAGCAGGGTATGCAAAACAGTCAAAACATGCGGATGTAACAGAATACCAGGGTAGGTGTATCTGCCCTGGTTTAAACTTTATTATTACCGGTTTCGAATTGGTAACAATCCACCATAAGCATATAATTGGTTACTCATCGTATTTCTGCAGTGTATGACAGAGCACAATTTGTTCTCGTCAGAACTGCTTTTCTGCCATCTTCTATTTACATCGAATTCGATTCATGTATAAGCCGAGGTGGCATTTTTTGGCATGCATATTTTTAAATATCCAGCAGACACGTATTGACATATCATGGAGGCGTTGTATAAAATAGTATATAAAATAAACAAATAAAGGAAAAAATAAGCATGAAAAGAAATTTGGTAAAAAAAAGTACTAATAATGGCATTGTGTGTACTGATTCTGCAACAGAATTTTATTATTCAGGGCACTTTGATAACGAAAGATATCCATGTTGAGAACACATCTTCTATTTCAGAGCTATTGCCAGAGAAACTGCAAAAAGAAGAAATCGTATCCGATGTCGAAGACGAAAATAGTTCATTATCAAATGTATTTGTTGCACCTGATAAATCATCTGCTACTGCGCAGGACATGATTAAATTGGATGTTCCGAAAAATGATGCAGATAATGCAGCCATTTCTCCGGAAGCTGAGCCAGAGGCTGAAAGTTATATAGAGCAGAAAGAGCTTTTTGTTGAAAAGAAACAGGACAACCCTCCCGACATACATAAGGAAGTTCATACTGAAAAGACAACACCGTTAACACGGGATAAAGCGGGGTTGAGTACATCTCCAATTCCTGTTCAAACACGAGAAATACTCGCGGAACCGCAAATACATGAACAAAGAGAAATGCCGGAAGAGATGGATATGCCTGAATTGGTTTTGGATACATCTGAGCCCTGTAATGATGAAGAAATGAGAACCCCTGTACCAGTTGAAGTACCTGAAAATGAAGAGATGCAAATTGATAACACCAATTCCGCAAATGAACCTGATATATTCATTGACCAAATTCAAAATGAAACAGTGCCTGCTCCAGCCATATCGATTACGAATATTTTCTTTACCGAAGAAGCTTATACCATGATGGTTAACGAGACGTGTCAGACGGTGGTTCAGGTTGTTTATAACGATGATACAACGGCTGATATTACCGCCATGTGCGTATTTGATATATCTGATAAAACAGTGGCAGAAATCGATGCTGGTGGCGTATTATCCGCAAAGAAACCTGGACAAGCACAGGCTTGTGCAGAATACAACGGAAGGAGCTGCTCTGCAGATGTCTTTGTACAGCCGCAGCCTGTTAATGTACCCGTGAATCTCAGAGCCGATAGCTTCCCAAACCGGATCAATATATCATGGGATGAGGTTGAATATGCTGATTTGTATGAGGTGGAAGCGGATGGAAACAGTTGTACCGTAGCCCAAACGGTATATACACATTCCGCTCTCTTTCCCAATACAACACATACATACCGAATAAAAGCAGCGAACGAATATGGAACAAGTGAATGGAGCAGTGTTTTGTCGGTAATGACAAAACTGGAAACACCCGTGAATCTGACTGCAGTTACAGAGG
>JAAYKJ010000227.1 GCA_012522505.1 Clostridiaceae bacterium
AATGTAGAAAAAATTTTTCAGAGGCACTTCCCATACAACATTCTTGAAAAGCATAAAAAGAGGCGTAAACCTTGAAATTTCAATGTTTATCGCCTCTCTATTATTCTTCAACTGTCAAACTCGGGATTATACCATGGAACAATTTGCATTGCAAATATTTTTCATAAAAAAAGCAAAGTCATGAGCCTGCAGTCTGCTTTACAATTGTAAGAGTATCTGATGCACTGTTTTTCACTTAGTTGTAGTCATTACCCTGTTCAGCGCACAAATAATCGCCTGGAAGGAAGCTGTTGTAGTATTCTGGTCTTTTCCAACACCAAATATACTTCTTCCACCGCCGTTTGCCAGCTGAATATAGGCAACTGCCTCTGCATCGGCGCCGCTGGTTAAAGCATGGCCTTCGTAATCTTCAAAACGATATTTGGAAATCCCGTTGTTTTTGAGCGCGTCAAAGAACGCAGATATCGGACCATTTCCTGTTCCTGAAATATTCACATTTTTGCCATCAATAACAAGCTTGGCAGTAACGTGAACCACATGTCCCCTGCTTTCTATGCTATAGTCAGACAGGCTGACGGGTCCTTTTGCCTCCAGATATTTTTCCTTGAACACCTCCATAATTTCTTCCGGGGAAAGCTCTTTACCTGACGAATCGGATTTTTGCTTAATCATATCACCAAATTCGGGATGCATTGCCTTTGGCAGGTGATATCCAAATTCATGCTCCATCACGAATGCGACACCACCCTTGCCAGACTGACTGTTGATACGGATAATTGCTTCATACTCTCTTCCAATATCGGTGGGATCTATGGGAAGATAAGGAACATCCCAATATTTCGGTTTCTCTTCTTTGACATAGCGGAAACCCTTGTTGATGGCATCCTGGTGTGAACCTGAAAAAGCTGTAAATACCAGTTGTCCCGCATATGGATGCCTTTCATGCACACGAAGGTCCGTGCATGCTTCATAGGTTTTTATGATCGCATCCATATTCGTGATATTCAATTCAGGATTTATTCCCTGGGAATAAAGATTCATAGCAAGATTGATAATGTCAACATTTCCCGTTCTTTCCCCATTTCCAAACAAGGTCCCTTCAACACGATCTGCTCCGGCCAGCAAGGCCAACTCTGTAGCAGCCACCCCGGTTCCACGGTCGTTATGGGCATGCAGGCTGATAATGACACTATCTCTGCAGCTGATATGACGGCAGAACCATTCTATCTGATCAGCATATATATTTGGCGTCGCCATTTCAATGGTTGCTGGGAGGTTGATAATAACCTTTCTTTCAGGTGAAGGCTGCCAAACATTCAATACAGCCTCGCATATTTCCAGAGCAAATTCCATTTCAGTGCCGGTAAAGCTTTCAGGGGAATATTCAAACCGGATATCCTGATCACACTCGCTGCTCAGCTGTTTGATCAACCGGGCTCCTTGCAGGGCTATCTCTATGATTTCTGATTTATCCTTTTTGAAGACAATCCTGCGCTGTTGTTCCGAGGTTGAATTGTACAAATGTACAATCGCTTTCTTGGCGCCTTGAATGGATTCAAAAGTTCTGCGGATCAAATGCTCTCTAGACTGTGTAAGCACTTGGATAACCGTGTCTTCATCCAGAAATCCTCTTTCAATGATTGTTCTCACAAACCGAAAATCCGTATTTGACGCCGATGGGAAAGCAACTTCGATTTCTTTAAAACCCAATGTTTTTAGCAGATTAAACATCTTCAGCTTTTTTTCAACACTCATCGGCACCGGCAGCGCCTGGTTGCCATCTCTCAGATCCACGCTGCACCATATCGGGGCTTTATCGATTGTTTTGCTGGGCCATGATCTGTCTTTTAAATCCATGGCCGGGTATTTTTTGTATTTACTCCAATTCATTATAACCCTCCTTTGGGATAATCCAGCCAAGTTCCCTTTCAAAGGCCTTGGCGAACTCGTCTCAGTTCGGATATAAACACCGAAACTCAAAAAACCCTTCCGTCTCTAGCTATAGAGACGGAAGGGTTCACTTCCGCGGTACCACTCTTATTTATTCCATATGGAATACACTTTAACGGATACCAATAACCTATTCTGAAGTTTCTGGATAAAGAAGCTTCGTTAATCCGGCTGCATGTTGCGGGAAATAAAAAACCTTCGCCAAAAGAGACGAAGGATGGATGACCACTCTTTTGCTCCAGATACAGGTTGGTTACACCGATATCCTGCCCCTGTAACGATGGGCTTTCGTCCTGTCCTACTTTCATTTTCAGAAGGAAACTCCAGGGCCAGTTCAATACATTTCCCCTGCTGTTTCGCACCAACCAACAGCTCTCTGAAAGGTTCCGGGTATCTACTATTCCCTCTCACAGTTTTTATGATATTTCATTTATCTTACCATCGAAATAATTCCGTGTCAAGCATATAATGAACATTTTTCTGTTATTCTTTTATAGCCCCTCTGAATAGTTACTATAGCCCGGTTACGTTTGTGGCTTAACGAAAAAATGTTTTTCGGTAGTTCGTTTATGGTGCAGTTTTTGCGACGAAAATAGTATATAATAACAATCAGGAATACTCACTCTTTCCGTAATCGCTTAACGACATTGCATCAGGAAGGTTTTTATATGAAGGTTCTTGGAATTGTATCAGAATATAATCCTTTGCATTCAGGGCATGTCTACCACATCAAAGCTTCCCTGGAAAAGACAGGCGCCACTCATACTATATGTGTTATGAGCGGGCATTTTGTTCAACGTGGTGAACCCGCATTGGTCGATAAATGGGCGAGAACAACAATGGCATTACAAAGCGGTATTGATTTGGTTTTGGAATTGCCGGTTGTTTTTTCATGTGCCTCTGCAGAACTGTTCGCATATGGTGCCGTCCGTACATTGCATCATACCGGAATTGTTGATTATCTAAGCTTTGGGAGCGAACAGGGCGAGTTGGGCTCCCTGTGGCGAATTGCTTCTGCTTTATATGACGAGCCTGCGGTGTACAGAGATCTTCTAAGAAAACACCTTAGCGACGGACATTCCTTCCCGGTCGCCAGGGAAAAAGCTCTTACAGGTTATCTGAGGGGCTTGCCAGAAAACATCATGTCACAATCAAACAACATCTTGGCGATAGAATACCTGAAAGCCCTTAAGAGCCTCAGAAGCAATATGCAGCCAACCACCATCAAAAGGCATGGTTCTTCTTATCAGAGTACGGTAATCAACCAGTCTTTTTCCAGCGCCTCTGCAATACGTTCATTTCTCAAAGATGGCGGTTCGATAAACAACCCCTTATTGGCTGGCAACCTTCCTGAAGCTTCTTTACGTATACTGCAGGAATGCTTCCAGAACGGTAGAGGGCCTGTTTATGCAAAACCTTTTGCCAATATTATTCTGCACAAGCTGCGGATGATGCCACCAGAAGTGCTTGAGCGTGTACCTGATGTGAAGGAAGGTCTTGAAAACAGGCTGATCGCCAGTGCCATGAAATCAGGTTCTCTGGATGAATTGATCAATCTGGTAACAACCAACCGATACCCTTCCGCAAGAATTAGAAGAATTACAGCAAATCTCTTATGGGGTATCACAAAGTCAAGGCTACAACGCTATTTAGATGATGAAAACTGCGGATACCTGCGCATTCTTGGATTCAACGGAAGAGGTCTGGAATTGCTAAAAAGGATACAACATGAAGGGACGCTTCCGGTGATTACAAAAGTTTCAGACTACCGCACGCTGCTGTCCGGTCTGTCTAAAGAAATGTTTGAGTTTGATATCAGAGCGACTGATACATATGTGCTTGGCTTTCCAAATCCTTCGCAGCGTTATGGTAACCAGGATTTCTCCACCCCCATTGTCAGGGCTTAACATGAAGTAAATTACCCAGTTGAAATCATGGCTTAAGAGCTTGATTCATTGATTCTCTTGTGAAACAGTCGTCTGTCAATATAGGGGGCTCCGTTATCAGATTTCTGATTACGGAGCCCCTTTTTCGGTTCATATGCTTGTGCGGATTAGGATAATATCTTCATAGTAGATTCGCGTAATTATTCCCGTAGTGTTGCACCCAGGTTTGTTTTCAGACCCTCCAGAATTTTTTCCATGACCTTGTTTACTTCCTCATCTACCAAGGTTCTGTCAGCCGATCTGAAGGTTAACGTATATGCCACGCTCTTCATACCCGCCGGAACCTGGTCGCCACGGTATACATCAAATAAGCGAACCCCCTCCAGAATCTTTCCGCCCCGTTGACGAATGACTCCTTCGATTTCTTTCACGAGGATATCATTCCGGATGAGCATCGCAATATCCCTTGAAACTGCAGGATACCTAGGCAGAGCTTTGTATTCTCTGGTCATATCGGCATTATCGATCATTGGCTGGATGTCCAATACGGCAATAAAAGTATTCAGAGGGCAATCGAAGTTTTCAGCAACCTCAGGGTGAACTTCTCCAAGATACCCCACCGTAACGCCGGCTATAGTTAACTTTGCAGTTTTACCCGGATGGAAGGCAGGATGATCCGCCACCGGTGAAAAATCAATATCATGTATGTTCATTTGCTCAAGCAACTGCTCAATAATCCCCTTCATCAGATAGAAATCAGCATTACCATATAGGCCAATGGTCAGCGTTTTCTTTTCATCCGGCAAGAGCTCCCCTTCTATTGGCAAATATACATAGGAAATTTCAAAGAACCTACCTTCTTCCACCTTACGGCTATAGTTCGTCCGAATGACCTCCAACATTTCGGGGATTGTTGTGGTGCGCATGATACTGAAGTCTTCGCCCAGAGGATTTGTAATATTCACCGTATTGCGCAGAATATGATCCGGCGGAAGACACAACTTGTCAAAAACCTTCGGGCTGGTAAAGGAATATGTGTAGGTTTCATAGAGGCCGCTGGAGAGCATTTGCTGGTGTATAAGCTCCTCCATTCTTTGCCCTACTGTTTTTCTGCCCATAGTAGAAGCCCTGCCTTGCAGCAAAGTAGCCGGAATATTATTGTAATCGTAAAAACGAGCTACTTCCTCAGCCAGATCGGCCTCCCCCTGAATATCAGGTCGAAATGTTGGGGCCGTCAGCATCATGGTTTTCCTGTCCACACTAAATTCAAGCTTTTCAAAAAGATCCAACATCCACTCGGTGTCGATGTACGTTCCCAAAAGACGGTTGATGAACCCAGCATCCAACTGAAGCTTCACAGGCTTTGCCTTTACAGGGTTACAGTCAACAATACCTGGAACCACATTTCCAGCCCCCAGCTCTTCAATAAGCTGCGCCGCCCGGTTGATAGCCGGAATCACGTTTTCAACATCAAGACCCTTTTCAAAGCGGCTGGATGCTTCACTGCGAATGCCCACCTTTTTTCCTGTCAGACGGACTGACTTGCTGTCGAAGTTGGCTGACTCTAACAGAAGAATATCAGTTGAATCAGTCACTTCGGAGTTCTCACCGCCCATTACGCCGGCGATGGCAACTGCACGGTTTTCATCGGATATCACCAGCATTGAAGGGTTAAGTTGTCGTTCCTGTCCGTCCAGGGTTGTAATGGTTTCGTTTTCAGTGGCTGTTCGAACAATAATCCGGCCGCCCTGAACACACTTCAAATCAAAGGCATGCATTGGCTGGCCCATTTCAAGCATCACATAATTTGTGATGTCAACTATATTGTTGATAGGACGCATTCCTGCAGCAGCGAGGCGGCGTTGCATCCATGCTGGTGACGGTTCAATTTTTACATTCGTAACAACGCGGGCAGCATAACGGCTACAAAGATCTGGGTTATTAATCTCTACCGAAACATAATCGGAGGCTTTCCCGTTCCCCTCTTCCTTTACCACAATTTCGGGTTTTCGGAATTGCTCTTTCAAGGTAACTGCGGTTTCACGGGCCAAGCCGATCATACTGAAGCAATCCGGGCGGTTTGACGTAATTTCAAAATCCACCACAGGTTCCAGACCAAGAGTTTCTTTCACATCGCTTCCTACAGCAGGATTATTGTGAAAGACATACACGCCGTCATCTGGCGCATCAGGCAAATAATCTTTTGTAAGGTTTAATTCTTCTATGGAGCACATCATTCCGTAGGATTCAACTCCACGGAGCTTTGAAACTTTGATCGTTCCACCAGGCAGCTTTGCACCGGGTAGAGCAAGAGGAATAAGATCTCCTGTGTTTACATTTGGTGCTCCGGTTACCACCTGCAGGATCTCATTCCCTACATCAACCTGAGCTATTCTCAATTTGTCTGCATCCGGGTGCTGTTCCATAGAGAGGATCTTCCCCACCACCACTTTTTCAATGGATTCACCAAGGTCTTCAATAGCTTCTACCTTGCTTCCCGAAAGCGTCAGCGCATGGGCATAGTCTTTTAGGTCTATTTTGATATCTACAAAATCTTTCAACCATGAAATTGGTGCTTTCATCATTATCACTCCAATCAAACTTTACTAATGCTGGGTTAAGCTGTTGTTACTGGCAGTATATTTACATCCATGTCAAGCCGAATGTATTATGCTGAAAAATCATCCCTTTGGGTAAAGAATATGTTTTTGTATTAAAACTGCTTCAGGAAACGAATATCATTCTCATACAGAAGCCTGAGATCATCAATATTAAAGCGTCCCATCGCGGTTCTTTCCACCCCAAGCCCAAACGCAAAACCACTGTAAACTTTCGGATCTATTCCACAGTTTTGAAGCACTTTCGGATGTACCATACCCGAGCCCAGAATTTCAATCCATCCTTCGTTTCTACAGATACGGCACCCTTTTCCACCGCATGACCAACAGGACACATCCACTTCAGCACTGGGCTCTGTAAACGGGAAATGGTGTGGTCTTAACCGAATATTAGTATTCTCTCCAAACAGGCTTTTTGCAAACACTTGCAAGGTTCCAATCAAATCACCCATCGTAATCCCTTTGTCTACAACCAGGCCCTCCACCTGACTGAACACCGGGGAATGCGTTGCATCCACGGCATCCGATCGATATACGCGCCCGGGGCAAATTATCTTTATTGGTGGCTTTTTCTTCTCCATCACCCTCACCTGCACAGATGATGTCTGAGTTCGTAAGACAACCTTATCATTTATATAAAAAGTGTCCTGCTCATCTCTGGCCGGATGATTCTTAGGTATGTTCAATGCTTCGAAATTATAGTAATCAAGCTCTACCTCCGGGCCTTCAGCGATTTCATATCCCATGCCGATAAAAACCTCTTTTATTTCATCCAACACCAGCGTTAGCGGGTGTTTCTTTCCTCTTGGAATAACTGTTCCAGGCATGGTTACATCAATAGTTTCCCTTGCCATTCTTTCTTCCCGCTCTTTTTTTGCGAGCCTTGACCTCGTTTTCTGGATTGCGTCCTCCAGCCTATTTCGCACGTCATTCGCCATTTGCCCGATAATCGGACGTTCTTGTGCAGAAAGAGTACCCATACCTTTTAGAATGCCAGTAAGCTTTCCTTTTTTCCCAAGAAATAAAACTCTGATCTCTTCAAGAGACTTTATATCCTGCACTTCTTCCATCTTTGCCATTGCTTCATCAGCAATCATCTGTAGTTGTTCCTTCATACAATCTCTCCTCTCATACTGACAGGGACAAAATCCCATCAAACACCCCAAAGGATAGAAAAAAACACTCCATCCCTGAATAGGACGAAGCGTTACCCCGCGGTACCACCTATATTTACGCTTAATGATACGTACACTCAAACCCTGTAACGGTGGGAACCGGCTTTTTATCAAGGTATACCTTCATAAAAAGCAATTCCAGAGGTGAAATTCACACAGTTCCATTTATAAGGATGCTTTCAGCCACCGACATCCTGTCTCTGAATAAAGTGGGAACCTGTTACTGAAGATTTGTTCCGGATACAATATTCCTTCCGGGGGTTCCTTTTTATGATTGTTCCCCGCTGGACTGAACAAACCCAGGCTCTGTCATCATCTTTACAATATTCTTTCCGAAAATACTATTTTATATTATTACCAAGGCTGATAGCTTTCTATAACAATAAATAAGCTATTCATCGAGAATATATCGCTTCATAGCGTCATACTCCCGCCTCATTTTTCGTTATTATAACATATTCATTTTTTTGAAACAAGTGCGTATTTCGATTGCGTATTACGTTAAATGGGAAAATCGTTACTGCTCAGAGGAATCTGATGCAGGATATATGTGCAAATCTTTCACCTTTTAGATTGTGCCATGCCGCACGAACTTATAAAAAGCCCCCGGAAGACCTTCCGGGGGCTTTTATCCCTATCAAGATTTAGTTTGAAGGAATTTGTGCTTCGATGAATGCTTCCACTTTGTCGAAGCTGATCTTACCAATTGCTGCACCAGCCTGGTCATACTTTTGTGACTTCAGAAGGTCGAGCACATTCATCAGATCCTTATTGACCTCGTTGATTATATCTGCGCCTTCCTTAACAGCACTGACATCAGCACTCTTAATGTTATCTACCAAGTACTGTTTTAGAACATCAAGACTATCAACATAAGCCATGAAATCATCATAATATACCGGATGAATCATACTCTTGAGTACTGTTTCATTCTGATCGATATACTCGACATAGTCTTGAATGTACTGGGTATCAACACCTGCGATAAGGGTTGTGAGGTAAGATTTACCGTTATCAACATCGTAGGCGTATTTAATAGCTTCATTAACAAATTTATTAATTTCTTCATCCGGGATAGATTCCAGAGCATCTGTGAGAGCAGTTGTTACATCAGCATACAGCTGATAGTATTCAGAAATCGATCCGATGTAGGAATCAATATTGTCTTTCGGAATAACCACCGACAATGCACCATAAAGTTCTCTGTCGTTTATGATCTGCTGAACTGCACCTTCGATGTCACCCTTTTCAAGAATCCTACTAAGCCTGTTCAGAGAGTTTGATGCGCTCTTGTATGCACTGTAGTATTGATCTGCTGTATTCACATAATCATTTAATGTAGCAGCAGGAATAAACAGTGTTAATGCATCCTGGAGGGCCCGATTGTATAGTACTGTATCAAGGGTTCCTTCCAGCGTTCCATCAAACTGCAAGCTCTTGAGTGCAGTATTGACAGTTGTATAGTATGTGTCTGCTGTATCAACATACTCGGTAAGTGTAGCAGCAGGGATAAACCATGCCAGCATGTTCTGGAGTTCCTGATTGTACAGGATGCTGTCAACGGTTTCCTCTAATGTCCCGTCAAGCTTTACGGTAGACAATGGTGCTGCCCAATCGGAAATAGCCTTTTGATAGGTTTCAAGGCTTTTTGAATATTTATCCAGATCAGGAGACACTGCAAAGTAAACTGCGCTGTTAACAAGTTCTTCATTGTCCAATACCTGTTCAACATACTTGTTAACATTCGTATCGGATAAAAGACCTTCAGCCAGAGCCTTATCGATGAATGTAGCAATCGGTTCGCCAGCAGATAATTTAAAGC
>JAAYKJ010000025.1 GCA_012522505.1 Clostridiaceae bacterium
ATTTCGATAAGAGGAAATATAGCAACACCAGTGATAATACGACGACGATACAAATGATAACGATCATGTTTGTAATCATCGTGGATTGTAAAGCATTCAGATGGGCTGCCTCGTAATAAAGGTAATTGTACATGTATCTTTGAATCAGATCGGTCAGTATGTAGATATTATTTTCCAACTGCTCCATGCGGGAATCGTATTCTTTCGTTTGTGCAATCTGCTGAATCTTCTCCTCCAGATTGCGACACAGGTTCAACACACTGCTGATTGCGCGAAGGCTATCGTTTTCGGTTGTCGTATCGAATAGTTTTAGTGCGATCGCCTCTGCGGACTGCACTTCCTTGATAGGTAGGCCTTCAGAATATTGGCTGTTGATCACGTAATAATACATTTTTAGATCGATATCATCCTTGAAATTCTGGTTAAAATCGGATGCTGTCGTAACATTGTTCAGGATAGCGTGATACTGCAGTGCAGATCCAATTCCAATAAATGCAATTGCGATGATGATGATCATCGGCGGTACTGCGACAATCAGGATCATCTTCCAAAGCTGGCTCTGCATATTCATTTCTATTGATCGCCTCCCGTCTGTCAAGGCTGTTTTCTGTAAAGATCAGTTCTCGTTTATGCCTATGACCGAACTCAATGCTTGCTTTCTCTGCGATATTCATTTGGAGTTAAGCCTGAAACTTTTTTAAACACAAAACTAAAATAATGCGGATCTCTATAGCCCACAGCTATCGCAACCTCACTTGAGCGCATATCCGTTTGCCGGAGCATGCGTTTTGCCTCGTCGATCCGCTTCCCGGTAAGGTATTCGATAAAGGTTTGGCCGATTTCCTGACTGAATATGGCTGAAAAGTAATTGGGACTGATATTCACTTTTCTGGCCACTCGATTAAGGGAAATCGACTCCTCCGAATAATGCTTGTCGATGAATCGGATCGCCTGAGTCAACAAATTGCGCTGCTGCTTTTTGCTTTCATGGTCACGCAGCTCCAGCGCTTGTTTCATGATCTGGTATATGTACTTTTTAGCTTTTTCCGGCACAGATGCATCGTCACCAGGTTGATGCTCCAGCATCCAAAAACTGTCGGTGCTGCAGCCTATCGAATCCAAGTACTTAACCACAGCAAAGTAAGCCGTCATTGATAAATACCTGCAAAACAGTGGTAGAGAAACGGTTTGTTCGGCAGCGCTTGCAAGTAACTGATCGATAAAGGGGCTGATTTCTTCTCGTGACCCGTTACTTAAAAAGCTACTGATATGTTTCTGATTGATTTCATTTTTATCTGTGCCCCTGTTGGGACCATTTCGAAAATGCTGAATGCTTGATTCCGATAGAATATGATCCTCCGGACAAAGGTATCGATAGGATAAAATCCGGTTTGCCTCCGAAAAGCAGTTTGGGATAGCACCCAATCGTGATACCGGTGTTCCTTTTGCAATATGCCATTTTATGTCAGAATCGGCTGTGATACAGTAATCTTTAATGTTTTCGATACATTCGTCTGTTCGACGGTCAATATCGTCCTCGGTGCCTTTTACCAGAATGGCGTATGTTGTAACATTCCATCTGAATAAAATCGTTTCCGTACGATTGGCGGTAAGCTCACTTATCTTACCCTGTATTACCGCAAGTGAATCTGTATAGCTTTCGGGAGCGCTTCCGTCATATCCTGCGCTGTTGAGCGAAAAAAGCACGATATTATAGTATGGGGCATTCAAGTCGATGCCCATCTCTTTCGCGGTTTCGGAAATTTCCAACACGCTCATGCTACCGACAACTATTTGCTCGAAAAACCTTCTGCGGGAAAATATTTCGTATTCCTGTACTTCCCGCTGAAAAACCGCAAGATATTCCTGCTGTTGACGCTCTGCTTCCATTTTTTCGCGAAGCCCAATCAGGATCTCCACCATTTTTCCCTTTGTGATCGGCTTCAACAGATACTGTTCCACACCCAGTCCGATCGCTTGCTGTGCATAGGAGAAGTTGTCATATCCGCTGATTATGACAATTTTTATCTTTGGCAGTTCCTTACGGATCAATTCAATCAATTCCAGTCCGTCAATGAATGGCATTTTGATATCAGTGATCAGAAGATCAGGCTGAATTTGGCGAATCAAAGGCAGTGCAAGCTCTCCATCAGGAGCATCACCGGTATAACGAAAGCCATACTGCTCCCAAAGAATGTTTTTGCGTATACCTTCACGAACTACAATCTCATCTTCGACAAGAAAGACTTTAAACATATTGTCTCCCTCACTAATTGACGTGCGATAGCTTTCAATTTATACCATTATATATCATAATATAGCAGCCCGCAATCTATGATTGATAAAGGTTTAATTTATCCATCACTGCTTTCAAACCTGGCTCAAGCGGAGAGGTGCATAGTTGCTTGAAAATATCTCCCTTATCCTTTAGTCTGGCATGGATCGTTCTCAACGTAAAGTCCTCGGGCTTAACCCCTTTTTCAAGTTCTTCCCATAATACCGGTGCAGAAACATTCGCTGTTATATTCGCCCGGGGCGAATAGGGTGCAATGATGGTTTTCCCCTGCCACATCTGTAAATAATCAAAATAGAGCTTTTTCCCACGAGCTTTTACCTTTCGTTCTATGGTAAAAATATGAGGGTATTTTTCTACAAAATACTGTCCAAAAAAATGGTTGATCTCTCTTGCGGTTTCATAATGCAACTCCTGCCCGGTTGATATGGCAACCTGCATACCCGTTGCACCTGATGTTTTGCAAAAACATTGAATACCAAGCTCCTTCAATGTTTCATATATGGTTAGTGCCGCTTCGATCACCTGCTGAAAGGGCTGCCCTTCGGAAGGATCCAGATCAAAAACAAGTGCATCTGGGTAATCTGGCCTGTCCAGCGTATTGAATGGGATATGAAATTCCAGTGCCGCCATGTTTCCCATCCACAAAAGGGTTTCCACTTTATCCATAACAATATATTCAGTGCCATCCAGCTCATGCCGCTTAATAAAATCCGGCGCATGGCTGGGGATATTTTTTTGATAATAGGACTTTTCCCCAACTCCGTCGGGGTAATGGATCGCCGTCAGGTTCCGGTTCCCGGTGTAGTTTAGCAAATAGGGAGCCAGTTCATACAGGCTTTTAATGTATTCCAGCTTTGTAATGCCCATATCGGGGAAAAGCAGCTTATCCGGGTTTGATATTTGGAAGGGGTTTTTTTCTTTTTTCATAACACTTCTCCTGCTCATACAAATATTGTTAAATGCTCCTAGAACCCTTCTGCGCAAAAAGCTGGTACAGACATGGCAACATACAATCATTATTAAATGCTCTAGAACCCCAGCCTCATGCGGCCTTTACTTTGTAAAAACAATTCTTGTGAGGTTTTATTCGTAAAATTCACACGTTCTCCTCTTCTCCATTCGCTTCCTTTGGTTTTCTTGTGCTGAAGCCTTCCAAAACAGGATGCCGCAATCCCCCATGGGGTTCCCGCTCCAAATAAAGTACCTGCACGGTTAAAACTGGCTGAAACCAGAGCATATCCTTTGCCCCGCTCCGCCCTCCAAAGGGTGATTCCTTCTGTTGCAGCTGAGGAATTGCTTCTGAGAGAATGGTTTTATCTTTGGTTGATAGGCCTGAAGAAACATGACCTACCGGGATGAGGCGTTCATTCTCATAGATACCAAGTATCAGGGACTTGATTTCCCTGCTCTTCAGCTTGACCCCGCAAACAACACAAAGAAGCCGTTTTTTCACCTTTGTTTTAAACCATTCGCGATGCTTTTTCCCTCCAAGATAAGGGCTATTGATGTGCTTTGACACTATCCCTTCCATTCCTTTGTCCTTCATGGCTGAAAAAAGGGCTTCGCCATCTCTGTAATCGGAAACAACCTGAATCAGCCCTGTACCGTTAATTGTTTGCTCCAGAATACGTTTCCTTTCGACAAGAGGGATCTGTCTTAAGTCCATACCATCCCTGAACAGGATATCAAAGATCATATACTGAACGGGATACTTCCGCTGGTAGTGTTTCAGTCTTTCTTTCCTTTGTACACGTTCACGGGACATAACATGGCTGAAAGAAGGCTTACCTTCTTCATTCAATGCGATCAATTCCCCATCCAGAACCGCTTCGCTGCAGCCCAATATATCTTTGATTCCAGCAATTTCCGGGTACCATGCAATTCGTTCCCTGCCGCTGCGGGTAAATAACCGCGTTCCATCCTTTTCAACATAGCAAAGTCCCCGGACACCATCCCACTTAACCTGATGTATCCAGTCGTTTTCTGTGATCACACTATCCAGCAATACAGGTTCCATGGGTTCCATCCATTCCATAGTCTATACCGCTTTTCCGGTTGATTTTTTCCTGCTGCCTTTTTTTGTAGCCGATGCCTTCTCTTTTGTTTCCTGCAGGCTGGCCTTCAGTGCTTCCATCAAATCGATGACATTTTGCTTTGGGGCTTGCGGAGCAACCTGTACTTCCTTCCCGGCAATCTTTTTCTGGATAAGCTCTGTCAACGCAGTGTTGTATTCATCCGTATACTTTTCAGGATCGAAGGATGTTGTGAGCGTATCAATCAGTCGAACAGCGATCTCCAGCTCCTTTTCATTCGTATCACTTTTCTCGGGTAATCCGGGTATTTGGGCTGTCTGCCGTACTTCAGCCGCATAGAACAGAGTTTCCATTACAAGAACGTTCTTGTAAACCCGCAGCGCCGCCAAGGTTTGCTTGGATCGGATTGTCACCCTGGCAATGGCAACTCTTCCGGTGTCATTCATGGCCTGCCTCAACAGATTGTATGCCTTACCTCCGGTATCCTGCGGTGAAAGATAATAGGTCTTATCGAAATAGACCGGATCGATTTCGGAAAGATTCACAAAATCCAGGATTTCTATGCTTCGCATCTCCGGTTTTTTTTGAACCGCTTCCAGTTCCTCTTGCTTCAGCACCACGAAATGCCCGGGTTCATATTCATAACCCCGTACAATGTCTTCCTCTTTTACCTCGACGTTGCAATTGGGGCATACCTTTCTATAATTCAACGGTGTATTGCAGGCTTTATGAAGAAATCGAAACTTCACATCTTTGTTTTCGGTTGCTGTAAACATCCTGATCGGAATGTTCACAAGTCCAAAGCTGATAGATCCTTTCCAGACAGTATGCATGCTTATCCTCCTGTTAGTTTTTGTTTTTGATCATGAAGTCGCTAACTTTTACGTTCACCTGTTTAGTCTTGTTTCCGGTGCCGTGTTTTATGCTTGTATTCAAATAATCCGTTTGAAACTGGATTGTTTTATATTATAATGTAAATAGAAGAAGAATTTTTTGGGAGGTAATGAATGTCTTTAAATCAAATCAAGATGAAGCTGCTAAAAAACAAAGAGCCTGTAGACATAGGCAGTCCGCAGTATTCCTTGAGATACAGGGCCAGGTTTGATAATCCAAGGGATATCAGCTATCCAATTTTATCAGCTCTTATCGGAAACGCAGATGTTATTGTCATGCTAAACTCCGGATTGTTTCAGAATGCCTGGCAAGGCGATGTTCACCCCATAGAAAAGTTTTTGAATCGTATCCGACAACTCGAGTTGTTCCATACCTACAGAAAAACACCACAAGAAAAGAACCTCTCTTTCTTTGGATTTCAAACACAAAGAAAAAAGAAGGTTGATGTTGAGGAAATTGCTGTTTATGTACCCAACCAGGTGTGGCGGGAATCCTTTCGTGAAATTCTTCCGCTGTGCGGTGCAAGATATTTGGTCACCAAAGCCCCGATGAGTGTATCGACCTTCATGAATGGCATATTAGGCCTGTCCGAAGAGGAAATATCAACCATGTTTTCAATCTGTATTTTTGACCTGGCACCAGTCGGCCAGATGGGCATATCATCGAAACAGCTCGATCAGAAACAGATAGCTTTATGCCTTGGTCTATGAGGTGTCCGGGAACTGTTGCAAAAGCACAGGTCACGGACACCCGACCCTCTTCAAAAAACTAACGCCGGGGTTTAACGCCGTTTCTTCCATCTTCCCTGCCCCGTTCGTCGGATCGCACCAGATGAAATGTGAAAATGTGCAGTATTACTGCGATGAGAATACGTTCTGTTTTTTGTTTTGGGATGCATCACACAAGCTGCCACTTGTTAGCTTTAACCCTGCCCATAATACGCATTTGCACCATGCTTGCGTAGAAAATGTTTATTCAGAAGTGTCTGATCCATCTGCTCAATACCGGGGTTCAGCTGTATTGTACGGAAAGCGATTTTTGCGGTTTCTTCAAGAACAACAGAATTATGAACCGCATCCATCGGATCCTTGCCCCAAGTAAACGGCCCGTGCATATTTACCAGCACTGCCGGGATATCCATTGGGTTTTTGTCTTGGAAGGTTTCAACCACCACATTACCGGTCTCTCTTTCATATTCACCGTTGATCTCTTCTTTTGTCATTCTCCGGGTGCAGGGAATCTGCCCATAAAAATAGTCACCATGAGTTGTACCCAGCGCTGGTATCCCTCTGCCGGCCTGTGCAAAAGCTGTAGCCCAGGGTGAATGAGTATGCACAACACCGCCGATGTCTTTGAAATGCCTGTAAAAAACAAGATGGGTTTGCGTATCGGAAGAAGGCTTCAAGCTGCCTTCTACCTTGTTTCCATCCAAGTCGACAACCACCATATGCTCGGCTTTCATCTCATCATAGGACACCCCACTGGGTTTGATAACAACAAGCCCCTTTTCTCTGTCTATACCGCTGACATTTCCCCATGTGAACGTTACAAGGCCATATCGGGGAAGCTCAAGATTTGCTTTTAACACCTGTTCTTTCAATTGCTCTAGCATTTAATCACCTTATCCTCCAAAATGATATTATTTATCCGTCAAAACAGGCCATCATGCATTAAACGGCGCTGTTCCCGTATCATGATAGCACACACTGCCGGCATGCACAATTTAGAGCATGCTCTGCTGCAGGACTATTTACGCAGTATTAATTGAAAAAGTAAATTCCACCCCAATTTCATAGTTAGCGGAATTTAGTTCTGCAAATTAGGAAAAATCAAAAGCATCAGCCGTGAGCTTAGAAAGGATCCAACAACCATTACAAAGGAAATCAAAAACCATATCCAGTTTAGGAAGACCGGTTGTTACGGAAAAAACTTTAATGACTGTCTCTTTCGGAAAGACTGCACAATTCGGCATCTTTGCGACAACCGCAGGTGTACACGTAAATGCAGTTTCTGCAATTCCCATCCTTGCTCTACCCTTTGCCCTGACTATCATCAGGAAATATGCCAAAGACTTTCGAAACCACCCTACGTCTGCAACGGATGTGATGTAAAAGGATCCTGTACATTGGACAAAAAATGCCGAATCGGTCGCACTTATCAGGATTTCCTTAAATTTATGGCTGAGCATCCGGGCTTCCCATTGTTGAAATGGATACGGTAGAAGGAAAGATTGTAGGTAAGGTGTTGCTGACACTGCATTTTACCATACCACAGTTCATGCTAGCATTCATTCGGGATGCCAATACATCACAGTCTGTCATCGACATCTTCAATCGGCTTTATATGGAACTTTACCCTGTTGTTTTTGGTGAGCTATTTCAAGTATTGCTTGGAGATAATGGCAGTGAATTTTCTAATCCAACTGCGATTGAATTGGATACACAGGGAATACTTCGAACACGCGTCTTTTACTGTGATCCACAGGCTCCTTACCAGAAAGGTGCGGCCGAAAACAATCATACTTTAATCCGGCGCATTATTCCTAAGGGAACCTCACTTGATTGTTTTAAACAGGAGGACATAAAACTTATGATGGACCACATCAACTCCTATAGTAGACCTAATCTCGGTGATAAAACACCTTATGAAGTTTTTGCTTCCCTCTATGGGGAAGACATTTTAAGAAAGATGGGCGTAGAACTTATCCCACCAGATAAAGTTACTCTTCTCCCATCCCTTCTTAAGACATAAAACTACAACAAAGAGACACCACCTGCCATAACTTAATAAAGGTAACACAAACCGGGGTGGAATTTACTCGTGCAAAAAGTTAGCTAACATTTCACGCCTTGTTTAGTGCACCCTAAAAATGGTAGGTTAGGCTTCCTTAATTAATATTTTAACCCATCCAAGAGCAAAAATCATCAAAAACAAACTAATAAAAAACTGGTCAAACATAGATTTACTTAATAATACACATTCTGTGGAACTTACTTTTGCAAAGTGGAAGTTAACTTTTCAATTGACCCCGCTTTCAGCCTCTCATTTTGTTGATCAATTCGCGCAAACGCGCATTGAAAATGGTTAAGAAAGAATTGTTGCTATATAAGCACCAAAAAAGAGCAGCAACCTGCTCTTTTTGTTATTCGTGAGATACTTCAAATTTTACTGAATAATCTCAACAACGACTCTTTTGTTGTTTCGCACTGCCGCTGCCTTCATAACTGTTCGGATAGCCTTGGCAATGCGTCCTTGTTTCCCGATGACTTTTCCCATATCTTCATTGGCAACTCTTAACTCCAGAATTAGGGATTTTTCACCTTCCACTTCATTTACAGACACGTCTTCAGGATTATCTACAAGGTTCCTGGCGATATTTTCCAAAAGCTCCTTCATGATTACCCTCCATTCCGGAAAACAAATTCCTAATTTACCCTTACTCTACGATGCCGGATATCTTCAGGAGTTTTTTCACTGATTCAGTTGGTTGTACGCCTTTTTTCAGCCAATCCTTTGCCTTTTCTTCATCAAACTTTATTTCCGAAGGATTAGCGAGAGGATTGTATGTTCCTACCTGATCGATAAACTTACCATCACGCGGAGATCTTACATCTGCAATAATAATTCTGTAATAAGGTTTCTTTTTAGCTCCTATTCTCTTTAAGCGCATTTTGACCATTTTTTTCACCACCTTTCAAGTAACTGTAAATTCACAAACGGCACAATGACCTGTACGTTTCATTCTTAAAACGGCATTTTGAAACCGCCCTTGCCTTTCATTCCCTTTAATGCCTTGGGGTTTGAAAACATTTTCATCATTTTTTTTACCGATTCAAACTGTTTCAGAAGCTGATTCACCTGCTGGATCGATGTACCGCTGCCCTTTGCAATCCGCTGGCGCCTGCTTGCATTGATAATGGACGGATTCGAGCGCTCCTGCTTCGTCATGGACTGTATAATGGCTTCAATATAAACCGTTTGCTTTTCATCTATCTGGATGTCTTTCAAAGCACCCGGACTTATACCGGGCATCATGCCGAGAAACTGGTTCATAGGCCCCATCTTCTTTAATTGCTGCAACTGGTCAAGAAAGTCGTCCAATGTAAATTGTTGAGTGCGAAGCTTCTTTTCAAGCTCAATAGCCTTCTTTTCATCAAAAGCAGCCTGGGCTTTTTCAATAAGGCTTAATACATCACCCATCCCCAAAATACGGGAAGCCATCCTGTCGGGGTAAAACGGCTCTATATCACTGAGTTTCTCCCCGATACCAACAAATTTAACAGGTTTACCAGTGACAGCCTTTGTGGAAAGAGCTGCACCACCACGGGTGTCTCCATCTAATTTTGTAAGAATAATTCCGTCAATAATAAGCTTTTCATTAAAGCTGGCAGCCACATTCACTGCATCCTGCCCTGTCATTGCATCGACAACAAGAAGTATCTCTTGTGGTTTGACATTGTTTTTTATGTCTAAAAGTTCTTGCATTAAGGTTTCGTCTATATGCAAACGGCCTGCCGTATCTATAATGACGACATCATACAGCTTGGATGTCGCATGGGCAATGGCTTTCTTAGCGATTTCAACGGGAGTCGTCTCGGTTCCCATTTCAAAAACCGGAACATCCAGCTGTTTTCCCAATACCTGTAGTTGTTTTACAGCAGCTGGCCTATAAACGTCACAAGCAACCATTAGAGGCTTTTTGCCCTGCTTTCGCAGGTGATTCGCAAGCTTGGCCGAAGCAGTTGTTTTACCAGCACCCTGCAGCCCAACCATCATATATACTGTAGGGGGCAATGAAGAGAAGGTTAATTTTTCCACATCCCCACCCATCAGCTTGATCAACTCTTCATGAACTATTTTAACGACCTGCTGGCCAGGGGTAAGGCTTTCCATTACATCCTGACCGACTGCCCTTTCAGATACATTTGCAATGAATTCTTTGGCAACCTTAAAATTAACGTCGGCTTCCAGCAGAGCCATCCTCACTTCCCGCATCATTTCCTTGACATTCTTTTCATTAATCCGGCCCTGTCCCTTTATTTTCTTCATCACATTCTGAAGCTTTTCAGATAATCCTTCAAATACCATATATTCCTCCGGAACTCTAACACCAAAAACAGTGATCCTTTTTTTCAATGAGCGCTTGTGCGGATTGTTTGTTTATAAATCATCTATTGCTTTTTTCAGCCTATCAATAGAATCCTGAATGATCTTGCTTTCCTGGCTTTCTTTCTGTTTTGGTTGAATTTGTTGCAGGTTCACCAATACTTCATGCAACGCTTCCCCATGTATTGAAAACCGTTTCACAAGCCCCAGCTTTTCTTCAAACCGTTTCAGGGCTTCCTTTCCCTTTTTGACGCTGTCATATACACCCTGTCGGCTGATGTTCAACTGCCCGGCAATTTCTCCGAGTGAAAAATCGCTATTGTAATACAGATCCAGTATTTCATATTGTCTGTGAGTAAGCAGTTGACCATAAAAGTCAAGCATCATGGCTACTTCAGCGCATTCTTCCACAAAACCACCCGTCAAGTATATTTGCTTTACAGCTTAACATTATATGCTTGCATGGTTGAGTTGTCAAGAACTAAAATTACAAACGTAATAAGGACACATACCAACAATTTTTTATTGTGCCTCATGCCGTAAAGTAATGTGGATGATTTGCGGGCGGGCAAAAAATCTGACAGGAGGCGTGATGGTACCAACCCCGTTTGAAACAAAAACCCATGTGTCCCCATTTTGAACCAAGCCTGTTCGATATTTCTGTCCGTAGGACGAGGGAATAATCGGAGCCCATAAACCGAATAATGTGACCTGCCCTCCATGGGTATGTCCGGATAACATCCAATCTACACCGTCTGTGGATTGTTGTTCAGCCACATCGGGATGATGAGATATCAACAATGTAAAGTCGTCGTCAAGGGTCTCAGCTACCGTTGTGCGGATGTCAGGATGTCCTGCCATTAGATCGTCAACTCCGCCAAGAAAAAATCGCTCATGATCCTTTTCGATCCATAATCCTTCGTTCCGAAGCAACCTGATATTGCTTTTCTTCATTTCCTGAATCGTTAACGTTTCACTCATCCAGTAATCATGGTTTCCCATCACGCCATATACGCCATATTCCGCATCCAGCCGAGACATTTCGGAAAAGAACTCAAACAAATATCGGGGATCATCCCTATGTACATAATCGCCGCCCAATAGAACAATATTGGGTTTTAGTTTATTTGTTTTATCCACTATACCGGCAACACGTTTCTGTGAGAAATAGGGCCCGCAGTGAATATCAGATAAAAATACAATTGTAAAATCATGAAAGGCTTCCGGAATATCTGGATGAGAAATCTCCAATTGAACCAACTGAACCCAAAAAGGTTCAAGCAGAGTATATACGCCTAAAAGAATTATGAAAATCCCAAGCAATATCAACTTTCTTTTCAAAGTTTTTTTCACGAATATCTCCACCCGCCAATACACCTGATTGATACAGATACATGAATACCATCTCTTCATGCTTTGGAGTAATGCTTGAAGAATTGCATGAAAAAAGGATCGAAGCTGGAGATTCCAACGAACGATCCATATTGGCGTGCCTGAAGGGATTCGAACCCCTGACCCACGGCTTAGAAGGCCGTTGCTCTATCCAGCTGAGCTACAGGCACAAAATGGAGCGGGTGAAGGGAATCGAACCCTCACGACCAGCTTGGAAGGCTGGGGTTCTACCATTGAACTACACCCGCATAGCCACTGTGCTCTCAGCGACTTTTATATTATACAAAGGGAATATGTAATTGTCAACATCAATTTACCGTCAATGTCGATTTCTCCGGAGCTTATTAATTGAAAAAGTAAATTCAACCCCAATTTCATAGTTGGCGGAATTTAGTTCTGCGAACTAGTGGAAATAAGTAATGTGGAGTTTTCTTATGCAAAATATAGTAAAATTTTAGTTTGACACAGCTGTATTTTGGTGTTATGATTACGATAACTTTTATTCATTAGTTTCATTTTTATAGGTATCGCATATAATAAATTAATGAAATTATAAGCATACAGAAATGGTAGAGGTGCATCTTTTATCAGTAAATCCACAGAGGCAATTGGGTGCCGATGATGTGGGTTGAAAGGAAAAAATGCCGAAGGAGGGTCTTCCCGTTAAGATTTTTCCTGGTTGTGCAGTAAATAACTGTATAACTGTCATCAAAGTATTTGATGGAGCGCTATCAGTGGTAAGGGTTATTAAAGCTACTGGATGTTCTATCCGGTAGCTTTTTATATTATTTATACGGTTAAAGGGGTATAATCTCTGATTCCTGCCTTTCTGCCGTTGTAAAACACTAAGATCTGTAGTATAAATTACTTGGAGGGATAATGATGAAAAAATTTAAATTTGCAGTCGTCGGAGTCACCGGTATGGTTGGTTCCACATTTTTGAAGGTTTTGGAAGAAAGGAAACTTCCCATTGAAGAGATATTTTTCTTTGCATCCAGCCGATCCGCAGGAAAGACAATTACTTTCCAAGGTAAGGATTATATTGTTGAAGAGTTGACCGAAGATTCTTTTGATCGCGGTATTGATATCGCTTTGTTTTCAGCCGGTGCGGGAACAAGCAGACATTTTGCGCCTATTGCTGCGCAGAAAGGATGTGTCGTCATTGATAACAGCAGTGCCTGGAGAATGGACCCGCAAGTCCCTCTGGTTGTACCTGAAGTAAATCCGCAGGACATTCTTTGGCATAACGGAATTATCTCAAACCCAAATTGCTCTACAATTCAGGCCGTTGTCGCCTTAAAGCCGCTTCATGACAGTTATGCTCTGAAAAGAGTAGTCTACTCTACCTATCAGGCTGTATCCGGCGCAGGTATGGGCGGCTTATCTGATCTTGAGAACGGTTTGAAAGGGGAAGCACCAAAGAAGTTTCCGCATCCCATCGCTGGAAACTGCATTCCACACATCGATGTATTCACAGAGAGCGGTTATACGAAGGAAGAAATAAAAATGATCGAAGAAACCCGCAAAATTTTGGGGCTCCCAGAGTTGCGTGTTACCGCTACAACTGTTCGTGTACCTGTTTTTAACGGACACAGTGAATCGATCAATGTAGAATTCGAAAAGCCGTATGAACTTGAACAGCTTAAAGACACATTGCGGAATTTTCCAGGCATAATCGTTCAGGACGATCCTGCCAACAATCTCTACCCCACACCTTTGCAAGCTTCTGGAAATGATGAGGTTTACGTCGGAAGAATCCGCAGGGATGAAAGTGTAGAAAGCGGTGTAAATTTATGGGTTGTATCAGACAATGTCCGTAAAGGCGCAGCTACAAATACCGTTCAGATTGCTCAAAAACTGATTGAATACTGGAATAAGGAGTGATTATTTTGAAGCATCCTCTTTTTAAGGGCTCCTGTGTAGCCCTTGTAACCCCATTCACCCAAGATGGTGTTAATTTTGAAAAACTCGAAGAATTGATCGAATGGCACATTAAAGAGGGAACAGATGCAATACTCATCTGTGGAACCACCGGTGAAGCCTCTACAATGCCAGATGATGAGCACAAAGAGGTTATTCGGTTCGCTGTCGACAAAATCGCAGGAAGGGTACATGTGATGGCTGGTACAGGCAGCAATGATACCACACATGCGATTGAACTAAGCCAATATGCTGAATCTGTTGGTGCAGATTCTGTGCTTTCAGTAACCCCATATTACAACAAAACCACACAGGAGGGTTTGTACAGGCATTTCAAAGCGATCGCACAGTCGATTAAAATTCCTGTGGTACTGTATAACGTTCCCTCCAGGACAAACCTGAATATTCAGCCCGAAACATTGAAGCGCCTTTCGGAAATACCAAACATTAACTCTGTGAAAGAATGCAATCTGGATCAGGTAGCAAAGACGCGCAGCCTTTGCGGTGATGAGCTTGTTATTTATTCGGGTGAAGATTCCAATGTGGTTCCCCTGATGTCTCTTGGTGGTATGGGAGTTATCTCTGTAATGGCAAACATTATACCCGCCGATACTCATAAATTGGTAGCTTCTTTCCTGCAGGGAGATCTTGAAGCCAGTCGCCAGTTACAGATTAAAGTGGTCAATCTGGTCGAGGCGCTGTTTTGCGAAGTTAACCCCATTCCTGTGAAGGCTGCTATGAATTTGATGGGCATGAATGTTGGAGACTGCAGAATGCCGTTGGTTGAAATCAGTGAAAAGGGGTTTGAAATCTTACGAAATTCCCTTGTTCAATATGGGCTGATTGACGGTTAAATATACGAAAGGATGTAAAGAAATGGTCAGAATTCTATTGAGCGGATGTAACGGTAAAATGGGACGGGTAATCACAGATATCGCCCATTACAGAGAGGATGTTAAAATTGTTGCAGGCTACGATCTCAACGATTCCATCCCAAATGATTATCCAGTTTTCACCCAATTGGATCAATGCAATGTTCCGGTTGATGTCATTGTCGACTTTTCCCATCCGTCTGCATTAGAACGAGTAATAAATTATGCTATATCCGGAAAGTTTCCTCTGGTTATAGCCACCACCGGTTTGTCCGATGAGCAGATCATCCAAATTAAAGAATCGGCCAGGCATGCCCCCATCCTGTTCTCGGCAAACATGTCCCTCGGCGTTAATCTGCTTCTTGAACTGGTACAGAAAGCAGCAAAGCTTTTGTATAGCAATTTTGATATTGAAATCGTTGAAATACATCATAACCAAAAAATCGATGCGCCCAGCGGAACCGCCTTGGCTTTGGCGGATACAATAAATCAAGCATTGCCTGAGAAATATAGGTATATTTATGACAGGCATACGAAAAGGGTTAAGCGAAGCAAGGACGAAATTGGTATCCATGCCATTCGAGGAGGAAACATTGCAGGGGATCATACTGTCATATTTGCAGGAAACGATGAGGTAATTGAGCTTCGACATATCGCAAACAGCAAGGAAATATTTGGTGTGGGAGCATTGAAGGCCGCTGTTTTCATGCAAAACAAAGCTCCTGGTTTTTATACCATGCAGGACCTTCTGAATATATGAATCGATAAGCCGCCTATACCAGGCGCACCAAGATCTAAAAAGCGGAGTGAGCACTCCGCTTTTTCTGATCTTTGCTCCAGCAGAAACTGTAATAATTACTTTTTAGGCTACCAATAATTATTATCTATGCTTTTTCTATTCCTCGGTTTGGATCTCTGTTTCCTGTTGTTCTGATTCCTGTTCTAAAACTTCCTGTTCCTCAGCTTCCTTCTCTATCGTCGGTTTGATCATATATTTTTCGATTTTGGGGTAGACATAAAAGTTTGTGATATAGCTGATTAAGGCCATGGTAATAAAAATAAACATAATGTAGCCAATGATAGGATTGAAATAAAAGGACAAAACAACAATTGCAATGCAAAGGATAAGTATCAACAGGTTAGGGATTAATTTCATGATTGCAAATAGAAAAGCATTTTTATACAACTGCTTGATGGTCAGTTTAAAGGTAACCATCATCGGATAAAGGTACATACTCATCATCATGAAGATCACAAAGGCAACGATGATTAACGTGCTGGCAATTGTTATAATCAAATTGTCACTTGGCATTTTCAAGTAGATGTATATGTCGATTAATACAACAACCGTTACAAGCAGATTAATCGTTCCGACAATCATGCTCTGCTTGAAGTTTTTCAAGCCATGCTCTTTAAAATCACTCCAAATAAAGGCATGTTCTTCCCTGGAATAATTACGGAAAATATAGGTCATACCGGCCTGAGCTGGACCGAAAGTAATTACCGGAAGACAAAGGAAAACCGCCAATAGCGGTACAGCAGCACCGAAAAGGTAGCCAACCAGATCGCCGCCTGTATCTTCAAATACTTCCGGTGGTAAAAGCAGCTGTAAATAGTACATTGCAAAGAATAGAGTAAATATTATTGCAGGGAGATTGAAAATTCCAAACATCAGATTGATCCTGATAAAATTCCAGAACTTTCTTCCCAATACTTCAAAAAAAATCACGAACCTTGATTTTGGCGGTGCATCCTTTGGAACACCCGGACCTTCCTTCGTATAATCAAATAAGCCAAAAAAACCTGCCATTATTCATCCCTCGATTCATCGGTGCTTCTGTTTCCATAAATTAATCATCTAAATTGTACCAGATACAAGCGTTTGATACAATAGAAGTTTTTCTCAACCACGCTCTCTCCCACTCGCTGCGGATGAATTACCACAAAAACCACTTGACACGCTTCACATTCCCATGTATAATTATTTTTGCTGTGATGCCCTTGGAAACAACAGCTTTGATCGCTGAAATACAGAGATATAGCTTGGGTTAACAGGTATTGTTTGATGGCTTCACAATAACAGTAAAATATCAATTTTGCTGTTTGCTAACTGAAAATGAATACGCGAGTGTGCTGGAATTGGCAGACAGGCACGGTTGAGGGCCGTGTGTCGTATGGCGTATGGGTTCAAGTCCCATCACTCGCACCAAATTAGAACCCACTTCTTATCAGAAAGTGGGTTTTTCTGAAGTTTTTTGCCTATTTCCATCAGCCCTCTCACTGTCCCTTACATTTAGGAGAAAAAAATGGTATAATTCTCTTATAACCTTCGAATTTGTTAGGAGGCGTCATGGCAGGCTATCTTGTTGTCATAAAGGGGTATGACAAGGATAATAAATTGGTTTTAAATAACCCCTGCTCTTATTGTATTGGCAGAGGCGGAACTGACAGAAAAGTTGATTTTAAGGTAGATCCCTGTGAATACCTAACATCCCGTCAGCATTTTTTCATAGACTACAAGCCACCCCGATTTTTTATCCGGGACAACAACAGCACCAATGGAACATTGATTCAAAGGGATAATATGCTGCTTCCAGTTCATAATGAAGAAACAGAACTGTTTGACGGGGACCTCATCATTGCAGGCAACACTGTTTTTAGGCTGGATGTTGCCTTTGAAGTAACCGATGATCCTTCCTTTACGTCGCAAGATGTTCAGAACAGCAGTCAAAGTCATCCTGCTCAGAAGGACGCAGAAGACCAGCAAGTTCCCGATGATTTCAAATTCAATTGTGCGCAGATCGAAGCTGCCACTTCCATTCCTTCGCCCCGATCAGACTATTACTCAGTTGTTGTACCCGAAATTCAGCTTTTTCACAATACAGATGTGAAATGTATTACCTGTGGGGATTTCATCTCCGTTGAAATCACACTTTCCGAGCTGCAAGCATACGGTTTTCCAGTATTTATATGTGATAAATGCGCTTCCTGTTATTCAAACCAACATGATTTGAAAGACCTTAAGGCGTATCATATCCTGAAAGAGCTAAACGAAGACAGCATGGGGCTGGTTTATCTGGCCAGGCACAAAGAAAGCGGCATGCTGGCTTCAATAAAAACGATTATACCCGGATTGTCCTCCTCTATCGAAGAGGATATGCAATACCTGAAACATGAAATTGAAGTTTTACATTCACTGGCACATCCCAATATTGTAAGGCTGTATGAATATCTGGTAATCGCCAACAGAATACACCTCATTTATGAGTATATGCCTGAGGGAAATTTGGACGACTATCTAAAAAACAACTGGTTTGGCCCCATGGCTTGGAAAGCGGCCTGTCGGTTGGTTTGTGACATTTTATCCGGGCTGCGTTATTGTCATGAAATGAATATTGTTCATGGGCAGATCAATTCAACAAACATCATGTTCAAAAAGGACAGCCATGGCAATGATGTGGCCAGAATAAGCGATTTTGGTTTAGCACAGGTCTACGAAAACACAGGTCTTTCCATGAAAAAGTCAGATTCATGGGAAACAAAACGATACAAAGCTCCAGAGCTTTTCGACAATAACCATCAGTTACAGCCACAGGCTGACATTTATTCTGCAGGCGTTGTTCTATATTATCTTCTTACCGGTACTTATCCCTTTGCTGAAGAATCGTACAGAATAAACGGATCTAAACCATCAGCAAACACGGGAACGAATGATTCCAAACGAAAACTGTTACCTTTGCTTCAAAGAAACCCTGCAGTGCCATTACTATTGTCTGACACTGTTCACAAAGCTCTTTCCGAAAACCCTGAAGAAAGGTTCCAAACCGCATTTGAAATGCATCAGGCAATTGAATGTCTATATGACTAAACCACATGCCCTGTCCAGAGCATTTCTTCCATGCAGGATATTGCTGATATAATCAGTACCGGAAAATCGTATGGTCTTCACCCTGATTTTGGTATATAATTAAGTTATAATAATAAAAAGGAGGTTTCAATCATGGGCATTTCTTTAAGTAAGATTGAGAAATGGGAAAAGAAAAAGAAGTCGAAGAAACTCTTGGGAGCTATCAACGATGGCGACACTGAAGTCCGAATCCGTGCCATACGCGCTTTGGCGGCTGTTCAAGACCCTGAAGTTGTTAATCCTCTATCCAACCTACTACGGGACCCCAGCCCGGACATCCGTCTTGCCACAGTTGAGTCGCTCGGAATAATCGGTTCAGGAAGAGCTTTGGAATTTGTCCGATTCCTGATGGAAAATGAAGAAGATGAGAGAGTAGTAGAAGCAGCAAAAAAATCATTTGAAAAGATCAGAGAGAAGGTAAGAGAAGAAGAAGAAAGCGCATAATAGAAGGGCTGCCTGGCAGTCCTTCATTTACTTATTCACGTATTACTCCCTGGCAGAATCCTGCATTCAATGAGCGCTTGCGAAAATTGTGCGCCAAACCGATAATACACTTCCTCTATTCGTGGCCTTTAGGGCACTGTATCTTAGGAACATTTGATAAATAAATTTAGTAATTTACCCGGATTAGCCAAAACTTGATGCCCTTATCACTCCATCCAAGGTCCCAGGGAACCATGAAACGATCAGTATTATGGCAGCTCACTAATGCATATCCTCTTGAGTCTGCTCCCGTAACCACTGAAATATGAGCCACCTTTCCTTTCTTCTCATAAGCAATGATATCCCCGGGCAATAATTTATATGAAAGCTTCAAAAGCTTATCATAGGTACCATGGATAATCAGAGAGCCTCTGCCACTATATATCAAATAATCTTTAAACCCCTGTGCGTTCACCCAGGCACGATTTCCATCCTTTTCATAGTTCCATCCGCTTGTTTTTCGGAATTTTCCGCCTTCATGGAGCACCTGGGATGCAAAGTTAGCGCAGTCTCCTCCCGATCCGTTATAGTTCTTATATTGTTTGTTGTAAAGAAAAAAATAATCTTCATTATCACTTGCGCCACAGTACAATTTTGCATATTCCACCGCCCCCAGACGTCGCTCGTTCAGATTTGAAAAGTCTCGTTTTTCCTGTGTCATGATGAAGGCTTTATTATCCTCGGTTTTTATGTTATCTAGGTTTAACGAATCGGCAAAAGGATCGGTATACCACTCTCTGGTTATAACATAGTCTTCAAGCCCTGCGGAAAGATCCAGTACGTGATAGGTCGCTATTCTCATAGAATTAAGCACATCCGGTGAATTTTCATACTCGTAGATGTATTCGGTAATGGCGGAGAAATTAACCGTCATTTTTCCGTTTTTTTCTTTCACCCACCTGACCTTGAAAAACGTACTGATATCCTTAAAAATAACTCCCTGTTTATCTGCCCAGTTGTGAAGGTATTTTATCTTCTTTACTTCATGCTCATATGCCCAAATTCCATAGGTTGTTTTCGTATTATACAGCGGTTCAATCATGCTAAAATCTTTTGCCAGCATTGCCTGATTGCGCAGGGTAATAATTTCTTCGACAACAGGTGTATATTCTTCTGTAAGCTCACTGTTGACTGGAACCGTTTCCCATGAAAACAGTTCATCCTCATGCCTGGCAAATATCAAAAGCACGCAAAAAATGGTCAAAAAAAGAAAGGGGATCAGAATATACCGTCTTAATCGAATAATAATGAACATATGGGCTTCCTTCCATCTGTTGCATGATTATATTAATTACTATATGAATGGGATTAAAAATATATCCAATACAACGGTATAAAAAAAAGAGAGCGAAGCTCTCTTTTTTACCATCTGTTATTGTTCATGCGGTTTGCATTTCTTTGCTGTTTTCTTGCCCTTCTGCAATCCGGGCATCTTTGGGGTTCATTTTCAAAACCTTTTTCTTTGTAGAATTCCTGTTCCCCTTCAGTAAAAATAAATTCGGTGTTGCAATCCTTGCATACAATTGTTTTGTCCGCCATATCAAAATACCTCCTTCAATTTATTTTGGATAAAACTCTTTGACATTGTACCTTAATAAATAGAAGGAGACATGCCTAAAAAATATATCCATTCGAGTATTAGATCGACTAACATCTTTACTATAACATCTCCGGTATCCTTTTGCAAGATATTTATGTAAATATTCAACACTTGAATTGTTATACTTTGGATCCATTCACAGGTGCGCCCATACAATGATGATACGGTTGAAGGAAAACACCGCGCATACCTGAATATAAACTACAACCTTGAACGTGCGTCTTTCGTGACGTCTTTTAAATTATTTTTGAAAATACCTTTTAAAAACACAGCCAATATTTACTTCGCATGATAAACAGGTTATATCGAAAAATATGAAGAGGTGATGACTGATGTTCAAAAAAGCAAACCTGATATTGTTTCTATTCCTGACCATGATGATTTTAACCGCGTGCCCGGGTAAAAAAGAACAGGAAGTACCCTATAATGCTATGGAGAACGAACCAAACAACGTACAGAATACACCCATGCAATTACCAACGGTAACTGTGACACCTACACCTAAAGCAAAAGAAAAAGACTCAAACGAAATCAGCAGCTATGCAACAGAGATTTTGAATAAGGATGAAAACCGTGTAAAAAATATTAAAATTGCAGCCGATGAACTGAATCATACCGTCCTGGAGCCGGGAGAGGTTTTTTCCTTTAACAGTGCGTTAGGAAAAAGAACCGATGATAAGGGTTACGAAGAAGCACCGATCCTGAAAGGAAACGGTCAAAAGGGCAAGGGTATCGGAGGAGGAATCTGTCAGATATCAAGCACAATGTATAATGCAGCACTGAAATCGGATATGGAAATAATCGAGCGTCATAGGCACTCTGAACCTGTCCCCTATGTTCCTGAAGGTAAGGATGCTACGGTCGTTTATAACAGTAAGGATTTACGTTTTAAGAACACAAAGGATTACCCTGTTGAAATTCTGGTATCCGTATCAGAAGATGAGGTAACTGTCAGGTTTTTAAAAAAGATAGACTGACATCCGTGCCAACGCTTGCAACTACATTAAAGTTGTGCAGAGCGGGTGGAAGATGATTTCTCTCCTCCACCGCTCGGCTAAGAAGTGAATACACACGAAAATTGTTCACTGGGAGGCTTCTGCTATCGTTTCATCGTCTTCTGGATATTTCACATCCAGCAGAAACAATCCATGAGGTGGTGCCGTAGGACCTGCCATTTGTCGATCATGGCTTTCCAATATTTCAGCTGCTTTTTCTGGTTCCATTTTGCCAAGTCCAACCTCCAATAATGTGCCAACAATAATACGAATCATATTATATAAAAAACCATCCCCTATGATGCGGATCTCCACCAGACCTTCCTTTTTTTCAAATCCGATGTCAGTAATCGTGCGGATGTTTGACTTTTTTTTAGAGGCTCTGGACACAAAGCTAGTAAAATCATTCTTCCCAATAAGGTATCCAGCTGCCTTCCTCATGGCCCTAACCTTTAGATAAGGTTCAGGAATGTGAAGGCTATACTTACGGATAAAGGGTTCTGAATACGGAAGATTCCATATCCGATACATGTATGTCTTTGATACAGCATTGAGCCTTGAATGAAAGCGGGCGTGAACTTCCGTTACTTGCTTAACGGCTATATCGTCGGGTAGATATTGATTCAGATAAGCTTGGATTTCTTCTTCTGTACGTGCATCTTCTGTAAAGAAGTTGGCTACCTGATGAATTGCGTGGACCCCGGCATCGGTCCTGCCCGACCCAATCACTTCGGTGTTTGTACCGCTCATTCGCGTTAATACCTGCTCCAGCTTGCCCTGTATAGTTTTGTCGGTATCTCCCAGGCGCTGCCATCCATTATATTTCGTACCGTCATATTGTATTATCATTTTAATGTTTCTCATCGTTCTCTCCTTTATCAAATGTATCTTTTACTTTCTGTTTGCATTGTCCCCGGCTTGGCAGAAATCATATGAAGTAATTCAAGCGGGATAACAGACCACCTTCCGGGATGGCATCCGTCAGCATGAAAAGAGGAATCGGGAAATAAGGAAAACCAGCTGCATATGGTGCTAGTTCATAAAGCTGGTAATAAATTACAATCACACTGTCGGACACATAGTAGTCCTGTGTGGGCGAAATACCCTTAAAATCATCCAGTAATGGAATCTCTCTTTGGTGGATCTGTCTACGGATCTCTTCATTGATGATCCCGATATATCTTCCATCTGGCTGGAACAGTTGGTTAAGGTTGAAATTCACTCCTGTAGCAGTATCCATTGTCAGTGAAACAACTTTTGTCATCGGATGGGCTCCTCCAAATTCAGCCAATCCTATTAACATCAGGCTTAGAATGCCCCTCTGATTACATTTTATTTCAAACGAGCCGTCGATTGTTGTTTTCATATCAGGCTGCATAAGTGATCGTACCAGATCCATGGTTCGGTTTCGGATAGTGATATTCATTCTTGTATTGGCTTGAATACTTTCATGTCCGATTATCTGTGGATACAGCATCGATACATCGGGTGCACGATAAACACGAATGACCGTATCTGCTGGCCGTTTGATCAAAAGCATATTCCATATCGCCTCCGCAAGGCGGTTAAAGCCAACGGTGTTTTCTGCACTTTTGTGCAGGCCGCTAACTCACCGCAGTTTTTCTATTCATTGTATGCGGCATTCCAGGCTTTCAGACCCATGTTCTTATGCTTTTCAGATCACATGTCTGCCCTTTGTTTTGTATCTCTTTTGTAACTTACCCCCACCACCTATAGAGGTGGGAGATTTCTTGTTACCAATCATTAAACAGTTTCAGCACTGTGTAAAAAACGTCGGTAATTTTATCGATTTTTAGACTTTGACGGATATCCATTTTCGTGATAAAAAAAACCGGTACGGGATTCATGGTATGAGTGGATACCGATAAATCTTCTATATTCCCGTGATCACTAACAATGATCAGAACCTCCCTGTTCAAATCCATTTTTGACATAAGGCTTCCGATAAAGCAATCCATCCGTTCCAATATCTCTACAGCTTCGCTCATGTCCATGCTATGCCCAGCAAGATCCGATACAAAAAATTCAAACAGTGTAAAATCGTACTCCCTGCTTATCCGATGAAGGTTATCAGCCGCTTCTTCTGGTGTGTACACAGGTACATCCAAGCCTTTTTTACGCAGCCCTTCTCCGGTGATATCATGGTAAACCCCCAGCCCATTTTCGTAATCCTCAAGTACACGGAAAGGAAGCTTCGCAGAAAGGTTCATCAGCGTTGTGACGGAAGGCTTAAAGAATCCCTTAGGATTATCCCGCATACGCTCAAGGTATTCTTTGGAATATACATTTGCAAATGTGACCAGGTACCCCTTCTCAATCAGAGAAGTGAAAATATTCCTTTTAAAGATAAGATTTGTAAGTGTTTCACCAGGTCGGGAACTGTAATGACGCCCCAATACTTTCTGTGCATTTTCACCCGTATAAAGACTGGTCTGTCCCGTAGCACTTTGAGGCAACCCGGGAACACCCAGGCACGCATCCGATGGATAGACCGCAAAATTGTCAAGCAAACTTCGCCAGACCGGAAGGTTCGCTGTAAAAAATGGGTTGGAAGGGCTGTTTTGCCCTATCCCTAACCCATCGATGAATATCATGATTATTTTCATTATTTATAATACTCCACACCAGCTTCAAAAAGCCTTTGATCCTTTTCGCCTGGCACATTACGGAAGGTATTTGCTGTATACCTTTCATTATGACCCATCTTTCCGAAAATTCTGCCATCCCGGCTGGTGATTCCTTCTATCGCATCCATTGAACCATTTGGATTAAACTGCAAATCATATGTTGGTCTGCCATCCATATCAACGTTTTGTGTTGCAATCTGTCCGTTTTCCGCCAACTCGCTCAGAACTGCTTCCGATGCCACAAAACGGCCTTCACCATGGGATACGGCAATGGTATGAATTTCTCCGGGGGGAGATTTGGCCAGCCAAGGTGACAGTGAGGAAACTGTTTTTATCCCCACGAGGCATGAAACATGCCGGCCGATGGTGTTAAAGGTTAGTGTAGGACTGTTCTCATCCAGTTCCCGGATTTCGCCGTAAGGCAATAAACCAAGTTTGATTAGAGCCTGGAAGCCGTTGCAGATTCCCAGAACCAGGCCATCCCGTTGTTTTATAAGCTTCATCACTGCTTCTGCAAGAATCGGATTTCGAAACACCGTAGCAATAAACTTACCCGAGCCTCCCGGTTCATCACCAGCACTGAAGCCTCCTGGAATCATGATGATCTGGCTGTTGTCAATTTTCTTTTTCATGCTCTGTACCGATTCTTCGATGTCAGCTGGCGTCAGGTTTTTCATCACAAAGATATCTGTAGTTGCACCGGCTGATTCGAAAGCGCGTATGGTATCGTATTCACAGTTTGTACCGGGGAAAACCGGAATAAAAACCCGAGGCTTTGCAAATACCTGGCTATGACGTACAGGAACGAACTTAGTAAAGCAAATCTGACGTGGTTTTCCCGGACTGGTCTTGGTACGTGTGGGAAAGATACTCTCGAGAGGGCTTTCCCATGCCTTTTTCATTTCTTCAAGGTTCAGTTCCATGCCCTCAAAAATGATGGATGGCTGTATGGTTGTAACGCCGATAACTTCATAATCCAGCCCGGCCAAAATCTCACCTGGATTTTCCTTCTGCGGTATTTCAAGGATAAGGTTACCGGTCATCGATGAAAACCATTTCTCCGGTTTATTAACAGCACCTGTTTTAAAACCGATGTCATTACCAAAAGCCATTTTACTGATAGTATCGGCAATCCCTCCGGATTTAACACTGGATATCGATAAAATCTTGCCTCCATTCACCAGTTCATGAATGTGGCTGTACGTCCTGTCCATATGACTGAAATCCGGAAGGTTCAATGAATCTTTCTTAATATTGATCAACACCACATGGCTTCCATGCTTTTTGAACTCTGGTGACAGAACCTTTGTAACATCTGCGGTACACACTGCGAACGCTACCAGTGTAGGTGGTACATCCAAGTCTTCAAAGGTTCCAGACATGCTGTCTTTTCCGCCGATAGCAGGAATTTTCATGTTCATTTGCGCATAAAATGCACCCATCAGGGCACTGAAGGGTTTTGCCCACCTTGTCGGATCCTTTCCGAGTTTTTCAAAGTATTCCTGCAGCGTAAGGCGAATTTTTCGGTGGTCTCCTCCCATCGCAACGATCTTCGCCGCGGCTTCGACCACTGCGTTTACCGCACCGTGGAAAGGGCTGTTCATGGATATATCCGGGTTGAAACCAAAGGACATCAGTGTACCTGTCACGGTATCGCCATTTTCTACCGGTATTTTTGCGGCCATCCCTTCTGCAGGTGTCAGCTGGTTTTTTCCACCTAAGGGCAATAAAACGGTGCCTGCGCCAACGGTGCTATCGAACATCTCCACAAGCCCCTTCTGGCTGCAGACGTTCAAACGCTGCAGGTTGTTTTTCCAAGCTTCAGCAAAATCTCCAACAAAAACCGAAGATTCTGAAGGATTCCCAGAACAAACAGGCTCTTTCACCGCAATTGTTGCAACCTGTTCAACACCATTGGTGTTAAGAAAATCACGACTGATATCAACAATGTTTTTCCCACGGTGTTTCATCACCAGCCGGTTTGTGTCTGTAACCACCGCTACAACGGTTGCTTCAAGATTTTCTTCATGGGACAGCGCAATAAACTTATCGCTATCTTCTTTAGCAACAACCACAGCCATCCTTTCCTGGGATTCTGAAATTGCAAGCTCTGTACCATCAAGACCTTGATATTTCTTTGGAACGGCATCAAGATTAATTTCAAGGCCGTCGGCCAATTCTCCGATAGCCACAGAAACGCCACCAGCACCGAAATCATTGCATCGCTTGATAAGCCTTGATACATTGGGTTTTCGGAACAACCGCTGAATTTTTCTTTCGGTTGGGGGATTTCCCTTCTGTACTTCAGCTCCGCAGGTGGTAAGAGATTCTTCCGTGTGCTCCTTTGAAGAACCAGTAGCGCCGCCGCAACCATCACGGCCGGTCCTTCCACCCAAAAGAATGATAACATCCCCCGGTTTGGGTTCCTCGCGGATCACATTATTTTTAGGGGCCGCTGCGATTACCGCACCGACTTCCATTCTTTTCGCCACATATCCTTCGTGGTAGATTTCCTGCACCAAACCTGTTGCAAGACCGATTTGGTTACCATAGGAGCTGTATCCGTTGGCTGCTGTGGTTGTAATGACACGTTGTGGAAGTTTTCCTGCCATGGTTTCAGACACCGGTTTTCGCGGATCTCCACTTCCTGTAACCCGCATGGCTTGGTAAACATAGGATCTACCCGAGAGTGGGTCACGGATTGCACCACCCAAACAGGTTGCCGCACCACCAAAGGGCTCTATTTCAGTAGGATGGTTATGGGTTTCATTTTTGAACATCACCAGCCATGGCTCTGTCTTTCCGTCGACATCTACATCCACAACGATGGAACAAGCATTGATTTCCTCGGATTGGTCCAGATCATCTAGGTATCCTGTCCGTCTCAGCTCCTTCATGGCCAGGGTAGCAATATCCATCATGCAGATTGTTTTTTCTTTTTTTCCGTATACCTTTTTTCTTGTATCCAGGTAAGTTTGATAAACCTCCCGAATTTTATCCGATACAGGACCGCTGTCAAATTCGATATCTTCAATACGTGTTAAAAAAGTGGTGTGTCTGCAATGATCAGACCAGTAGGTATCGATCATTTTCAGCTCGGTAATCGTAGGATCCCGTTTCTCTGTGTCCCGAAAATAATCCCTGCAGAAGATAAGATCTTCAAAAGACATTGCAAACCCATTTTGCCTGGCAATTTCTTTAAGACTGTTATTGTCCATGGCTATAAACCCATGAATTGTTTCAACATCGGATGCAACCGGCTGTTCCTCACGTAAGGTATGGGGTTTATCAAGAGAAGCCTCGCGGCTTTCAACCGGATTAATACAATAGCTTTTAATCCGCTCGTAATCCTCATCCGTGATTTTCCCTTCCAGAACAATGACGTTTGCAACGCGAACATCTGGGCGCTCGGTTCCGGATAGCAATTGTATGCACTGGGCGCAGCTGTCGGCACGCTGATCATACTGCCCGGGCAAATATTCAACTGCAAGGACTCGTTCATTTTTCCCTGCAGGCATTCTTTCTTCATAAATAAGATCTATCGGCGGTTCTGAAAAAATAGTGGTTTTGGCTTTTTCATAATCAACCTCCGTGATCCCTTCCACATCATAGCGGATAATGCTCCTAACACGCTCTAGCCCTTTGATTTCGAGATTATCCGTGATCTCCACGAACAACTTCTGTGCATGAATATCAAACCCTGGTTTTTTCTCTACATAAATTCTCCTGACTGACATCCATTTTCTCCTTTTCATCTTCTAAATATATGTTCACTTGATAGGCTTTCTTTCCCAAGCAGGACTTATCAAATGCTCCTAACCTAAGCACTGGAACGCACCACATGGCTTGACCCGTAAAACAAGGTGCTTTCATCACCCTCGTTTTGGTGCACAATTCGCGCAAGCGCTCAGTTGAAAGACAACCTTCGCTTCATAAAAACACCAGCAAGATATTTTCATTATACATCAGTTTAGGTTCTTTTGGAAAGGTAGCTGAAAAAACTTGGAGAATTGTCGAAACAGAAGACTAAAAAGACCAGGCTTTTGTAAGAATTATACAATTAGCATGGTCTTTTTCAATTTCTTAATCCTTGCTATCCAGTACCGGCCTGCTATGGGTTTACAGGCTCGGCACCGAATAGCTTTATAGAAACAGGGTTACCCCTTGTCTTCGCCCAGGGTCACGTCCAGCGTTAGGTACTCACCCTGAGAGAGCTCTGCAACATTAATGCGGTATACCTTTAAGGTTATGGTATCGCCTGCCTTATGTTTGTTCTTTTCATTTTCAAGCTCGCTAAAGCTTTTTACTTCCACACCATCCAGCTCGACGATGATGTCACCCTTTTTTACTCCTGCATTAAATGCGCCACTTAAGGGAACCACATCTGCAACCAAGAGCCCCATCGGTGTATTTTTCTCCTTTGCGATTTCCTCGGTGTATCGTGGCTCGATCACAACGCCCAACTGAGGACGGCCTTTGACATATCCATCTGAGATAAGGTTATCGGCAACCTCTTTGGCAGTATTGATCGGAATTGCAAAACCAAGCCCTTCATACCCAGTGGCACTAATCTTGATCGTATTCACCCCGATTACCTCACCACGGGAATTCACCAATGCACCGCCACTGTTTCCTGGATTAATCGCTGCATCGGTTTGAATCACCTTCAGTTCCTGGTTATTTCCTACCTGTACAACCCGGTTCAGGCCGCTAATTACCCCAGAAGTGACAGAACCCATGAATTCAAGCCCACCTGGGTTGCCAATGGCAACTGCCAGTTCACCAACCTTCAGTTCGTCTGAATCACCCAGATCTACGGTCGGAAGCTCTGAAATATCGATTTTTATTACAGCAAGGTCGGTTTTCGCATCACGCCCAACAACTTTTGCCTCGTAGAATTCATCCATCTGGTTTGGAAGAATAACTCTGATAGAAGCTCCCTGTGCTATCTTATTGCCAGATTCCATGGCTGATTCAATAACATGGTTGTTGGTCAGAATATAACCATCGCTTCGGATGATAATTCCCGAGCCCGAGCCGCTGGTTTCCTGAATGCCAAACCAGAAATTCTGCATCATGAAGTTAACCTGAATTCCAACAATGGATGGGCTGACCTTTTCCGCGATGGCCGTAACGGGAGAATCGGTTCTATTTATAATCTCAATCTGCTTTACAGGAGTGACCTCCATTTCGGACGTATTTTGTTCGTCCGAAGCTTTACTGGCTATAGCAGGAGCACCAAATTGGAACCATGAACCAACCAGCGCACCTCCAATAACCGAACTTAGCAGTGCCACAATAAGAAGCGGAATGATCATTTCCCTGAGTTTGCCTTTTTGTGGTTTTTCGTATCTTTCAGAATAAAACGAGGATGTTTTCAGATCATCGTGCTCATTCGGCTTCTGAGTGTTATAATAACTGTAATACGGGTTCAGTTCTTTTTGTTTGTTTTCGGAATATCCCTGCCAGGAATTCCAGTTTGCGTTGTTTGAATCATATGATTTAAAATCATCCATGACAATCTCTCCTTTCCTTACTGTTATTGCCTTTACCAAAACGTTTCTGTCAACGACTATATTACCTTTATAAGTTACTACATATTCATTCTAACCTTGATTTTTTACCGCAGTATGAATAATTTGTGAATTGTTTCAGTTATTCAATGATTGCTTACGCTTTTAGATCGAATCGTGCTTATATTCGGTAGTGTTCACCCTGCAGTCGGCTGTGCGTTTCTAAGGAGAGTAATTTTGACCAGCTCCGCCTATTAGGCATATCATTTTTCCAGTTATTTAAGGTTTACATAACTGGAGCTTCTTTGTTAGAATGATCAGCATAACATTGAATCTCCCGCTAAGCTCGGAGGTGAAAAGGAGGATTATAATGATCAACAAAAAAGTAAAGGGGTTTCTGGCCGTACTGGCTTTGTCGATATTCATTCCAACTTCAGCTTCAGCAGCATCCTATGAGGTTGTTAAAGGTGATTCCCTTTACACCATCGCACAGTTGTTTGATTCATCCACAAGTCGTTTGATGCAGGATAACAGGTTGCAATCAACCGTTATACACCCAGGTCAAAGGTTGGAGGTTCCTGCAACTGTTTATACCGTAAAAAGTGGCGATTCCCTGTATCTGATTGCGAAAAACCAAGGGATAGATTTGCTTTCTTTACGAAAGGCAAACGGGAAATGGGATAATATCATTTATCCAGGGCAGCAGCTGTTATTACCGGGTACCATTAGCCCCTTATCTGCATCGTCATCTGCACCGTCAGGTGTGACTGCCTATACGCAGTACGAGGCTGATCTGCTGGCTAGGCTAATAACCGCTGAAGCAAACAACCAGCCATATCAAGCAAAAGTTGCAGTAGGCGCTGTTGTAGTGAACAGAGTAAAGGATTCTCGGTTTCCAAACACCATCAGCGATGTTATTTATGAGAGATCGGCAGGATACTACCAATTCACTCCTGTGGCAAACGGAATGATTTACAAGCCTGCCTCAGAAGAAGCAAAAAAAGCCGCCCATGAGGCTTTAAGCGGCTCTGATCCCACGAAGGGTGCCTTATATTTCTTTGATGACAGCGCAACAAATAAATGGCTTTGGTCCAAACCACTGGCTTTGCGTTCAGGTAACATGGTTTATGTATACTAATAGCTAACAAACTGAAAATCCTGTGAGAACCATGGGGGCAGTTCCTTGTCCCCATGGTTTTTATATTTCACCAGTGGGAAGGCTGAATATAAAAGTTGTTCCCTTTCCTACTTCACTTTCGACATGGATATCTTCATGATGCGCCCTTAGAATATTTCTTACAATATATAATCCAAGCCCGACACTGCTCCTGTCCTTGCTTCTTGATTTGTCCGCCTTATGAAAACGATCAAAGATATATGGCAAGTCTTCTTTCGAAATTCCTTCTCCGGAATCACTAATGGTAATTTCCGCTTTACCTTTGATATTTCGGATCGATACCGATATATCTCCACCCTCCGGTGTAAACTTCGCAGCATTATGCAGCAGGTTAATGATCACTCTCTGTATGGCATCACAATCTCCTTTTACGGCCATGCTCTCCTGCTCAAAGCTGGCACGAAAATTGATATTCTTCTCTTCAAATATTTTCTGAAGATTGATAACACTAAGCCTTACGGTCTCACAGATATCGAAGATACCTATGTTCACCTTCAGATCACCAGCTTCCATCCTGGCGATGTCAAGCATGTCTGTGACAAGGCGCTGCAAACGCTTTACTTCATCTTTCACAATATTCAGATAATCCCTTTGCTTCTCTTGAGGAATTGTCCCATCAAGAATTCCTTCAATAAATCCATTAATGGAAGTCATCGGAGTTCTTAGTTCATGAGAAATATTAGCTACAAAATCCCTTCGCATCTTTTCAAGATTTTCCAAAGTGACAATCATATGATTGAAGCTTTCTGCCAATACTGCTACTTCGTCATTGCCGTTACTGGAAAGCCTGCTCCAGTCCCCGGATGAAATCCTCCTTGCGGCTTGTGTCATCTGTTTTAATGGATTGGTTATTCTTTTCGAGAGGATATACATCAGAACAAAGGATATCATAAGAGAAATAAAAACAGCTGGCAAAAATAGGCTTAATATAGTTTTGCCTGTCTTTTTTATCTCGGGTACAGGGGTATGCATAATGACATTCCCACGAAAAGGCTCGTTGTTTATTATGATATTCGAATAGGAAAAAGGTATCTTTACCGTTAACCATTGCATACCGGTATCATCAAAAAGGCCGTAGAATGTCCCAATTTCATTCCTGGGTTTTGGAGTCTCCTGAAAGGCATACTGTTTAGGGTTTGTCAGCTGATATATTCCATTGGTCGCCTGCAGCTTGTCTTGAAAAAATTCGGGGATAGACGAATAAGCCAGAAGGTATCCCCGATCATCAGCAATCCAAATGATGGAAGACGTGTTGGTAGCTACAGCCTCAAGAAGGTTTTTAAAAATGAAGGAGGTGGTGGGATCCATTCTGCTGTCCAGTAAAATTTCAAGAGCGGACAAAATCCGCTCTCCGTAAACATCCAATACCTCAGTGCGCTGATCTATCACATAGCGGCTGATGGAAATATTGAAAAACACCGCCGAAATAGCGAAAGATAGCAGCAAAACTACGATAAAGATGGTTATCATTTTATGGAAAATCGTTCGGAACATCATCTCACCTCAAACTTGTAACCCACTCCCCAAACTGTTTTTAGCTGCCAATGGGGATCGGAAGGCTCAAGTTTTTCCCTCAAGCGTTTCACATGAACATCTACGGTTCTTGTGTCGCCGTAAAAGTCAAACCCCCAGACGTTTTCCAGCAATTGCTCCCTTGTGAAAACCTTGTTCGGGTTGGAAGCAAGGAAGAATAAAAGTTCCAGTTCCTTTGGCGGAATTTCCATCTCTTTTCCATGAATACGCAGGGTGTAATTGGATTTATTGATGACCAAACCAGGAAAAATCAGCTGTTCCAGATCGGTATCGTGGCGCTCATATCTCCTGAGCACTGCTTTTACCCTCGCAATTAACTCTTTGGGCTCAAAGGGTTTTACAACATAATCGTCTGCTCCAAGCTCCAGCCCAAGCACCTTGTCGAAGGTTTCATCCCGTGCAGATAGCATGATGATGGGTATGCTGCTGAATTTTCGGATTTCCCGGCATACCTGCCAACCATCCATTCCTGGTAGCATGATATCAAGAATAACAAGATTCGGTGTAAACTCCCTGAAAACTTCCAAAGCCTGCTTTCCATTGTATACGGCCCTGCTTTCATAGCCTTCCTTATCCAGATACAGCATAACAAGCTGGCAGATATTCGGATCGTCATCCACAACAAGGATACGAGTTTTACTGTTCATATAAACCCCTCATAACATTGACAAAATCATATCTGCAGCTGACTATGGATGAATGATATGTGCCATTGGGTTCAGTTCCTCTTGACAGCTGCATTTCTCTATTATTATCCACGATCTGGTTTGAAATTGCAAGATACGAGAACTTTATCAAATGATCCTGGCTTGTGTAGCATGCGCATTGAACTATGGTAGAATGCGGCAGATGATCACAGAAGATATGATACCAGATAACCCGGAGATCAGGGCAACCCACATGGTAAACCTCGTCTTTTTCACCCCGATGGCACCAAAGTATATGGCAATTGAATAAAATATTGTTTCGGTTGTCCCCATCATCACCGATAAGGTTTTGCCGATATAACTGTCGGGTCCGTACTCCTTCAATTGTTGATTCAGAAGCCCCAGAGAAGCGCTGCCGGAAATGGGACGTAATATGGCCATTGGTATAATCTCCTGTGGGATTCCGAAAAAAACAGCGACAGGTCCTATCAGGGAAACGAGCATATCCAGCGCTCCAGATGCTTTTAACACCTCGATTCCCAACATTATGCCTACTAAAACAGGAAGTATTTTTATCGTCGTTGACAACCCTTCTTTTGCACCTTGCAAAAATGTATCAAACACCGGTATCCTTTTCCATGCTCCCAGCACAAGAATTACTGCTATCAGGCAAGGTATGGCAGCTTTTGAAAGCCAATCCATTATCATCATATTTGATCACGCCCTTTTTCGAAAGCCTTAAAGATATAATAGAAAACAATGGCAGTGAGTGTAGAAAAGAAAGAAGAGATCCAGACCTGTGGAAGAATCCCCGCAGCATTGGAAGAGCCCGCAGCATTGCGCAAGGCAATTACAGTCGTAGGAATAAATTGCAGACAAGATGCATTGATTAACATAAACAGAACCATTGCATCGGTTGCAGTATCCTTATCCTCATTGAGGGTCTGAAGTTGTTCCATGGCTTTGATGCCAAGAGGTGTAGCAGCATTTCCAAGCCCAAGAAAATTCGCAGCAAATGAAAGCACCATAGCCCCCATGGCTCTGTGATCTTCCGGTACCTTTGGAAACATCCCAGTGAACAGTCCTTTTGAAAACCGCGTCAAAGCCCTGATTAAGCCGCTCTTTTGAGCGATATTCATCAAACCGGACCATAGGCACATGATCCCAAGCAATACAACTGAAAGTTCTACTCCCTCATCTGCTGATGATACCACCGCTTGTGTAACATTATCAAGCCGTCCGGTGATCAAAGCCCATATCACGCCTAAAAGGATCATTCCTAGCCAGATATAATTTAACATAATTATCACCACTTCAATGATTCAATTCATTATATGAAACTTGTCCATTTTGTATACGCATCCCTTTCTTTTGTTTGAAACATTAGCCGATAAAATCGTTACAAAACAAGCCTTTGAAGTTCATGACGATAAAAAATATGTAAATATATTAAAAAATTTATGTTTTTTTATATTATTTTGTGGTATATATTTAAAGGTTCGATTTTTTTACTTCAGTACTGTAACAGCAAAAAGTGATTGACGTTTATTGGAATTTATGGTACTATAAGAGCGAGAATTATGTCGAACAATGTTTATTGTACTTATTAGGGGGGTGTAGGATTAATGAAATCGACAGGTATCGTAAGGAAAGTCGACGAACTCGGAAGGGTAGTACTACCCATCGAGTTGAGGAGAACTCTCGATATCGCAGAAAAGGACGCTTTAGAAATTTACGTTGATGAGTCATCAATTATTCTAAAGAAATATGAACCGGCCTGTATTTTCTGCGATAATGCAAAAGACATATCTGTATTTAAAGGCAAGAACATTTGCCCAGAGTGTCTCGGCGAACTAAAAGAGATCTAACTGGTTGACTACGAAGGGCGGTTCTTATCCGTCCTTCGTTTGTTCCAGATCGGTTTTCGATAAATTTTTCTTATATTATTCTCATTCCAAAACCTGGGCCCAATGAAGTGAAATATCCGTATAAACCCAGGTTTGTAATTTATTCAGATCTGTTCACTCTTTTCTGATACAGTATTGTGAGTATATGTCCCTTTTTGAGGTTCCTCTATCAAGAGCAACCCTCTTCATGGCTTCTTTTGTACTCAGCCCACTTTCGAGATATAGCTTCATATGATCCTCTATGCTCATGGAAAGCCATTTGTCTTTGTCTTCTTTGAAAGCATTGAGGTTGCCTTCAACGATTAGCACCATTTCTCCCTTTATGCTTTCCCGCTCCGATAATTCCGTTATCATTTCTTCAATCGTTCCCCTCAGGATCTCTTCATGTTTTTTGGTTAATTCCCGACATATGGCACATGTACGATTTCCAAGCGCATCTTGAACATCACCAAGAACTTCAAGGGTTCTGTGGGGAGATAAATAAAAAATGATGGTCCGCTCTTCGGTCTCCAGCATTTCCAGGCGCTTTCTCCTTGCCTTTCTGTCATGTGGCAGAAACCCTTCAAAGCAGAACCTGTCGCAGGAAAGACCTGATAATACAAGCCCCATAATGGATGCGGTTGGGCCTGGAACCATGGTAACCAGAATATTGTTTTGTATAGCAAGCTTAACAATATCTTCACCCGGGTCGGAAATCCCAGGTGAACCGGCATCCGTAACCAATGCAATATTGGCTCCCTCTTGTAATAACCGGATAAGCGCTTCGCCCCTTTGCTTCTTGTTGTGTTCAAAATAACTGATAAGTGGCTTTTTTATATCATAATGATTTAGCAGCTTTAAGGTGTGCCTGGTGTCTTCAGCAGCGATAAAGTCGGATTTTTCCAGTGTTTTTATTGCCCTGAAGGATATATCCTCCAGGTTTCCGATAGGTGTTGCAACAAGACTTAGGGTACCTGTTTTTCTGTCCTCCATTATTCTATCCTTTCACGGCAGAATCGCTGAAGCATGCCGGGTTGCGTGGCAGCCTATATTTACCGCAACAGGCAAACCAGCAATATGGGTTGGAAAGATATCAATATGCACCGCCAAGGTGGTTATACTCCCCCCAATGCCGGCAGGCCCGATTCCAAGTGTGTTAATTCTCTCAACCAGTTCCTTTTCCATGTTGGCGGCAAGCGGATCATCAGAACAGGACCCGATGGGGCGCAGCAGGGCCTTTTTTGACAAAAGCGCCGCCTTTTCCATTGTTCCCCCTATGCCCACACCAACAATCACAGGTGGACATGGATTTGGACCTGCTTCGCTGACAGTTTTAACGATAAAATCCATAACCCCTTCAGACCCATCCGATGGCTTCAGCATAGCCAATGCACTCATATTTTCACTCCCAAAGCCCTTTGGTGCCAGTTGAATCAATATCCTGTCACCTGGTACTATCTGGGTATGTATGACTGCTGGCGTGTTATCCTGAGTGTTTTGCCTGGTTATGGGGTGCTTCACAACCGCGCACCTTAGGTTACCCTTCTTATAGCCCCTTCGAACGCCCTCGTTAACCGCATCGTTAAGGCTTCCACCTGTAACATGCACATCCTGACCAACCTCGAGGAATACGACTGTCATACCGGTATCCTGGCAGATAGCCATTTTTTCGTTTTTTGCAATATCTGCATTTTCCCTGAGATTGGCCAGAACCATCTTCCCGATTTCGGACTTTTCCCTATTTCCTGCCTCTTCGATAGCCCGATAAATATCTTCATTTAAGTAATAGTTCGCATCCATGCATAGTTTTTCAACACATGCAATAACCTGATCAATATGAATTTCCCTCATATCGGCTTCCTTTTCTGCTTCTGTTATTGATTCCTTTGATTATATCCTAACACAATTGCCGCAGGCGCTCATTGATTCCTTTGATAAGCAAACAATCCCAAGGATATGTAGTTTACCAGAACGATAGCCAAAATCAATTCCATGGTTCCGTTTGTAATCCCTGCTGTGATCCATATGCTCTTAACTGTTTCAAGATCGATACTAAAAGCTGCAGCAAACTGGTTCTTGAATAAATTATATGCCAAAAAGATAAACAATACCGTATTGGTGAGGGTACCCATCACCGAGGAGAATACAGCCTGCATATTGTATTGGTTATAGCTGCGCATCACTATGAAATTCAGAATGACAATAGCAACCGCTATCAGGATATTAACCCAATAAGCCTCACCTGAAGTAATATTTTTAACGGTCTGCCAAAGATTCGCTAAAAAAGCAAATATCTGAATAAGAATAAAAATGATCATGGATGTTTTCTTTGATATCTTTTCTGTGCTCTTATACACCAGGGAACTGACCAGCCCGATTAGCACTCTGGGTACAAGGGTTGTGATACCGATGAAAACAAATGTCAAAACGCCACCTGAGGCCCAGATCGGTGAAAAGGTAGGATCGGTAGGCGCTTGAAGAAAACTCATAATACCAAAAACAAGACCGACAAAACCACCTACCCAGTATCCTCCAAAAATACCAGCGATGATAACAGGAATATGCAAGATGGTTGCACGAATAGGGCCTATTGGGATGAACCCCAAAGGGGTTACAGTCATTACAATACAGATCGCACTTAGGATACCTGCCATTGTGATTCGTTTTGTAAACTCTTTTTTCATAAGAATACCTCCGCTTCAGTTCCGGTTATTCCGGATACCTGTCGAAATAGAAAAATATAACTTTTAGTCCGGTTCCTTTGGATACCGGCTGATTTATCTTATCATAACCATTTTCTCTTTTCAATAAATTCTCAATTCTATCAGATACATCTGTGGCCGTGGACCCTCGTCTATGTTTTGTATTCGCTTCATAATACAATTTGAACCTTGATATTAGCTAATCATAACGATATAATATGTTTACGCATCTAACGAAAAATAACGAAATTTGGGGGCGTGAAAATGATCATTGGTATCGATATTGGCGGAAGCACAACAAAAATTACAGGGTTTCAGGAAAATAGGATCGTAAGCCCTCTACTGGTACGGGCGACTGATCCCATCTCTTCCCTGTATGGTGCTTTTGGGAAGTTCCTCAACCAAAACCAGCTCCAACTGGATGATATCTCTTTCATTATGGTTACCGGAGTTGGCTCTTCCTATGTAAAGGAACCAATCTTTGGTATATCCACAGGTCGGGTGGAAGAATTTTATTCCATTGGAATGGGAGGTCTCTTCCTTTCCAAGCTTTCCAATGCAGTTATTGTTAGCATGGGAACCGGTACTGCCTTTGTGAAGGCCGAAAGCGGAAAAGCGACTCATCTGGGCGGTACAGGTATCGGTGGTGGAACACTTCTGGGTTTATCAAACCGGATGTTGAATATCAGGCATTTTGATGATCTTGTGGCCATGGCCCTTGAAGGCGACTTAACCAATGTAGACCTGTCTATCCGTGATATTTCAAGTGATTTAATCACAGGCCTGCCTCCTGAAACCACAGCATCCAATTTCGGAAAAATAAGTGATTTGGCATCCAAGCCTGACATCGCGTTGGGAATTATCAATTTGGTATTTCAAACCATTGGCGTATTATCCATTTTTGCCGCAAGAACGGCTGGTACATCGGATATTGTGCTAACCGGCAACTTAACCCATGTTCCCCAGGCCTCTGTTGTATTTGATGGCCTTAAAAAGCTATATTCCGTTAATTTTCACATGCCTGAGCATGCTGAATATGCGACTGCATTGGGTGCTGCCATTGCACATGCAAGCGGCGGAACATATACCATCCTATAACTGGATTATTGATCCACCCGAAGCCGGGAGAGATATCGCGGGTTAAGTCTATCGGTAAAGTACCCTGGGTCTGTTATTTCCATTCATTTCATGTCAAAATTCATACCTGTCCCTGATATAATAATCATGTAGGTTCTGGTTTCAACCGGTTATTATATGTGGCTCGGGGGGCAGGAATGAGATTTTGGAAAGCATCAACTGTAAAAACTATACTGATCGTAGGGGTATCCTCCTGTACCCTGTTTCTTGTGATTTTGTATTTACTCTTTTCCCTGGTCCTGCTTAACCCTTCTTTCTATCGAAGGATCATCGAAACAGAAGCTGTTTCATCTTCTTTGAATCATTTATCCGATAGTCTGTCAACAGATACGTTCAAATTCAGTGAACAGTCTTTAAAAGAGAATACCAATTCTCTGATCGATGGAATAATCCGATCTATTAAACAGAACGAGCTTACCCTGCCCAATATCAGTATCGAGACCGAAAACGTTCAAGCTCTCCGTTCAGCCGTAAATACTGTTTCTTTAGATTCAATAGAGGAAATACCAGAAATATCTGGGATTCATCCGTTCGTGCTGACATATTTTATACCGGAGAGCGGAAAGTTTTACTCCTGGCTGAATGCTACTCAAGATGCTTTCTCAACTGCCCGGATGATCGCTCCTGTTCTGGGCTTTATCACCCTGTTTACACTTCTTTTGTCAAAAAGAACTGCTGAAAACATGCGGATAACGTTCCTCACCACAGGAATTGGTGCTATCGTTGTACCCTTACTCGTACTTTTTTTCCAAAGACCATTGCTGGTTACACCATTGTCCGGCATCCTGCCCGATGCCAGTCAGTTTTTGTTGCCCTTTGCCTGGAAAGCATTAACCCTTCTATGTGTTTTTTCAGCTTTGACAGGCGCTGTGTTATGTCTTGCAGGAATGGTGGTAATGCTGCCAGGAATCCGTAAAGTCATCGTTGACTATTCTCGTCCCTTTACGATGATTCTTGTGGCGCTTATATGCTTCTGCCTGGTTCTATTCGGGAACGAAATCTATGCCAAACCCGTTCAATCCATGACAAAGCAATATTCGCATGTCTCCATTTTAAGTCAAGGGGATGGATCTGTTCATTCACTGGTCATTAAAGTTCGGGAAAAGGGTACCGATGTTCCAGTCTCCGGTGTAAAACTAATTCTTAATGGAACAGATACAGATGGAAATGATATGAGCCTTACCGCACAAAGTGATATCCATGGAAATGTACGCTTTATCCTGCCAGAAGGGGAATATCTTCTGTTCGCAGAGCCATCCAGTGTACCAGATAAATTGATCCCATTTGAGCCGGTGACACTGTCTTTGAACATGCCTGACAGTTCATGGTACACGCTTTATTTTTCCAGGAAAGAACCGATGGAAATCATTCGTAAAACTCCAGGATCAGTTGGTTCAAAGTATCCTGGTCACCCAATACCTTTATTGAAGTGAACCCATATTTGTTTTTCAGCTGTTTCAGGTTTTTCTGATGCTGCCCGATAACCTTTGAAACCTCTGACGCTGACACATGTATGGTCATATGCTTTCCGGGTTTTTCCGGGCCCTTGTCAATCTCTTTCACAATACGACTGTACCATATCTCTGAATAAACAAGCTCGCCAAATGCGGGATGCTGAGGGCCTGCAACAACCTCAACACCTTTTTGCAAATCGTCGGTATGCTGTAATCCTACCCTTAATACAGAAATATTGGCATCATCAAACAGCGGTATGATTTGGCTACACCAGAAAACTGCTTCTTCCAGCGACATGGGCTTATATCGTCCACTTTTGTATGCTGACTCAAGCTCTGTTTCACGTATTACCAGTGTAGGATAAACCCGGACCATATTGGGTCCAAGGGCTATGAGTTTCTTTGCGGTCATCAGGCTTTTTTCAAGTGAGTCTCCCGGAAGGCCTATCATCATTTGAACCCCCAGAGAAAAACCGTGAAGTTGTATGAGCTTACAGGCTTGTATTGCCGTTTCCGGTGAGTAAAAACGTTTGCTGTTGAATAAGACTTCCTCATTCAGGCTTTGAATCCCCAGCTCGATGGTTGTAACCGAGTATTTACCCAAAAGCTTCAGGATATCGGAAGAGATATAGTCTGGACGAGTAGATAATCGAATGCCTTTAACCCTTCCTTGCTGAACATATTTTTCTGCAATTTGCAGGTATTTTTCCTGCTCACTTACAGGAAGACCTGTAAAGCTGCCACCAAAAAAAGCGATCTCCCTTTCCAGTGCCGGGCTCTCAAGATGCTTTCGAATGATCGCATCCATTTCACTTTCCGAAGGCGTATGTACAGAACCACTGATTTTTCTCTGATTGCAAAATATACAATCATTTGGGCAACCTTCATGGGGTATAAAAATAGGGATATTCATGTGCTTTTTCATAGGATTCATCCATTTCCAAAATCAGACGCTTATAGTTTATTTCGCAGCGCCTTATGTATTGGGATTAGGCCAAACTTACGGCATCCAGGCACCGCCTTCGCAGAAATAATCATGCAAAATTTCTCATGCCCGGTATTTGAAGAATGGGTTACTCGACTATAGAGGCAAGGGTCTTCGGATCTTTTGATAAAACCTCCAAAGCATTCCCAGCTGCGTTCTGTTCGGCTTCCTTCTTCGTTTTTCCGATACCTTCACCCAGTTTTCTGTTATTGACCATGACTGCCACTGTGAATAACTTGTTATGATCCGGGCCTTTTTCCGCAATTACAGTGTAATGAATGGCACTGTTCCCTTTCTTTTGTATCTCCTCTTGCAATTTTGTCTTAAAATCGCAGAACAGTGTACCGCTAATTGCTTTGACATAGTTCTCATGAAGGAATCGTTCAACAAAATACTCTGATGCCTTAAGGCCCCCATCCAGATATAGGCTGCCAATAATTGCCTCAGTCGCATCCGCAAGAATGGAACTGCGTTGCCTGCCGCCCGTCATCTCCTCTCCTTTACCGAGAAGAAGAACCTCACCCAGCTTTATTTGCTGTGCACATTGGGATAAAGATGCTTCCGATACAACTGAAGCCCGCAGCTTGGACATATCCCCCTCAGGCATATCGGAAGCTTCTTTATACAAACGGTCTGTGATGATAAAGTTCAGAACCGAATCTCCCAAGAACTCCAACCGCTCATTACTGGATATTCCTTTCTGTCGATGCTCGTAAGCGTATGAGCTATGCGTAATTGCAAGAAATGCATTTTCCTTGTTCTTGTAAACGTATCCAATATTGGCTTCAAGCCGATGAATAAGACTTTCTTCTTTCTGGTTCAATTTCTTTCCTCCTTATCCTGTGCGTGGGAGAACACTCGAATGGCTCATGGTTCAAACCCGCTGACGAATATTCTCCTCTGGTCTCGCTGGTAAAATGCCGACAGCGGCAGCCGCTTCAGACGCGGACACAATCGATGCCGGCATTTATGCTCCCAGCATGATTAGTCATATTTTTTGAAGGCAAGTACCGCATTATGCCCACCGAATCCTAATGCATTGGAAAGCGCAATACGAATGTCTTTCTTTCGCCCCTGATTCGGCACATAATCCAGGTCACATTGTTCATCCGGTGTTTCCAGATGAATTGTCGGCGGCAGGAAGCCTTCCTTCAAGGCCATGATTGATATAATCGCCTCGATACCACCAGCTGCACCCAGCAGATGGCCGGTCATGGATTTTGTGGAGCTTACGGCAAGCTTATAGGCATGATCCCCAAATACCTTTTTTATCACCGCAGTTTCAGAAGCGTCGTTCAGTGGTGTCGAGGTACCATGAGCATTGATGTAATCCACATCTTCCGGATTTAACCCCGCATCCTGCAAAGCAAACTGCATGGCTTTAATTCCACCAAGCCCCTGTGGATGAGGTGCAGTTATATGATACGCATCGCAGGTACAGCCATAACCAATAATCTCTGCAAGGATATTTGCTCCCCTCTTCAAAGCATGTTCCAGTTCTTCCAGAACGATAATGCCGGAACCTTCACCCATGATAAATCCGCTTCTGTTTTTATCGAATGGTCTGCAGGCAGTCTCCGGATCAGGGTCAAAGGTCATAGCCTTTGAAGAGCAGAAGCCAGCCATCGCCAATTCGGTGATAGTCGATTCAGCACCGCCAGAAACCATCACATCAGCCAAGCCGCTTCGGATGACGTGGAAAGCATCGCCTATGGCATGGTTAGCAGTTGCACACGCTGTTGTAACGCACTCATTGTACCCACAAAATCCATAACGGATGGCAACCTGACCAGAGGCCATATTGGAAATCATCATTGGAATGAAAAACGGGCTGACACGGGAGGGCCCCCTTTCCATCAGGGTCACTTTCTGTTCCTCAAGGGTCTGAATTCCACCGATACCTGAGCCGATTAAAACACCAATTCGGAAAGGATCCTCTTTGGCAGCGTCAATCCCCGCCTCTTCTATAGCCATTTGGGAAGCAGCCATGGCGTACTGGACAAAGGGATCCATCCTTCTGGCTTCCTTTTTTTCAATATAAAGCGTGGGATCAAAATCCCGCACTTCTGAGGCGACTTTTGTTTCAATATTGCTACAATCAAATTTCGTAATGGTGGATATGCCATTTTCGCCAGCCTGAATCGCTTTCCAAAAAGTAGATGTTTCTTTTCCCAATGCGTGAATAACTCCTGTGCCGGTAACAACAACTCGTCTTTTCATTGTATGAACCTCCTCCGGTACTCCCAAGTATTTGCAGGGGATTACATAATTCCTATATGAAACCGCAAGCAATTGCTAAATGTGGGTAAACGTGTCATGATAAGAGAATTCTGCCTGGTATATAATGTCAATCAATCTGTGTTAATAAAAAAAGCCCCATCCATGTGGGACTTTTTTTATTCAACTTTAGTTAGGTATGCGCTTTAATATATTCTACAGCATCCCCAACTGTTGTAATTTTCTCAGCTTCCTTGTCTGGTATTTCCAGGTCAAATTCTTCTTCTAAAGCCATGATAAGTTCAACAATATCAAGAGAATCAGCTCCCAAATCGTCTATAAAGGAGGCCTCCAATGAAACCTCACCCTCTTCGACGCCAAGCTGTTCTACAACGATTTCCTTCACTTTCTCAAATGCCACACCTTTCACCCCCTTACAGACAGGAATCGCAACCTATATATTTAATAGTATTGCTTTCAATAAAGATAATATTACATAACCATTCCACCGTCAATATGAATTACCTGACCTGTGATGTACCTTGCCTGCTCCGATGCCAGGAAACATACAGCGTCTGACACCTCGGAGGGAGTCCCGGCCCTCTTCAACGGAGTCATTGCAATAAATTTTTCCTTGATTTCATCGGATAGCTGAGCTGACATATCTGTTTCTATCAAGCCCGGAGCAATTGCGTTGCATGTGATTCCCCATGCTCCCAGCTCTTTGGCCACAGATTTCGTAAAGCCTATCAACCCTGCCTTTGAAGCGGCGTAATTTGCCTGTCCTGCGTTTCCCATAATGCCAACAACAGAGGTAATATTGATGATTGTTCCCGAACGCTTTTTCATCAGCAACTTTGACAAGGCTTTCGTGCATAGAAAAGCACCTTTAAGATTAATGTCAAGAACCTTCTCCCAGTCTTCCACGCTCATCTTCATCAACAATTTGTCCCTGGTTAAACCGGCATTATTCACGAGCACGTCTACAGTACCAAAGGTATTCACCGCTGTTTCGATGAGTTTCTGCGCCGTTTCGGGAATGCTGATGTCCCCTTCCACAGCACTTACACGATATCCCTTTTCCCTGAATTCTTCTTCTGTCTGATAAACGGTTTGCGATGTGCCATTAATCACAATATTGGCACCCAGAATGGCAAACTTTTCAGCAATTGCCTTTCCCAGTCCCCTCGTGGATCCTGTCACGATTACAGTCTTTCCATTAAAATCCATCTCTTTGTTTTTCACCCCTTCAAACTTAGCAAGGCCGCTTCCAAAGAGGCCATATCTTCTATATTCACGGTTTTAACGCTTTTGTCAATTTTTTTTATGAAGCAGCATAAAACTTTACCAGGACCAATTTCAACAAAGGTGTCCACCCCGTTGTCAATCATTGTTCGAATACAGTCTTCCCATAATACAGGCATGGATACCTGTTGAACCAAGGTTTCCTTAACTTGGTCTTCCTGAACGATCTTTCCGTTTACATTTGAGACAACCGGAGTTCTCATTGGATGTATTTCCACTTTATCCAATTCATTTTTCAGCCTTTTACCGGCCTGAACCAGCATACTGCAATGAAAGGGAGCACTGACTGCCAGCGGAACTGCCTTCTTTGCACCCTTTTCAAGGGCAAGGGCCGATGCCTTTTCTACAGCTTTACTTTCACCAGAGATGACGATTTGTCCCGGGCAATTATAGTTTGCGGGTTCAACAACACCATATTTTTCTGACTGAGAGCATATATCCAGTACACATTCCCGGCTTAACCCCAATATAGCTGCCATGGAACCCTCACCCAGAGGAACCGCCTCCTGAATGAACCTGCCACGCATTTTCAATAGTTTTACCGCATCCGTGAACGTAAGTGTCCCTGCGTAAACATGGGCAGCATATTCCCCAAGGCTTAAACCAGCTGTATAATCAGCTCGTATACCAGCATCGAGCAAGGGTTGAAGACAAGCGATACTGGCTGTAACAATCGCAGGCTGCGTATTTTCTGTGATCTTCAGGTTGTCTTCATCGCCATGAAAGATCATATTTTCCATGTCAATTTCCAGAGCCTCCGAAGCCATGCGAAAGACCTCTGAAGCTTTTTTATATTGATCATATATTTCCTTTGCCATCCCTATATATTGTGCCCCTTGTCCCGGAAACACAAAAGCCGTTTTAGACATACTACACCTCATCATCAATCATTGAGCCTGCATTCATGGTTCGGTCAATGCCACCATCGCTCTATTTTCCCCAAACCAACAATGCTGCTCCACAAGTAAGACCTCCACCGAAAGCCACCATGACGATTATGTCACCTTTTTTCAGTAGCCCTTTCTTATCAGAAAAATTCAGCGCAACCGGTATTGAAGCAGAAGATATATTCCCCGTATCCTGCAATATCACTGCGATTTTATCATCGGATAAATGAAGCCTTTTTGCAGCGCCGTTAATGATCCGCAGGTTTGCCTGGTGAGGAACTACAAGAGCCACATCTTCCATTGTTTTCCCCTCAGCCTCCACCACCCGCCGGGTGGCATCGGTCATTGCGCGTATCGCAAATGTAAACACTTCGCTACCATCTTGCCATAAAGTACGCTCCATCTCTTTTCGCCGTTTTTGCCGATCTTCTTCTGAAACATAGCAACATGGTATTGTCAGGTTGTGTCCAAGGTCTCCAAAAGATGCAAGATAGCTTTTCCTGATACCATAACCCTTCTTTACTCGCCCTACAACAACTGCTCCGGCGGCATCACCAAAAAGGATGCTGGTATTTCTGTCCTTCCAGTCTATAATTCGGCTAAGCCCTTCATTCGAAACGATCAGTACAAACCTGTAGTATCCTGTTTCTATGAATTGCTGCGCTATGGTCATAGCATACACAAAGCCGGTACAGGCTGCATTAATATCAAATGCGGCAGCCTTATTTGCATGAATATGTTTTTGTATAAGGCATGACATGGATGGTGATAGGTAGTCGGGGGTTTCTGTGGTTACAATGATCAGATCAATATCATCCGGTGTAATATTGGCATCGCGAATCGCTTGTTTCGCAGCTTCAACCCCCATTGTACAGGCGGGTTTATCATCATCAAGCAGATGCCTTTTTTTCATTCCTGTACGCCTTGTAATCCAATCGTCGGATGTATCCATCATTTTTTCCAGATCAGCATTTGTGAGTGTTTTTTCAGGAAGATATATGCCGGTACCAAGGATTCCAACACCAAAATCATGCATTCATTCTTACCTCCAATGTGGCTAACCTATCACGGATTTGATCGATATAAACACTGTTCGTCATTGTTGAAGCGTTCAGAATCGTGTTTTGAATCGCTTTTGCCTTGCTGTTGCCATGGCACTTATATATGAGACCCTTGGCTCCTAATATTGGGGTTCCTCCGATCTCCTCCGGATCAACACTGTCTTTCAATTTTTTCAGATGAGCCTTTACCAGAAGTGCGGATATTTTAGTAAACAGATCGCTGTTAAAAATTCTTTTCATATGGTGCATGAAGAAGTTTCCAGTCCCTTCCATCATCTTCAACATAGCATTTCCTGTAAAACCGTCGCATACTGCTACATCTACTACTCCTTCTGCAATATCTCTGCCCTCAATGTTGCCTACGAAATTAACTCCACATTTCTTTAACAACTTAAGCGTCTCTTTTAGAGGCTCATTTCCCTTTTCCTCTTCAGTCCCTACGTTGATCAATCCTACCCTGGGGGATTCCTTGTGAAACATCTGCTCCATGAAGCCCGAACCCATCACAGCAAACTGAACATAATTTATTGGTCTGCAAAGGGTATTCATACCTGCATCAATGATCATGGTCCCCCCTGCAAGGGACGGTACTATCGGTGCAAGTGCAGGCCTTATTACACCCTGAATTCGACCTGCGACAAGCAGTGTTCCCACCAGCAGCGCACCGGTACTACCGGCTGTAATAAACACCTGTCCCGCGTTTTCTTTTATTTTGCTTAAACCGACAACAAGAGATGAATCCTTTTTATGACGGATGGCCTCTGTCGGTTTGTCTTCATTATAAATGATTTGTGAAGTAGGCTTTATTGTAACGCGGTCATGAGGATAACTGTATTTTTGCAGAACCCTTTGAATTTCACTCTCAACACCGATTAATTCGATATCAAAGCCGCTTTTTGCATTAACCGCTTCAATACAGCCTTTCACTATCTCACCTGGCGCGTTGTCCCCGCCCATTGCATCTATCATTATTTTCAAAATAATTCACTCAGCCTTTCCTTAGAGTCGATCTTTTTTCAATATCACACTTAACACCCATCATATACTGCCAAACGGGACAGTTTGAAGCATATTGTTTTGTCCCTTTCCGATACCTTAACATTGTTGCCGAAAATTCTATCGATACAGGTGCCCTATGCTTTGTATGTTTAAGCTTATAACAGTTACTCTCTGTTTGATACCAGTGTTTCATTGTCTTCAATCGACACAAGTATAAATTTCCCTCTGAATACTTCCTTCTGCTTGAAGTAGATAAACACCCATACGATATGACTCCTTTGCCTGATCTGTCGCACAACTGCCTTTGCAACAAGCCTGGAGCCCGCATAAACAGGAGTTTTATACTTGATGTTCGCTACACCAACCAGTGCTACTTCTGCATCTATCACTGCAATGGCCAGCGATTCTGCCAATGAATATATGTAATGTCCCCTTACAATTTTAGATTGTGAAAAAACCATCTGGTCTGTTGTATCCAAAATGGAAATGCCGCTTACACCCAATTGTATTTCAACCAGTTCGCCAACAATTTCATCCGCATGCAGCGCTCTTACCTTTTGGTGGTTCAGCGAAGCCACATCCCGAATTCTTTTCCGAAGCTCTGGTATTCCAAGCTCCAGCCTGTCAAGGCGGACGGTTGGAATGCTTACATCCAAGTATTCAGCAATTTCCTCATCCGTCATGAATGGGTCTTCCTTAATCTTTTCCAGAAGACGATTATGTCTATCCTTTTTTGCCAACGAGCTTTTGTTCAAAATGTAACACCTTTCTTCCTCTGGCAAAAACGCTCTAACAAATTTGCGGTTGCATGGGATGAATTTGTCTTTGCCAGTTTAGTAAACCCTGCTGCGATTTCCAACGTAATGTTTTCGTCCATCTTCGGTATATTTTATTCAAGTTTTCATAAAGCACAATTCCTTTATTACCAGATAATATTCCCAGTTGATAAACAGTATATACTATTTTTTTGGTCAATGCAAGCCAAAACAAAAGTTCAATTTGCATCCTTTTTTCTTACTGTTACTGTTCACACTCTATACACTTGAAATATAGCTGTGCATAACGGAAATTAAGCCTCAGAAGCTTGGCGGTAATCACGAAACCGTATCGCACCCTGCAACAAGTCTTGCTGTTTGAAGGTCCGAAGAGACATCAATTTTTTAGTCTGTCCCAGTTTGATTGCAAATAATCATAACCGGAGTATACTGTTAGAGCGACGGAAATCCAGAGAAACACCTGACCAACAGGAAAAGATGAAAACAAAGAAAACGGAAAATCCCAAAGCAGAATGAGAATAATTGCGATCATCTGGCTAACAGTTTTTATCTTACCCAAAATGCTGGCAGATATTACAACTGCGTCATTAGCGGCAATAATTCGGATACCCTGTACAAGAAACTCTCTTGCGATAATAATCACCACAGCCCAGGCTGAAACCTCACCTAATTCAACAAGAGCCATCAATGCTGAAGAAACCAGCAGTTTATCTGCAATGGGATCCAGAAATTTTCCAAATGTGGTTACACAGTGTCTTTTCCGTGCAATAGCTCCATCCAGCAGGTCTGTAAGAGCAGCCAATATAAACACCAGTGCTGCAAGAATTCTGCCCGTTTGCATCGGGATTGGTAAAAGCAGTTTATTCTCTCCTATTGGCAACAGCAAAAGCAGGAAAACCGGAATTGTAAAAATCCTGAGAAGGGTTAATTTATTAGGCAAATTCATGATTATATCACCTCCCCTATTAAGTCAAACTGCTGATAATTCAATATTTTTACCTTCTTGAAGCTTCCCATCACCAGAGGTTCAGGGGAGGTAAAATATATTAATGGATCGATATCCGGCGCTTCTGCATAGGAACGCCCATAATAAAAGATACCATCATCTGCAACCCCTTCCACCAGTACATCATAGCAATTACCCAGCCTTTGTGCGACTCTGGCAACAGCAATTTCGCTTTGCACCGAAAGAATAAACTCCCGGCGTTGCTGTTTTATTTCTTCCTTTACCTGGTTTTTCATTGTTGCAGCCGGCGTTCCTTCCTCCCGGGAATAGGCAAAGACACCCAGTCTGTCAAAGGGATTCTCTTGAATAAACTTCACAAGGGTATCGAAATCCTCTTCTGTTTCACCAGGGAAACCCGTTATCAGAGAGGTTCTAAGGATAATATCTGGTACTTCCTGTCTTAGAGTTTTAACAAGCTTCGTCAGTTCATCTTGCCTCGTTTTTCTGCCCATCGCCTTCAGAATACTATCACTTGCATGCTGTATCGGAATATCCAGATATTTTACCAGCTTCGGGTTTTCTTTAAGCTCCCTGATCAGATCTTCGTGGATACGTTCGGGATAACAATACAACAGTCGGATCCATTTCAGGCCATCCAGACCAGAAAGCTTTTGAATCAAGCTCACCAGCGAGGCTCCACCATCTTTGTCCTCACCATATCGGCTGACATCCTGAGCAATCAGGATCAACTCCTTTGCTCCCCCCTCTACCAGCCGTTTCGCTTCTGCCGTAATACTTTCAATTGTCCGGCTGCGATATGGACCCCGCAGGGATGGAATTATGCAGTAGGTACAAAAATTACTACACCCTTCTGCAATTTTCAGATACTGGGATCCGCCCTTAACCGACAGCATGCGAAGATTGTCCAGATAATCCACATCATTAGGTTCATTCAGCAATAGACGACGTTCCTTGTTCCCAGAGATCAGATCGATGATGACCTGTTCTATTTCAGAAATATTTCCTGTTCCCAAGACCGCATCCACTTCAGGAATTTCCGTAATAATCTCTTCCCGATACCTTTGGGCTAAACATCCGGTAACGATCAAAGCCTTCAGCTTTCCTGTCTGCTTGAATAAAGCAGCTTCAAGTATTGTATCCACTGCTTCTTCCTTTGCATCCCCAATAAAAGCACACGTATTGACGATGATCACTGCTGCTTCCTGCATATCGACCGTGATTTCAAAGCTGTCCTTGTTCAAGATCCCCAGCATGACTTCACTGTCGACCAGGTTTTTTGGACATCCAAGGGATATGCATCCTACTTTTACAGACATGTTCCGTCCTCCAAAATTTGTTCATAAGAATCATAACACATTCTATCATGTGATTAAATACTTATTTGAATTTTGAAAGAGGATTATATCAATGAGCAAAATCAAAAAGGCCGGTTTTTCAACCGGCCCGGTTCGTTTATCATACACAATTACAGATGAAGACTAGAGGCTTTTAGAATACCTTCTATCAGCAAAAGCTTATTCAGTATCTCTTTTGAAACCTCTGCATCCACGCTTACAAAGGATACTGCCTTTTCTCCCCTTCTGTTTCGGCTCCACTGCATTGCAGCAATATTGATGTTGTTTTCACCCAGAAGGGTTCCGACCTTTCCGATAATCCCGGGTACATCGACATTCTGGAGTGCGATCACATGGGGTGTAGGCTCAAAATCAAGTTTATATCCAAAGAAGTCTACAATGCGAATAACATCCTTCGCGAAGACAGTTCCTGATACAGACTGTTCTTTTTTATTGGTGATGAATTTAACAGTAATTAGATTAGTATATTTTTCAAGGTTGGAGCTTTTGCTTTCAACCAGTTGAACCCCAAGCTCTTTCAACTTAAGTTCTGCGTTGATGTAGTTTACGTCAGGGTCACCGGCGCTTTGCAGAAAACCTTTAATGGCAGACAGAGTTATGGGTTTTGTGGGCATTTGAGTGACATCACCACTGTAGATCACCTCGATCTTCACAACCCTTTCCTTTTCAGCCTGGTAATAGATGCTGCCAAGTTTTTCTGCAAGATCGGTATATGGCCTTAATTCTTTGACATCTCCAGATACTGGCGTCATGTTGACGGCAGGAACCAACTCACCGTTCAGAACACCTTCAACCAGCTTTGCCACACCGATGCTGACATTGTAACTGGCCTCTTTCGTAGAAGCCCCCAAATGCGGTGTAAATACTACATTGTCAAGCTCAAGAAGTGGATTCCAGTAATCCTGCTCTTCGGGTTTCTTTGTGAAATTGGGCTCAACCTCCTGAACATCCAAGGCAGCAGCAGCTACATGCCCTGAAACAATCGCATCATATAGCGCCTTTTCGTTTATCATGCCACCACGGGCACAATTGACAATACGTACACCCTTTTTGCATAGCTTTAGCTCATTCTCACCGATCAGATTGGCGTTTTGTGGGCTTTTGGGGATATGCAGTGTTATCAGGTCGGAAACTTTTAAAAGGTCCTCCAGGGTTTCGCAGCGGTCAATCCCCAACTGCTTGAACCTATCGTCGGAAGCATACGGGTCGTAACCAACAACCTTCATCCCAACACCGCAAAGCTTTCGGGCAACTATTGAGCCAATTTTACCTACGCCAATAACACCGGCGACCTTGCCATCAAGCTCTTCGCCAACAAATTTGTTTCTCCTAAAATCCTTGTTTTTAGCAGCCAAATGAGCCTGTGGAATGTTTCTGAATATGGAAAATGCCATAGCAACGCCCATTTCAGCAGCAGCCATTGTATTGCCTTCCGGTGTGTTGACCACATAGATGCCTCTTTTGGTGCACTCCGCCACGTCAATATTATCGATGCCGTTTCCTGCTCTTCCAGCTACCTTCAGGTTTTTGGCGCGATCAATAATGTCTTTTTTGACCTTGGTTGCACTCCGAACGATTATAGCGTCATATTTTTCAATGACCTCAAGTAGTTCATCATGAGAAATACCAAATGGTGTGTCTACCTCAAAACCTTTGCTCTTCAGATAGTCGATGCCATCCGGAGCCATTTTGTCCGCTACGATTATCTTCGCCACATCTACCCC